>NZ_JBDTKA010000117.1:0-55888 GCF_039935575.1 Lapillicoccus sp.
CGCGGACTGGTTCAAGGCCATGGGCACCGAGAAGTCGACCGGGTTCGGCATCTTCAGCCTGTCCGGACACGTGAAGAACCCTGGTCAGTTCGAGGCCCCACTGGGGATCACGCTGCGCGAGCTGCTCGACCTCGCCGGCGGGATGCGCGACCCGCAGAAGAGGCTGAAGTTCTGGACTCCCGGTGGGTCCTCGACGCCACTGTTCACCGACAAGCACCTCGACGTCCCACTGGACTTCGAGTCGGTGGGCGCCGCCGGGTCGATGCTCGGCACGCGGGCACTGCAGATCTTCGACGAGACCACCTGCGTCGTTCGGGCGGTCGAGCGGTGGACCGACTTCTACAAGCACGAGTCCTGCGGCAAGTGCACGCCCTGCCGCGAGGGCACCTGGTGGCTCGCGCAGATCCTCGAGCGGCTCGAGCACGGTGAGGGCAGCGAGGCCGACCTCGACAAGCTGCTCGACATCTGCGACAACATTCTCGGCCGGTCGTTCTGTGCCCTCGCTGACGGTGCGACCTCGCCGATCACGAGCAGCATCGAGTACTTCCGGGACGAGTACATCGCGCACCTGACCCACGGCGGCTGCCCGTTCGACCGGGACGCCTCGTCGCTCTTCGCGAGCCAGAAGGAGTCGGCGTCGGCATGACCACCACACCCACCTCACCCAGCACGTCTCAGAGCACCTCCGTCGCGGGTACGCCGTTGACCAGCCCCGCTGACGGCGGCAACGCGGTGAGCAGCGGCAGCAACGCCAAGCCGCCCAAGGGAGCCGACGACATCACACTCACGGTGGACGGCGTCGAGGTCTCGGTCCCCAAAGGCACCCTGGTGATCCGGGCGGCCGAGGAGATCGGCGTCCAGATCCCGAGGTTCTGCGACCATCCGCTCCTCGAACCGGTCGGAGCCTGCCGGCAATGCCTCGTCGAGATCGCCACGCCGGGCCCCGACGGGTCGATGCGCCCGATGCCCAAGCCACAGGCGTCGTGCACGATCACCGTGGCCGAGGGCATGAAGGTCAACACCCAGCTCACCTCGGCCGTCGCCGACAAGGCCCAGCACGGGCAGATGGAGTTCCTCCTCATCAACCACCCGCTCGACTGCCCCGTCTGCGACAAGGGCGGCGAGTGCCCGCTGCAGAACCAGGCGATGAGCAACGGGCGCGCGGTCTCGCGGTTCGAGGACGTCAAGCGCACCTACCCCAAGCCGATCAACATCTCCAGCCAGATCCTGCTCGACCGCGAGCGCTGCATCCTGTGTGCGCGCTGCACGCGTTTCTCGGACCAGATCGCGGGTGACCCGTTCATCGCGCTGGTCGAGCGGGGTGCGCTCCAGCAGGTCGGGATCTACCAGGACAAGCCGTTCGAGTCGTACTTCTCCGGCAACACCGTGCAGATCTGCCCGGTCGGGGCGCTCACCGGTGCGGCCTACCGGTTCCGCTCCCGGCCCTTCGACCTGGTCTCCACGCCGAGCGTGTGCGAGCACTGCGCCTCCGGTTGCGCGATCCGCACCGACCACCGCCGCGGTGTCGTGCTCCGGCGGATGGCGGCGACCGACACGGCCGTCAACGAGGAGTGGAACTGCGACAAGGGCCGGTGGGCCTTCCAGTACGCCACGCTCGCCGACCGCCTCGAGGTGCCGCTGGTGCGTGGTGACGACGGGGAGCTGCGAGCAGCAGGCTGGCCCGAGGCACTCGAAGCCGCGGCCGCCGGGCTGCGTCGCTCTCGGGCTGCAGGCGTACTCGTCGGCGGTCGAGTGTCCGTCGAGGACGCCTACGCCTATGGCAAGTTCGCCCGAGTCGCGCTGCACACCAACGACGTCGACTTCCGCGCCCGACCGCATTCCGCTGAGGAAGTCGACTTCCTGGCTCGGCACGTCGTCGCGACCGGCCCGGACGGGGGAGCGGTGACCTACACCGACCTCGAGCACGCCAAGGCCGTCCTGCTGGTCGGTTTCGAGCCCGAGGACGAGTCCCCGATCGTCTTCCTGCGGCTGCGTAAGGCCGTCCGGGCCGGCACCACCTCGGTGTATGCCATCGCGCCTTTCCGCACCCGCGGGCTCGACAAGATGCTGGGCACCCTCCTGCCGTCCGCACCAGGGCGCGAGACCGCGATCCTGCGCGAGATCGGCGCCACCCGTGCCGGGTCCGGCGCCCACGAGGCCCTGCGTGACGGCGGGGTCATCCTGGTCGGGGAACGGATGGCCATCGTCCCCGGTGCCCTCACCGCGGCGGCTGCCCTCGCGGCCGAGACCGGCGCTCGACTCGCATGGATCCCCCGACGTGCCGGTGAGCGCGGCGCACTCGAGGCCGGCGCCCTGGGGGCGCTGCTGCCTGGCGGTCGCCCCGCCACCCACGCCGGAGCGCGAGCCGAGGTCGCCGAGGCCTGGGACGTCGTCGGTCTGCCCGACACCCCCGCTCGAGACACGGCCGGGATCCTGCGGGCCGCCTGCGAGGGCGAGATCGACGCGCTCGTGGTCGGCGGCGTCGACCCAGCCGACCTCGCGAGCCTCGATGTCGAGGAAGCGCTCGCCAAGACGTTTGTCGTCTCCCTCGAGGTCCGGCGGTCGGCCGTGACCGAGATCGCCGACGTGGTGCTCCCGGTGGCCCCACACGCCGAGAAGGTCGGTGCGTTCGTGAACTGGGAGGGCCGCGTACGCCCGTTCCATGACGCTCTCGCCACCAACGCGATGAGCGACCACCGGGTTCTCGACATGCTGGCTGCCGAGCTCGGGAGCTTCCTCGAGACCCGGACCCAGGAGCAGGTGCACGAGCAGTTCCAGCGGCTCGGCGCCTGGACGGGGACCTACGACGTCACGGAGCCGACCGACGCCAACCCCGACGCCCCCCCCGACGCCGCCCCCGACACCCCCGGACCCGGTGCGGGCGGCGCCTTCCTGCTCGCGACCTGGGCCAGCCTGCTCGACGCCG
Organism: Lapillicoccus sp.; assembly: GCF_039935575.1. Classification (GTDB taxonomy): domain Bacteria; phylum Actinomycetota; class Actinomycetes; order Actinomycetales; family Dermatophilaceae; genus Lapillicoccus. The sequence continues at coordinate 2,927 of NZ_JBDTKA010000117.1, forward strand.
GCCGACTGCAGGACGGCGAGCCGTTCCTGGCCGGCACGGCTCCTCGCGCTGTCGCCCGCCTCAACATCGCCGACGCCGAGCGCGTCGGCGCCGCCGACGGCGACCTCGTCACGGTGTCCACCGAGCACGGGTCGGTCACGCTCCCGATGCTCCTCACTCCGCACCTCGTCGACGGCGTCGTCTGGTTGCCGACCAACAGCATCGGTTGCGCGGTGCGGAGCATGCTGGGTGCCGAGTCCGGTGCCCGGGTATCGGTGGGCGTGGCCGACGCCGACGCGGACGCCATCGCCCTCGACCGAAAGCATGATCTGGAAGGTGGGTGGCAGTGATGATGAGCGGCGCGCTGGTGCAGGCGGGCGGCATACCGGCTCTCGTGATGCCGATGGTCGACAACCCCCGCACCGACTTCACCACGACCCCGTGGTGGCTGTCCCTGATCAAGGCTCTGCTGATCTTCGTCTACCTGCTGATCAGCACGCTGCTGGTGATCTGGTTCGAGCGACGCGTCATCGGTCGCATGCAGCAGCGCCCCGGTCCCAACCGCGCCGGGCCGTTCGGTCTGTTGCAGACCCTTGCCGACGGTTTGAAGTCGATGCTCAAGGAGGACGTCACCCCGGCAGCTGCCGACAAGCTCATCTTCACCCTGGCGCCGATCCTGGCCGCCACCATGGCGTTCGTGTCGTTCTCCATCATCCCGATGGGTGACAAGGCGTCGATGTTCGGCACCATGACGCCGTTGCAGCTCGCCGACTTCCCGGTCGCGGTGCTGCTGGTGCTGGCCGTCGCCTCCGTCGGCGTCTACGGGATCATCCTGGCCGGCTGGTCGTCCGGCTCGACCTACCCGCTGCTCGGCGGCCTGCGTGCCACCGCTCAGGTGATCTCCTACGAGATCGCCATGGGTCTGTCGCTCGTCGCCGTGTTCATCTACAGCGGCTCGATGTCCACCTCGCAGATCGTCTTTGGACAGTCGTCGGTCTGGTACCTCATACCTGCCTTCTTCTCGTTCGCCGTCTACATCATCACCATGGTCGGAGAGACCAACCGGCTCCCGTTCGACCTCGCCGAGGGCGAAGGCGAGCTGACGGGCGGGTTCCACACCGAGTACGGCTCGATGCGGTTCGCCATGTTCTACCTCGGTGAGTACATCAACATGTTCACGGTCGCGGCGCTGGCCACGACGATGTTCCTGGGCGGCTGGCAGGCGCCCCCGCTGATCTCGCTGATCAACGACAACATGTTCAGTGGTGGCTGGTGGGGCGTGCTCTGGTTCACCGCCAAGCTGTGGTCCTTCATGTTCTTCTTCGTGTGGCTGCGCGGATCGCTGCCCCGGGTGCGCTATGACCAGTTCATGCGCTTCGGCTGGAAGTTCCTCATCCCGGTGACGCTGGTCTGGGTCGTTGTCGTGTCGTTTATCCGCGGCTCGCAGAACGGCTGGTTCGGCGACTCGGTCGTGTCCATCGCCGGGCGCAACTTCCCCACCGTCACCCTGGCCGCGGTCGGCGTCGTCGCCGTGCTGGCGCTCGCGGTGTCGTGGGTCTACGACACCCGTCGCGCCGAGGAGGAGGACGCCGAAGGCTCGCCGGGCACGCCCCGCGAGGTGGACCCGTTCGCGGGTGGATACCCTGTTCCGCCGTTGCCCGGTCAAACCCTGAGAGAGCCGGCACGTAAGGCTGTCCCCGTCGGCAGCACGACCACCATCGAGGAGGACACCCGTGGCTGAGCGCCAGAGCGGTGCTGACGTTCCGGAGACCCCGGAGCAGCAGCCGGCTCCGGCGACGCCCCCGGCCAAGCGAGTCCCGCCTCGGACCAACGTCAACACGCCCAGCACCAGCGCTGGTGCGCCGGAGGAGCAGGAGAGCTTTCTCAAGGGTTTCTTGGCTCCGGTCGCTGGGTTCGGCGTCACCTTCGCCACGATGTTCCGCAAGGTGGCCACCGAGGAGTACCCCGAGGTGAAGCGCCCCACCGAGGCCCGGTTCCACGGCCGCCACCAGCTGAACCGGCACCCGGACGGCCTCGAGAAGTGCATCGGCTGCGAGCTGTGCGCCTGGGCCTGCCCCGCGGACGCGATCCTCGTCGAAGGCGCAGACAACGACGACAGCGAGGGCGGCACCGGCCGGTTCTCACCGGGTGAGCGGTTCGGCCGCGTCTACCAGATCAACTACCTGCGATGCATCTTCTGCGGGTACTGCATCGAGGCCTGCCCGACCCGCGCGCTGACCATGACGAACTTCTACGAGCTCGCCGACAACAACCGCGCCGACCTGATCTTCACCAAGGACCAGCTCCTCGGGCCGATCCAGGACGGGATGCTGCCGGCGCCGCACCCGATGGTCGACGGCATGGAGGAGCAGGACTACTACCAGGGCAAGGTGACCCGTTCGACGGCGGAGCAGGAGGAATGGGTCCTGTCACACCGTCGTCAGAACGAGGATCTGGACGGCACTGCCGGCGACGTCACCGAAGAGGCCGTCGGCCTTGGCAACACCGGTACGCGTGGACCCGCACCGACGAAGCACGCCGGTGGCGCCCTGCAGACCGGCTCCGTGAACTCCCCGGTCTCCCAGACAGGGGGTGCCCCGTGACGTCCACGGGTGAGGCGGTCATCTTCTGGATCCTCGCACCGCTCATGGTCATCGCCGCGTTCGGGCTGCTGTTTGCTCGCAAGGCGGTCCACGCCGCCTTGTGCGTGGCGTTCGTCATGGTCAACCTGGGCGTCCTCTACATCGTGCAGCAGGCGGAGTTCCTCGGCGTCGTCCAGATCTTCGTCTACACGGGCGCCGTGGTGATGTTCTTCCTGTTCGTGCTCATGCTGGTCGGCGTCGACTCCTCCGACTCGCTGGTGGAGACGATCCGCGGCCAGAAGGCGGCCGCGACCGTGCTCACCCTGGGCCTGGCCCTGGTGATGTTCTTCGCGCTCGGCTCGATCACACTCCCGACCCCGAAGTTCCTCGACGCCGTCAACGCCGACCCCGGCAACGTCAGCGGGGTCGCCAACCTCGTGTTCGGCAAGTACGTCTGGGCGTTCGAGCTCACCTCCGCCCTGCTCATCACGGCCGCGATGGCGGCCATGGTGCTGGCCCACCGTGAGCGGTTCGGCGAGAAGCGCTCCCAGAAGGCCTGGTCGCAGCGCCGGGTCCGCGAGAACCAGTTCGTCGCTGGCCTGCCGGCGCCGGGTGTCTACGCACGTCACAACGCAGTCGACACCCCAGCGTTGCTTCCGGACGGGACGCCCACCGAGCTGTCCGTCTCCCGCGTGCTCAAGTCGCGCGACCAGGTCTCCCCCCCGGGGCGCTACAGCGCCGTCGAGCAGGCCATCGAGAGCGAGATCGAGGAGGGGTCGACGCGGTGAACCTCGTCCACTACATCTACCTCGCCACGATCCTGTTCGCGATCGGGGCGGCCGCCGTGCTGATGCGCCGCAACGCGATCATCGCGTTCATGGGCGTCGAGCTGATGCTCAACGCGACGAACCTCGCCTTCGTCACGTTCGCCAGGGTGCAGGGGACGATCGACGGACAGGTCATCGCCCTGTTCGTGATGGTCGTCGCCGCCGCCGAGGTCGTCGTGGGCCTGGCCATCATCATGGCCATCTTCCGTGCCCGCCGGTCGGCCTCGGTCGACAACGCCAACCTCCTGAAGCTGTGAGGACCCGACTGTGCTGACCCTGGCCGGCCTACCCAACGCCGAAGGGGCCGCTTCGGCTGCCACCGGCATCACCTCATACGCGTGGCTGCTCGTTGCCCTGCCCGCGCTCGGTGCTGTCGTCCTGCTGGTCGGGGGTCGCCGGACGGACAAGTTCGGCCCGTTGGTCGCCACCTTCCTGTCCTGGGGGTCGTTCTTCGTCGGCCTGCTCGTGGTGCTGTCGATGGTCGGGCGTAGCGCCGAAGCCCGGGCGATGGGGGTCCACCTGTTCGACTGGCTGCCCGTCGGGCAGTTCCAGCTCAGTGCCGGCCTGCTGATCGACCCTCTGTCGATGTCGTTCGTGCTGCTCATCACGTTCGTCGGGTCGCTCATCCACGTCTACTCACTCGGCTACATGGCCCACGACCCCGACAAGCGCCGGTTCTTCGCCTACCTCAACCTGTTTGTCGCGTCGATGCTGCTGCTGGTCATCGCCGACTCCTACCTGCTGCTCTACGTCGGATGGGAGGGCGTTGGCCTGGCCTCGTGGCTGCTCATCGGGTTCTGGAACTACAACCCGGCGTATGCGACAGCCGCCAACAAGGCGTTCGTCGCCAACCGCGTCGGTGACCTCGGGCTGTCCGTCGCGATCATGATCATGTTCTTCCAGTTCGGCAAGGTCGACTTCGCCTCGGTCAACGCCGGGGTCGGCCAGGCCAGCCAGGGCGCGCTGACGGCAATGGGGCTCTTCCTGCTGCTCGGTGCCTGCGGCAAGTCGGCCCAGTTCCCGCTGCAGAGCTGGCTCGGTGACGCCATGGCCGGCCCGACACCCGTCTCGGCGCTGATCCACGCCGCGACCATGGTCACGGCCGGCGTCTACCTGGTCGTGCGCAGCCATGCGATCTTCAACGCCGCGCCGACCGCACAGCTGTTCGTGGTGATCGTGGGTGCCATCACCCTGCTCTACGGCGCCATCGTCGGCTGTGCCAAGGACGACCTCAAGAAGGCGCTCGCCGCTTCGACGATCAGCCAGATCGGCTACATGATGCTCGCCGCTGGTCTCGGGCCGGTGGGATATGTCTTCGCGATCGCCCACCTGCTGACCCACGGCTTCTTCAAGGCCGGGCTGTTCCTCGGTGCCGGGTCCGTGATGCACGGGATGAACGACCAGGTGAACATGCGACGGTTCGGGGCGCTGTGGTTCGCGATGCGGATCACCGCTGTGACGTTCGCGTTCGGATGGGCGGCCATCATCGGCTTTCCTTTGCTGTCTGGCTACTGGACCAAGGACAAGATCATCGAGGCGGCGTTCGTGGGGGAAGGCGTCCGCCCATGGATCTTCGGGCTGGCCGCGATGCTCGGCGCGGGAATCACGGCGTTCTACATGTCGAGGCTGTTCTTCATGACTTTCCTGGGAAAGAAGCGCTGGACAGAGGATGTGCACCCGCACGAGTCGCCGTTGACGATGACCGTGCCGATGATGATCCTCGCCATCGGCTCGGCCGCGCTCGGCGCAGTCCTCGTCCCCACCGGTGTCATCCAGAGCTGGCTCGAACCGGTCGTCGGGTCCCTCGAGGACGAGCACCCGGTGCTGGCTCCGGTCGCGATTACCGTGCTCACCCTGGTGCTGGTCGCCGCCGGCGCAGGTCTCGCGTGGATGCGCTACCTGCGCGATGAGGTGCCGCAGACCGCTGCGGTCGGCAGTCTGTTCACCCAGGCGGCTCGCAACGACCTCTATCAGGACGAGGTCAACGAAGGGCTGCTGATGCGCCCGGGCATCCACCTGACCCGCTCGCTCGTCTTCGCCGACAGCGCGGGCGTCGACGGAGCGGCGACCGGCCTCGCACGGCTGGTCGGCGGGCTGTCGAGTCGATGGCGACGGCTGCAGAACGGGTATGCCCGCTCCTACGCGCTGACCTTCTTGGCCGGCGTGGTCGTCCTGCTCGGCGTCCTGTGGGTGATGCAGGGATGAACCAGTTCCCCTGGCTCACCGTCCTCGGCGCGGTTCCCCTGATCGGGGCCGTCGTCGTCTGGCTGCTCCCGACCGGAGCGGCGGCGCGTGCCAAGCAGGTGGCCCTCGGCTTTTCGCTGGTCACGCTCGTCCTCGGCGTTGCCGCGACCGTCGCCTACGTCGGGCAGAGCTCCACCGGACAGTTCAAGTTGGCCGAGCAGCACTCCTGGATCCCACAGTTCGGGGTGAGCTACGCACTCGGCGTCGACGGGATCGCGCTCGCGCTGATCCTCATGGCACTGGCGCTCACGCCGATCTGCCTGATCGCCGCCTGGCACGACCTGCCCGCCGGCGATGGCGGTGAGAAGAACTACTTCGCCCTCATGCTCGTCCTCGAGACGTTCATGGTGGGCGTTTTCGCGGCGACCGACGTCTTTCTGTTCTACGTGTTCTTCGAGGCCATGCTCATCCCGGTCTACTTCCTGATCGGGCAGTACGGCGGCCCTCGCCGGCAGTATGCCGCGGTGAAGTTCCTCATCTTCTCGCTCGTCGGCGGTCTGATCATGCTGGCGTCTGTCATCGGCCTTTACACGCAGGGACCCGGCGGGTCGGACGGGTTCCTCGTCGAGAAGCTCACCGGGTTGGCGCTCGACCCGACCACGGGTCGGCTGCTCTTCCTCGGGTTCTTCTTCGCGTTCATGGTCAAAGCGCCGATGGTGCCCTTCCACACCTGGCTGCCCGACGCTGCGACCGAGTCGACCCCAGCCACAGCCACCCTGCTGGTGGGCGTGCTCGACAAGGTCGGCACCTACGGGATGATCCGGTTCTGCCTGCAGCTGTTCCCCGAGGCCAGCAAGTGGGCCACCCCCGTCGTCATCGCGCTCGCGGTGATCTCCGTGCTCTACGGGGCGCTGCTGGCGATCGGGCAGACCGATGTGATGCGGCTGATCGCCTATACCTCGATCAGCCACTTCGGCTTCATCGTCCTCGGCATCTTCGCCATGACGACCACCGGATTTGCCGGGTCGACGCTCTACATGGTCAACCACGGGTTCACCACGGCTGCACTGTTCCTGTTCGCCGGGATGCTCGTCAAACGCCGTGGCAGCAAGAAAATCGCCGACTTCGGCGGGTGGCAGCGGGTCACACCGTTGCTTGCCGGTGCGTGGCTCGTCGCGGGTCTGTCCGGCCTGGCCCTTCCTGGGCTCGGAGCGTTCGTCGCGGAGTTCCTCACCCTGGTGGGGACGTTCCAGCGCTATCCCGTGCCGGCGGTGCTCGCGACGATCGGGATCATCCTCGCAGCCCTCTACATCTTGTTGATGTACAAGCGGATGATGACGGGACCACCGCCGGAGTCTGCCGCGGGCACCTCCGACCTCAGCGGCCGTGAGAAGTGGGTCGTGACACCGCTGATTGCTCTGTTCCTGGTCCTGGGCTTTTATCCCAAGCCCGCCCTCGACATCATCAACCCCGCTGTGTCGGTGACTCTGAAGTATGTCGGCGTCACCGACCCTGCGCCGGTCGTCCCCGTGAGCGTCGCCGAAGGGAGCGCGAAGTGACTGCCGTGGCACCTGCCGTGTTCACGCAGGCCAGCATCGACTACGCGGCGGTACTCCCGATGCTCATCGTGTTCGGGGCCGCGGTCGTCGGCGTGCTGGTCGAGGCCTTCGCTCCCCGTCGACGTCGATATGCCCTGCAGGTCGGGCTCGCCCACGCGGCGATGCTCGGCGCCTTCCTTGCCGTCGTCCTGGTCGCGGTGAACCACCAGACCGCGACGGCCGGGATTGTTGGCGTGGGAGGAGCCGTGAAGGGTGCCGTCGTCATCGACGGCCCGGCTCTGTTCCTGCAGGGTGCGGTGCTCCTGCTGTCCTTCATGGGCATCCTCACCATGGCCGAACGGCTCGGCGGCGTGGGCGCCGACGCGTTCACCCCCATGGGTTCGGCGGTCCCGGGCTCCGCCCAGGAGGCCCAGGCCATGCGTGCCGGGATGATGACCTCCGAGGTCTTCCCCCTTGCCCTGTTCGCCGTCGGGGGCATGATGCTCTTCCCGGCCGCCGGCGACCTGCTCACGATGTTCATCGCTCTCGAGGTCCTGTCGCTCCCGCTCTATATCCTCACGGGACTGGCTCGACGCCGTCGGCTGCTCTCGCAGGAGGCATCCCTCAAGTACTTCCTGCTGGGCGCCTTCTCGTCCGCCTTCTTCCTCTTCGGTACGGCGCTACTGTTCGGGTACTCGGGCTCGGTCTATCTGCCGGACATCGCCCAAGCCATCCCGACCGGTGGCACAGAGCTCAACGGTCTGCTCGTCCCCGGCATCCTGCTTGTCGCCGTCGGCCTGCTCTTCAAGATCGGTGCCGCCCCGTTCCACGCGTGGGTACCCGACGCATACGAGGGTGCTCCGACTCCCGTCACGGGCTGGATGGCTTCGGCCACCAAGCTGGCGGCGTTCGGCGCGATCCTGCGGTTCGTCTACGTCGGCATCGAGTCCGATCGATGGGACTGGGCGCCGGCCGTCAGCGCGGTCGCGATCCTCACCATGATCGTCGGCGCCGTTCTGTCGGTCACCCAGACGGACATCAAGCGGATGTTGGCGTACTCGTCTATCGCGCACGCCGGGTTCATTCTCGTCGGCGTGCTCGCGTTCGACCGGGCCGGTGTCAGCGGTGTGATGTTCTACCTCGTCTGCTACGGCTTGATGACGATAGCCGCGTTCGGGATCGTCGGGCTGGTTCGCGACAAGGACAACGCGTCGGAGGCCACCCGACTGACCCAGTGGGCCGGTCTCGGCCGAAGCCATCCCCTCACCGCGGGAGTCTTCGCCTTTCTGCTCCTGGCCTTCGCCGGCATACCGCTGACCTCGGGTTTCACCGCGAAGTTCGCGGTCTTCGAGCCGGCCCTTCGCTCCGGTACTGCGGGGACGGTCATGGTCATCGTCGGTCTGATCTGCAGCGCCACCACCGTGTTCGTCTATGTGCGGGTCATCGTGCTGATGTACTTCAGCGAGGCGTCCTCCGGTTCGGTCGGGGTGGTCACCCCTTCGGCGATGACCAAGATCTCGATCGGGATCGGCGCCGTGCTCACCCTCGTTCTCGGTGTCGCCCCGGCGTCGCTGCTGCTGCTAGCCCAGAACGCGGCTCAGTTCCTGCGGTGAAGCCTTCGCGTTCGACCGACCCTGAGACACTGGTGGTATGAGTACCACGCCGCCCGTCCTCGCGATCCCGGGCATCTCGGTGGGCCTGTCGACGCGGCTGCAGGACGGTCTCGCCAAGGTCGACGAGCTCATCACCGCGACCGTCGACTACGACGACCCCTTGATCGCCGACGCGTCCGCGCACCTGTTCGACGCGGGTGGCAAACGGGTTCGCCCGTTGCTCACCCTGCTGGCCGCGGAGCTGGGCACCGGCCCCAACCCCGACGTCGTCGCGGCAGCCGCCGGTTGCGAGCTGACCCACCTCGCCTCGCTTTACCACGACGACGTGATGGACGAGGCAGACGTACGAAGGGGCGTTCCGAGCGCCAACGCGAAGTACGACAACTCCACGGCGATCCTCATCGGTGACCTGTTGTTCGGCAAGGCGTCCGAGCTGGTGGCCGGGCTGGGTGCCGAGGCGGTCCTCATCCAGGCGCGCACGTTCGTACGCCTGTGTGCGGGTCAGATCCGCGATGACCGTCCGAGCCCGCCCGGGGTCGACCCGGTCGAGTACTACCTCGGCGTTCTTGCCGACAAGGCCGGTGCCCTGATCGCAACGTCCGCGCGCTATGGCGCCATGTTCTCCGGCTGCTCCGCCGAGACCGTCGACGTCATCACGGCCTTCGGCGAACGGCTCGGCGTCGCCTTCCAGATGGCGGACGACCTCATCGACATCTCCTCCGACGGGACGGAGACCGGCAAGACCCCGGGCACCGACCTGCGCGAGGGGGTGGCCACCCTGGCAGTCCTTTACGCACGAGCCGGGACCGACCCGCGCGATGCTCGGTTGCGCGAGCTGCTCGGCGGCGACCTGCGTGACGACGCCCGACTGACCGAGGCCCTCGACCTGCTGCGGACCAACGCGGCCCTCGAACAGGCCCGCGAACGGACCAGGGCCGTCGGAGCAGAGGCCGTCGCGCTGCTCGGCGGACTGCCGGAGTCGGACGCGAAGACGGCGCTCACCGCGCTGGTCACCTCGGTCGTCGACCGGCTCGGCTGACGCCCGGTGACACCATGAGCCCCACACTGTTGACCGTCAACCTGGGCCGGCTGACAGCACGCACCAACCCGAAGCTGCTGCCGACCGCGATCGACAAGCACCCGCACGACGGGACGGTCGAGGTCCGCGACCCCGGAAGCCGTGCGCACGGGCTCGGGAGCGGCCTCGTGGGTGACGAGATCGGCGACCACCGGCACCACGGCGGCGACGGTCAGGCGGTGTATGCATTCGCTCGCGAGGAGCTGGACGAGTGGGGACGGCTGCTGGGCCGGGAGCTTCCGAACGGCATGTTCGGGGAGAACCTGACGACGCGCGACCTGGTCGTCTCCGACGCCGTCATCGGTGAACGATGGCGGGTCGGACCCGAGGTGGTCCTTCAGGTGAGCGGGCCGCGCATCCCGTGTGGCCGGTTCCGCGAGCACATGGCCGTCAAGGGCTGGCTCAAGACCTTCACACGGGCCGGCAGGTCCGGGGCATACCTGTCCGTTGTCACACCGGGCACGATCCGGGCGGACGACGAGATCGTCGTGGTCCATCGTCCCGACCACCACGTGACGGCATCCGACGCGTTCCGGGCGCTCACCCTCGAGCCCGGGACACTGCCGCAGCTGCTCGCGGCCGGCGACGACCTGCCGCCCGAGCTGGCCGAGATGGCCAGGGCCGGACAGACCTACTCGCTCTCCTAGCTCATCGGCCGCAACTGTCGACCACGCGGTCGCTCGTTGCGGCGAAACCGGCCGTTCGGCCACAACTGTCGACCACGCGGTCGGATGTTGCGTTCGGCAATCGCCCGGTCCTTCGGCCGATCAGGGGGCCGGGTCGCAGGCTACGCCGGACGAGAGGCCAGCGATTGCATGCTCGCGCCCCTGTCGCCGTCGGGTGCTGACCAGCGAGTCGATGGTGAGCAGGACGAGCGCGAGCCAGACGATCCCGAACCCGACCCACCGCTCACTGGTCATGTGCTCGCCCAGCAAGACCACTCCGCACAACAGCTGCATGACGGGGGTGACGAACTGCAACAGCCCGATGGTGACCAGCGGCACCCGTCTCGCGGCGGCGGCGAAGAGCAGCAGGGGGACGGCCGTGACGACACCGGACAGCACGAGAAGGGTGGGGTGCCACGGAGCCCCGGTGGTGAACGTCTGGTTCCCCGAGATGCCCAGCCACAGAACCAAACCCACGGCCACCGGGGTGAGGATCGCCGACTCGACGGTGAGGCCGTGCAGCGCCGGCAGGGTAGCGCCGAGGTGCTTCTTGGACAAGCCGTAGAGCGCGAAGCTGAACGCCAGCGACAACGCGATCCACGGGAACGTCCCGCCGGTCACCGTCAGGAAGACCGCCGCCGCCAGACCGACGCCCACCGCAACCCACTGGAGCGGCCGCAGCCGCTCACCCAGGACGAGGACGCCCAGCCCCACGGTGACGATGGGGTTGAGGAAGTAGCCGAGTGCCGCCTCGGTGACGTGCCCGGAGCCGACCGCAGCCACATACACCGTCCAGTTGACGGCCAGCACAACAGCCGCGAACCCGATGCCGAGCACGAACCGGCGGCGCTTGAGCAGCGGACGTACCCACGTCCAGTCGCGTCGGACCGTGAGCACCAGCAGACAGAGAACCAAGGTCCACATGATCCGGTGCGCGAGGATCTCCCACGCCCCAGCGGGAGCCAAGGCGTAGAAGTAGAGGGGAAACAAGCCCCAGAGCAGGTATGCCGAGAAGCCGAACAGGGCTCCTCGGCGCTCGTCGGTGCCGTCGGTCGGTCCGGACGGGGGTCCGGAGGTCGGGGTCCGGGAGGTCGGGGTCCCGGCAGTCGAGGACAGCGACTCTGGAACCCCGCTCACGCCCCCACGTGCCAGGAGTCTCGGCCCGCGAGCAGTGCGGCGAGGTCGTCGTCGGTCGCAGGACCGCCGGCCCCGATGACCGTGCCGTCGACCTGGGCCCGGACGAGGTCGTCGTAGGTGGACCGGTCGACGTCACGGAAGATGCCCATCGGCACATGGGTCATCGACGGGTCGTCCAACCGGGAGAGGGCGAACGCGAGCGACGGGTCGTCGGCGTGCACGTCGTGTCGCACGATGCGGGCAGGGTCGGCCTCGTCGCGGGGCAGCACGACCAACGCACCGTCGTCACCCCGGACGACGACGGTGTCTCCGGCCGCCACCTCCTGGCCGTCGACCAGGTGCATGATCCGGGCCTGCGCCTGCGTGTGGTCCTTGAGGACGTCGAAGACGCCGTCGTTGAAAATCGGGCAGTTCTGGTAGATCTCGACGAGCGAGGTACCCCGGTGCGCTGTCGCGGCGCGCAGCACCTCGGTCAGGTGTGCGCGGTCGGAGTCCATTGTGCGCGCGACGAAGGTCGCTTCGGCGCCCAGCGCCAGACTGACCGGGTTGAAGGGCCTGTCGACCGACCCGAACGGCGTCGACTTCGTGACGAGCCCGACGCGCGACGTGGGGGAGTACTGACCCTTGGTGAGTCCGTAGATCTGGTTGTTGAACAACAGGATTGTCAGGTTGACGTTGCGGCGCAGGGCGTGGATGAGGTGGTTGCCACCGATGGACAACGCATCGCCGTCGCCGGTCACGACGAAGACCGACAGGTCGGGTCGCGAGGTTGCCAGGCCGGTGGCGATGGCGGGTGCACGACCGTGGATGGAGTGCACGCCATAGGTGTCGAGGTAGTAGGGGAACCGTGACGAGCAGCCGATCCCCGACACGAAGACGACGTTCTCGCGTCGCAGCCCGAGCTCGGGCAGGAACCCCTGGACCGCTGCGAGGATGGCGTAGTCACCGCACCCCGGACACCAGCGAACCTCCTGGTCGGACGTGAAGTCCTTCTTGGTCTGCGGGGTACTGCCTTCGGGTAGCGTTGGTACGCCTACCAAGCCGTGTGGTGATGAGGCAGGCATACCCAGGTCGATGCTCATTCGGTGACTGCTTTCTGGATGACGTCCTCGAGCTCGCTGGCCCGGAATGGGAGGCCTCGGACCGCTGTGTGCGACTGGACGTCCACGAGGTACTTGGCTCGCAACAGCATCGCGAGCTGGCCGAGGTTCATCTCAGGGACGACCACCCGCCGGTATGCCGCCAGTACCTCGCCGGTGTTGGACGGGAACGGGTTGAGGTGACGCAGGTGGGCTTGAGCCACCGGGATGCCTTGGCTCCGAAGGGCTCTGACGGCGGCGGCTATCGGTCCGTAGGTCGAGCCCCACCCGACGACGAGGACCTCGCCGTCGCCGTCGGGGTCGTCGACCTCGAGGTCGGGCACCGTGATCCCGTCGATCTTGGCAGCGCGCAGGCGGGTCATCAGGTCGTGGTTGTCGGGGTCGTAGGAGATGTTGCCCGTCACGTTGGCCTTCTCGATGCCCCCGACCCGGTGTTCGAGCCCCGGAGTGCCGGGGACGGCCCACGGCCGGGCGAGTGTCTCCGGGTTGCGCAGGTAGGGGTGGAAGACCGGATCACCTTTTCCGTCAACGGCGTTGGGCTCGGTCGCAAACTCGACATGGAGGTCGGGCAGGGTGTCGACGTCGGGGACCGACCACGGTTCGGAGCCGTTGGCGAGATAGCCGTCAGACAGAACGATCACCGGGGTGAGGTGGGTGGTCGCGATGCGGACGGCCTCGATCGCGATGTCGAAGCAGTCGGCCGGTGACTGCGGCGCGACGATGGCGACCGGCGACTCACCGTTGCGCCCGAACATCGCCTGCAGCAGGTCGGCCTGCTCGGTCTTGGTCGGCAGGCCGGTCGACGGCCCCCCGCGTTGGATATCGCAGATGACCAGGGGCAGCTCGAGCGAGACGGCGAGCCCGATCGTCTCGGCCTTGAGGGCCAGCCCCGGACCCGATGTCGTCGTCACCCCGATGGCCCCACCGAACGCCGCTCCGAGCGCGGCACCCACGCCGGCGATCTCGTCCTCGGCCTGCATGGTGGTGACCCCGAACCGTTTGAGCCCCGCGAGGGTGTGGAGGATGTCGGAGGCCGGGGTGATCGGGTAGGACCCGAGGACGATCGGCAGCCCACTGCGGTGCGCCGCCGCGACCAGGCCGTAGGAGAGCGCGACGTTGCCCGTGATGTTGCGGTAGAGCCCGGCCTTCATCGGTGCCGGGCCGACCTCGTAGCGGTGCGCGAAGTCCTCCGTCGTCTCGCCGTAGCTGAACCCGGCGCGCAGAGCTGCCAGGTTGGCCGCGAGCAGGGTCGGCTTCGAGCCGAACTTCGACGTCAGGAACCGCTCGGTGGTCGCGATCGGACGGGTATAGAGCCAGGACAGCAGGCCGAGCGCGAACATGTTCTTCGCGCGTTCCTTGTCTTTGCGGGTCAGGTCGAACTCCGCGAGCGCCTGAACGGTGATCGAGGTCAGGGCCACCGCATGAACGTGGTAGCTCTCGAGCGTCCCGTCGTCGACGGGGGAGGTGACATAGCCGACCTTGCCGAGGTTGCGCCTACTGAACTCGTCGGTGTTGACGATGATCGTGGCCCCGCGCGGCAGGTCGGCGAGGTTGGCCTTGAGCGCCGCGGGGTTCATCGCCACGAGGACGTCGGGGTCGTCACCGGGGGTGAGCACGTCATGGTCGGCGAAGTGCAGCTGGAAGCTGGACACGCCTGGCAACGTCCCCTGCGGAGCACGGATCTCCGCGGGGAAGTTCGGCAGGGTCGAGAGGTCGTTGCCCAGGATTGCCGAGTCGGTGGTGAACCGGTCGCCGGTCAGCTGCATCCCGTCGCCGGAGTCGCCGGCGAACCGGATGACGACACGGTCGAGCCGCTCGATCGGCGTGCTCGTGGGCGTCGGGGTGGGCATGGCTGGAGATCACCAGATTCGTGGGGCGTGCAGGCCGCGTGTGAGGGCCTTTCGACTATCGTATGTCGCCACCTCGGTGGGGCGTCGGAGGCTTCCCCAACTGAGATGAGCGGGTCAAGGCGGACGTCCCATCCGACTGGCTGCTGTCCGATTTGAGGCCCTGTTGTGGCGCCCAGCCGGAATATGGCCAGCCGGTCCGGACCTGTCCGGGTCAGACCGGCCGACCTGACTCCGTGTTACGCCGGTCCCTCGACGGCCGATGCGTCGAGCACCCGCAGCAGCGGCCGGTAGTGGCGGATCACCGCGGTCCGGTACCCGCCGAGGTCGCCGCGCTCCGCGGCGCGCAGCATGTCGCCGTGCGCCGCGGCGGTCTCCACGATGTCGGCGGGAGTGGGAACTCCGAGCCGGGGCAGGACACGCGTATGGACTTCCCAGAGAGCTTCCACCATCTGGCCGAGCAGTCGGTTCGGGAGCTTGGCCAGCAAGGCGACATGGAAGGCCCGGTCCTGCGCGGTGAAGGCCTCGCCACGTTCGCTGAGTTTGACCATCTGGGCCACGAGCTCGTGAAGACCAGCGGTGACTGTTCCCTGCACGGCAGCCACCAGCGGTTCGGCGACTCCTAGATCGAGCGCAGTGCGGATCTCGACGACCTCTCGCAGCGCCTCGTAGTCCTCGCCGGGCGTGAGCACCCCCCGGAAGGCCAGCCCGTTGACGAGGGGATCAAGGGACAGGTTGCCCACGAAGGTGCCGGTTCCGTGCCGGACCTCCACGATGTCCAACGCGCTGAGCGTTCGGATTGCCTCCCGCACGCTGGACCGGCTGACCCCGAGCTGCTCACAGAGCACGGACTCACTCGGAAGCGGGTCGCCTGGCCTCAGCCGGTGCTCGAGCAGGTACTCCTTGATGGACTCCTGGGCGGCGGATGCTGCTCCGGGCCTTAGGTGCTTTGCCAAGTTGACCTCCTTTGGAGGACACCCTATAGTGGCACATCAGACATCAGACATCAGATGTCTTCTGAGAGGATGACATGCCTGCTATCTCGCAGATTCAGACCCCGACCACGACCCGGCGCGGCTTTCTCGGGCTGGTCGGCACGCTCAGTGCTGCTGCCGCCATAGCGGGATCGGTCAGCGCATGCGGCGGGGAGAACCCGAACAAGCGCCCAGCAGGATCGGCAACTGCGGGGACGGCGGCGAAGGACGGCACGATCACCGCCGGGATCTCCTACGAGCTGGGGACCAACGGGTTCGACCCCATGACCACCAGTGCAGCGCTGACGGTCGCCGCCAACTGGCACACCATGGAGGGGCTGACCGAGGTTATGCCCACGCCGGGCCGTGAGGTCTACGCGGCTCTAGGTAAGGAGTTGCCCAAGCAGGTCGATCCGACGACCTACGAGGTGACGCTGCGCGACGGCGCCACGTTCCACGACGGTTCGCCGGTCACCGTGGACGACGTGACCTTCAGCTTCGACCGGGTACTCGACCCGGCCAACAAGTCGTTGTACGCGTCCTTCATCGCCTTCGTCGCCAAGGTGAGCAAGAAGGACGACAAGACGGTCACGGTCACGCTGAAGTATCCCTACTCCCTGGTCAACGAGCGGCTGGCCGTGGTCAAGATCGTGCCGAAGAAGGCTGCAGAGGCCGACCGCAAGGCGTTCGACGCGAAGCCCGTCGGTACCGGGCCGTACAAGATGACCGACAACGGGGCAGCCTCGAAGACCATCCGGTTCGAGCGGTTCGAGGGCTACAGGGGCCCGCGGCCCGCACTGGCCAAGGTCATGGAGTGGAAGATCCTCCCGGACGAGTCCACCCGGACGAACGGGCTGCAGTCCCAGGCCGTACAGGCGATCGACTCGGTGCCTTATCTGTCCATCGACTCGATCAAGGCCTCGAGCACCGTTGAGTCGGTGCAGGGCTTCGGTCTGCTCTTCGCGATGTTCAACTGCGGTTCGAAGCCGTTCGACGACGTCAAGAACCGCCAGGCGGTGCTCTACGCGATCGACATGGAGAAGGTCATCAAGACCGCCCTGCTCGGCAACGCCACCGCAGCGACATGCTTCGTGCCGGAAGACCATCCGGCGTATCACAAGGCGTCGATGGTCTACGCCTTGGACGCTGCGAAGGCCAAGAGTCTCCTCGCGGAGACCGGCCTGACCCGGATCCGGATGCTGTGCACGGACCACGACTGGGTCAAGAAGGCCACGCCGATCATGAAGGAGAGTCTGGAAGCGATCGGGCTGTCGGTGGACTTCATGCAGAAGAAGTCGGCTGACGTCTACACCACGATTGACGGCAAGGCGGACGCCTACGATCTGGTGATCGCGCCCGGGGACCCTTCGGTGTTCGGCAACGACGCTGACCTGCTGATGCGGTGGTGGTACGCCAACGACACCTGGACCGACCTGCGAATGCACTGGAAGGGACAGACCCCCTACACCCAGCTGCAGCAGGTCCTCGACAAGGCCGTTCGCGAGACGGGCTCGGCCCAGAAGGACCAGTGGCACCAGGCGTTCGACCTAGTCTCCGAACAGGTGCCGCTCTACCCGCTCTTCCACCGCAAGGCCCCGACCGCCTGGAACGCTCAGACCTTGGTCGACTTCAAGCCGATCTCGCTGACTGGTCTGAGCTTCCTGAACGTGGCCTCAACGAAATGACCAGACCGGCCTGGATGGCTGCTGTCACCCGGGCCCCCGGAAGCCCGTCGCAAGGACTGCCCCTATGAACACTCTGATCCGGCTGGTCGGCCGGCGACTTCTGGCTCTGCCTGTCATGCTTCTGGGAGTCACGTTCCTCGTCTTCTTTATCATGTCGTTCTCGCCGGTGGATCCCGCGCGACTGGCTCTGGGCGAGTCCGCCTCGCCGCAGGCCCTGCAGCAGTACCGAGAGCAGTACGGTCTGGACGATCCGCTGCTCCTGCGCTACGTCCACTTTCTTGGTGGCATGTTCCACGGGGACCTCGGCACCTCGAGCGGGAACGTCCAGGTCACCAGCCTGGTGGCGAACGCCTTCCCTATCACGTTGCAGCTGACCCTGCTGGGTTTGCTGATCGCGGTCGTGCTTGCGGCCGTGTTCGGGGTGGTGGCTGCGCTGTTCCGGGACCAGTGGCCGGACCAGCTGATTCGAGTCGTGTCGATCGCAGCGCTCGCGACACCGTCGTTCTGGTTGGCGATCCTGCTCATCCAGTGGCTGGGTGACATCCCCGGCGGCGCGGGCATCTTCCCGGCGCTGGTCGCGGTCTGGGTGCCGTTCACCGAAGCGCCGGCGGTCTACCTGAACAACGTGTTCTTACCGGCGGTCGCGTTGGCGGTTCCGGTGGCTGGGTCACTCACCCGGGTCGTGCGTACCGCGATGGTGGAGGAGCTGGACCGCGACTACGTCCGCACCGCGATCGGTGCCGGCATACCAAAGCATGTGGTGGTGGGGCGCAACGTGCTGCGAAACGCGTTGATCACGCCGATCACGGTGCTCGGGCTGCGGTTCGGGTACCTCATCGGTGGCGCGGTCATCATCGAGATCATCTTCAACATCCAAGCGATGGGGCAGCTCATCCTCGACGGTGTCACGCGCAACGACGTGAACCTCATTCAAGGTGTCACCTTGACTGTCGCGCTGGCCTTCATCGTGGTCAATGTCGTGGTTGACCTGCTCTACGTGCTGGTCAACCCCAGGATCAGGAGCGTGTGAGATATGCGTCGCTCACTCACCGAACGGCTCAGCGAGCCAGGGCTGCGTCTAAGAGCACTGCCCATCGGCTCGAAGATCGCGCTTGTCGTGGTCGCCCTCGTCTGCCTGCTGGCCGTCCTGGCCCCGCTGGCCGGCGATCCCCTGGCCAGCGGCACGCCGGTCCAGCCCCCTGGTGGTGGCCATCTGTTCGGCAGCGACGCCATCGGGCGCGACATCTTCGCCCGGGTCGCCTTCGGCGCACGCTCGTCGTTGCTCATCGGGCTGGGCGCCACCGCTGTCGCCCTGGTCGCGGCGGCGGTGCTCGGCTCGGTCGCCGCCACCGCCCACCGGTGGGTTGCCGAAGTCCTCATGCGACTCCTGGACATCATCATGTCCTTCCCCGGAATCGCCTTGGCCGCGGTGTTCGTCGCCGTGTTCGGCAGCTCGTTGCCGATTCTGATCGGTGCGATCGCGTTCCTCTACACCCCGCAGCTGACCCGAGTCGTCCGGGCCAACGTGCTGGCTCAGTTCGGTGAGGACTATGTGGCCTCGTCGCAGGTCATGGGCGCCAGCACCGTATGGATCCTCACCCGTCATGTGGCCCGGAACTGCATCGCGCCCATCTTGGTCTTCGCCACTGTGCTCGTCGCTGACGCCATCGTGTTCGAGGCGTCGCTGTCGTTCATCAACGCTGGAGTCCGGCCCCCCGACCCGTCCTGGGGCAACGTCCTGTCCGACGGTAAGGCGCTCTTGCTGTCTGGGTACTGGTGGCCGACGTTCTTTCCCGGTCTCATGATCTTGATCACCGTGCTCTGCCTCAACGTCCTCTCCGAAGGCCTGACCGACGCCATGATCAGCCCGCGGCTGCGCCGCAAGATACAGGTGCAGGACGAGGTCGCCCGGTCGACGGCAGTCGACAGCCCGGTCGCCGAGCCTTTCACCCCGTCGGACCAGGCCGCGGACGTCAGCCAGGCAGAGGAGGACGATCTCGTCCGATCCGACGGCCTTGTCCTGGCCGACGGTGGGATCGCGCTTAGGGACCGCCTGGCGGAGCTGCGCGAGGCCGAGCTTCGGCGCTCCGACCGGCTCGTCTACACCGGGGACGCTGCCCCGATCCTGCAGGTGCGCAACCTTTCGATCGCCTTTCCCGAGGCCCACGGCGACGTCGACATCGTCGATAATGTCTCCTTCGACGTGCGGCCCGGTGAGACCATGGGACTGGTCGGCGAGTCCGGTTGCGGGAAGTCCATCACCTCGATGGCGGTGATGGGTCTCCTGCCCAAGACCGCGCGGCTGCATGGGCAGATCCTCTTCGACGGCCGGGACGTGCTCACCATGTCCCCGCAGCAGCACAACAGCCTGCGTGGCCACGAGATCGCCATGATCTACCAGGACGCCCTCAGCTCACTGAACCCCTCCATGTTGATCCGCTCCCAGCTGGCGCAGCTGACCAAACGCGGAGGCCAGCGCAGCGCTCCGGACCTCCTCGACCTCGTAGGTCTCGACCCGGCCCGGACGCTGAAGAGCTACCCGCACGAGCTCTCCGGCGGACAGCGACAACGCGTGTTGATTGCCATGGCGCTGACCCGGAACCCGAGGCTGGTCATGGCCGACGAACCCACCACCGCCCTGGACGTCACCGTGCAGCAGCAGGTCGTCGACCTGCTCAACCAGCTCCGACGGGAGCTCGGCTTCGCCATGGTCTTCGTCAGCCACGACTTGGCCCTGGTGGCCCAGCTGGCCCACCGGATCACGGTGATGTATGCCGGCCAGGTGGTCGAGTCGGGCACCACTACCGAGTTGCTCACCGACCCCCGCCACGAGTACACCCGGGGTCTGCTCGGCGCCGTTCTGTCGGTCGAACAGGGCGCCGCGCGTCTGCACCAAGTGCCTGGCGTGGTCCCCTCTCCGGCCGACTTCCTGACCGGGGACCGCTTCGCCCCGCGGTCCTCCCACCCCGAGGTCGGACGGGACGTCAAGCCCACGCTGCGGCAAATCGAGGGGACGTCACACCGCTACGCGACCACCCCTGAACGTGAGGAACTGGAGATGGCCCGATGACCTCGGTGTCGCCGGAGACGGACGCGACCGTGCCTGTACTCGAGCTGCGCGACGTCCACGTCGTGCACAAGGCCCGAACCGGCTCACTGTTCCGGCCCGACCGGGTCCAGGCGGTACAGGGCGTCGACCTGGAGATCCGGCGCGGGGAGACCATCGGCATTGTCGGCGAGTCCGGCTGTGGCAAGACCACCCTGGCCCGGGTGATGGTTGGCCTACAGCGCGCTACCAGCGGCGAGGTGCTCTTCCGGGGCGAGCCACTACGGTCGGGCCGCAGGGCCCGTAAGACGCTGGGCCGGGCTGTCTCGGTGATCTTCCAGGACCCCGCGACGGCGCTGAACCCACGGATGCTCATCCGGGACACCTTGACCGACCCGCTGCGCGTCCACGACATCGGTGACCCCGCCAGCCGCGCCCGGCGGGTCCGCGAGCTCCTGGATCTGGTCGGCCTACCTCGCTCGGCGATGGACGTGCTGCCCCGCCAGATCTCCGGGGGGCAGCGTCAGCGGGTGGCCATCGCCCGCGCCCTCGCGCTCAACCCCGACGTGGTCGTCGCCGACGAGCCCACCTCGGCGCTCGACGTATCCGTGCGAGCGCAGGTGCTGAACCTGCTGGCCGACCTTCGCCACGAGCTGCAGCTGGGCATGGTGTTCATCTCTCATGACATCAACACCGTGCGGCACGTATCGGATCGGATCGTCGTCATGAACGCCGGGCGGATCGTGGAGGAAGGACCGACCGAACAGGTCTTCCAGTCACCTCGAGACGCCTACACGCGCACGCTGCTCCAGGCTGCGCCGACCCTGCTATGAGCTCGAGGAACCTACAGTGACCCAGCCACGACGCCTACACGGCGTTATCCCGCCCATGATCACCCCGTTCGACCCTCACGGTGGGGTCGACCGCGCCACGTTGACTCGGCTCGTCGACCGCCTCGTTGCCAGCGGGGTGCACGGGCTCTTCCCGTTGGGTTCGACGGGTGAGGTCGCCTACCTGACCGACCGGCAGCGTCAGGAGGTGTGCGAGGTCGTCGTGCAGGCGACGGCCGGTCGGGTGCCGGTGATCGTGGGCTGCATCGACCTCAGTGCCCCACGGGTCATCGAGCAGGCGCGCATGGCGCAACGAGCCGGCGCCGACGGCGTGGTGGCCACCACACCCATCTACGCCATCAACGACGCGACCGAGACGGCCGATCATTTCCGTGCCATCCGGGCTGCCGTCGACCTGCCCCTCATCGCCTACGACGTGCCAGTCCGGTCGCACGCGAGAGTGCCGATCGAGGTGGTGATGCAGCTCGCCGAAGAAGGCGTGCTCGCGGGTATCAAAGACTCCTCCGGTGACGACATCGGGTTTCGCCGGCTGCTCAGAGCCAACCGCGCCGCTGGCAGCCCCCTGGCCCTGCTCAGCGGCCATGAGCTGATGTGTGACGCCATGCTGATGGCCGGCGCCGACGGCTTGGTGCCGGGGCTGAGCAACGTGGACCCGTCCGGCTACGTCCGGCTCTACCAGGCCGCCCAGCAGGGCGACTGGGGCCAGGCCGCGTTCGAACAGGACCGGCTTGCCGACCTCTTCGAAATCGTCTTCGCGGCGTCCGGCCGGTCGGCCGACGCCCGCGGGGTGGGCGCGTTCAAAGCGGCCATGGTCGTCCTGGGGCTGCTGCCGTCCGCCGCGATGGCGGCGCCGGTCACCGCCCTGGACGCCGAGCACCAGGAGGCCGTCCGCCAGATCGTCGTGAGCTGGCAGGCAAAGGCATCCGTAGACAGCGCAGTCTGACGCCGAAGCGCACCATGTCGCACGTGATCGGTAGCGTCGTCGCCGTCGACCTCGGCGGGACGAAGACCACCGCAGCATTGGTCACGCCCACCGGGGCGATCAGCGCACGGCACACCGTCCCCACGCCGGCAGCGGCTGGCCCGTCCGCGGTCCTGGACGCCGTTGCCGAGGTGGTCGACCACGTGTCCACCGAGGCGACCGCGCCGGTCCGGAAGGTAGGCGTCGGTAGCGCCGGCCTGGTCGACGTGGACACCGGCACCATCGTCTCTGCCACCAACGCCATGCCGGACTGGGCTGGAACGGCTCTGGGGGCCGAGCTGGTCGCTCGCCTGCGGAGCCGGTGGGGGCATTCGGTACGCGTGCACGTGCAGAACGACGTGGACGCCCACGCGACCGGCGAAGCCTGGAAGGGGGCTGCCCGCGGCCGCAGTTGCGTGCTGATGGTCACGGTGGGAACCGGCGTCGGTGCATCCCTGGTGCTCGACGGAAAACCCCGGTACGGAGCCCATTGGGGAGCGGGCGAGATCGGACACGTCCCCACCCCCAGGGCTGAAGGGCTGCGCTGCGCCTGCGGTCGACTCGGACACCTCGAGGCGGTAGCGGCCGGCACCGCGGTGGCCCGCCGCTACCAGGCCAGCACCGGTATCGTCGCAGACGGGGAACAGGTCGTGGCGCTCAGCCTTCGAGGCGACGTCACCGCGACACGGATGGTCACCGACGCGGCCGTCGCCCTCGGCCAAGCCATCGCGGGACAAGTCACCGTCCTGGACCCTGACATCGTGGTCATCGGTGGCGGCTTCGCGAACGCAGGCCCGCTGTGGTGGGCTGCGATGGACGACACGGTCCGTTCCGAGCTGGTTCCCGTCCTGCAGGCCGTCGAGATCGTTCCCACCAGCCTCGGCGCCGACGCGGCCCTGCTCGGTGCGGCCCGGGCGGCCCAGGACCTGCTCAGCCAGGATGCCGAGCCGGGGACCGCCCGGCGACCGAGCGCTCCGCACCGCCCTACCAGTGCGGCGAGCGCCGGACAGTCCTCGCCTCGCGACGGCATACACGACCACGATTCGGAGAACAGGCCCTCGTGAACGACCTCATCAGCTCGCTGCGGGACGGTTTGGTCGTCTCCTGTCAGGCCTACCCCGAAGAGCCGTTGCGCCACCCCGAGACCATGGCCCAGATGGCCGAAGCCGTCGTCGCCGGCGGAGCCGTGGCCGTGCGGGCTCAGGGGCTCGCCGACATCGCGTTCATCACCGGACGCGTTACCGTGCCCGTCGTGGGTTTATGGAAGGTGGGGCGGGACGGAGTCTTCATCACCCCCACCCTGCGTCACGCCCGCGCCGTCAGAGACTCTGGAGCAGACATCGTCGCCCTGGACGGCACTAGGCGCCCCCGCCCCGACGGCCTGACCCTGGCCGAGACGGTCCATCGCCTCCACGAGCAGCAGCCCATCCTCATCATGGCCGACTGCGGCTGCCTCGATGACGCCCTTGCCGCGCAGGAGGCAGGCGTCGACCTCGTCGGTACCACCCTGGCCGGCTACACCGAGGACCGAGCCAGAACCGCCGGACCCGATCTGGACCTCGTCGCCGACATCGTCGAGCGCGCGCCTGGGCTGCCCGTCGTCGCGGAGGGACGGGTGCATACCCCGGAGCAGGCTCGGCTAGCCCTCGCCGCGGGCGCCCACGCCGTGGTTGTGGGTAGCGCCATTACCCATCCCACCACCATCACCCGCTGGTTCAGCGACGCCATCGGCACGCCGTAAAGGCAGGTCGTCAAGGACAACGGAGCTTGGGAAGTGATCATCAGCAGCGCCGCCACCGAGGCTGGCAGGCTCGGCGCCGACGCGGCCGAGCAACTGGTCAGGGCAGGCCTGGCGCCGTCCTCGATCTGGCGACCGTGTCGAGTCCGCGGGTCCTTTGTGCAAACGGGCGACGAACTGCCGCGGCGGGTGACCGCGGGGGTGCTGTGGCTGGCGCAGACCCAGGGTTGCCTCGGGTTTCTGATGATGTGCGGCGACAGCGGCCGTACGTCAGCGAATACGGTCGGCGACTGGGTCAGACGGGTCAGACGGGCCGGCCCGACTCCGTGTAGGCCGGTCCGTCACCAGCCAGTGCGGCCAGGGCGGACATGACGCGACGCGCCGTGAAGTCGGCAGCCCGGTCATGCACCTCTTCGAGCGTGCAGAAGGCGATCTCACGGATCTCACGCGCTTGCAGCACGGCCGCGTCGAGGACCGAGGCCGCATGCACCCCTGCGTCGAACACGGTGCAGACCGCGTCGTCCCAACCGCCCCAGGGCGGCAGCCAGTCGGTGAGGAGGAGCGGCCCGATCGGCAGGTCCAGCGCGAGCTCCTCCACGACCTCCCTCCCCGCCGCCGTGTGCGGAGACTCCAGCCGTTCCACAACACCGCCGGGCAGGTCCCAGTCGTCCTTGTAGGTCGGATGGCAGAGCAGGACACGACCCTGCTCGTCGCGGACCAGCACCTGTGAGATGACCCGGGTGCGAGGCAGGAACGAGTTGAGCAGGGCGCGAAAACCTGCTCGCCCCTGCGGTTCTGCATCGTCACGCAACCGGGCGAGCAGCAGGTACTCGGAACCGTCAGCCGCCCGGATCCGACCCTCGTTGCGCAACCCCGACCCTCGGGCGGCGCGCACCGA
The DNA here is from genome assembly GCF_039935575.1 of Lapillicoccus sp. Lineage (GTDB taxonomy): Bacteria > Actinomycetota > Actinomycetes > Actinomycetales > Dermatophilaceae > Lapillicoccus. The sequence continues at coordinate 27,630 of NZ_JBDTKA010000117.1, forward strand.
ACGCCCGTCGTCCACGGCCACTTTCGCTTGGACGCGGAGCAGCGTCCGGTCGTCGAAGGCGTGACTCACCACAAGGCTCACTGCCCGGGAGGCATACGCGTCCATCTCGTCGCCGTCGTCGACGCCCCAGGTGAGCTCACCGGTCGAGTCCGCGAGCTCGCGCAGCGTGACGTGTCCGACCGTCGTGCCGTCAGCGACGACGCTGAACCGCTCTCGACCATCGGGGGTGAGCACCACGACCCCGTCGGTGAGGGGCGGGGGACCGGGGTCAGTCATCCGTCGCCTGCGGGGCGTCGGCATCGGGCACGGACTCACCGGACCGTTCGTCGCGGTCGGCCCACTCGAGCAGCTGGTCGAGCCGGTATGCCTCGTCGTCGATGCTCGCGTGCAGGTCGCCCAGCTCCGCGAAGCGAGGTGGCACGGTGGCGACGGTGAAGTCGCGCGGCAGGACGTCGTCGACCTCGTCCCAACGGATCGGCGTCGACACGGTGCCCTCCGGCACGCCGCGCACCGAGTAGGCGCTCGCGACCGTGTGGTCGCGGGCATTCTGGTTGTAGTCGACGAACACCGTGTCGGGTGCGCGGTCCTTGCGCCACCACGTGGTTGTGACGTCGCCGCCGGCCCGTCGTTCGACCTCGCGGGCGAACGCCAGGGCGGCCCGCCGGACGTCCTGGAAACCCCACTCGGGGACGATGCGGACATAGATGTGCAACCCCTTGCCGCCGGAGGTCTTCGGAAAACCCGTCGCACCCAGTTCGTCGAGCACCTCGTGCGCGACGTGAGCGACCCGCCGAACCGTGGCGAAGTCACACTCGGGCATCGGGTCGAGGTCGATGCGCCACTCGTCGGGCACCTCGGTGTCGGCCCTGCGGGAGTTCCAGGGATGGAACTCGACGGTCGACATCTGGACCGCCCAGATGACGCTGGCCAGCTCGGTCACGCAGAGCTCGTCCGCGGTGCGGTTCCACCGGGGAAACGTCACCCGAACGGTTTCGAGCCAGGGAGGCGCTCCGTGCGGGACCCGCTTCTGGTGGACCTTCTCGCCGGCCAGTCCCTCGGGGAACCGGTGCATCATGCACGGCCGGTCGCGCAGCGCGCGGACGATGCCGTCGCCGACGCTGAGGTAGTAGTCGACTAGGTCGAGCTTGGTCCAACCGGTGGCGGGGAAGTAGACCCGGTCCGGGTTGGTCACCCGTACCGTGCGGTCGCCGACCTCGAGCTCGACGGCGGGAGTGCTGGCCTTGGACGGCATACCCGTCAACCTAAACCGGATCGGCGTCCGCGCGACCTCGCCCCTTCGCCCGGCTATGGTCGCGGACGACTTGGGGAGGCGGACGCAGCGTGGTGAGGGTCGACATCGAGCGTGGAGCAGACCGGCCCGGACTGCGGGTGGCCGGCGAGTACAAGACCGAGCCGCTTTGGATAGTCGACCCGGACGGCGCACAGCAGAACCCCTCACCCGAAGAAATCGGGCTGCCCGCCGATCTCGCCGTCCCCGCCGTCGGCGACCGCTTCCATGTCACCTACCGCGAGCGCATGCAGCTCGCAGACGTGCCGCTGTCCCGACCCGCGCCCAACGCGGCGGGGCGGGGCGGGCCCGGCATACCGTTGGCCCATGTCAGCGACGACCGCCAGCCCCGATCTCGAACCACACGTCGGTGACTTTTTTGGCTACGAGACCCTGCTGCCCGCCCACGAGCAGAGCAAGATCCTGCGGCTGCGTGAGTTCCTCGACACCGAGGTCTGCCCGATCGCCGACGAGTACTGGGCCGAGGCGAAGTTCCCGGCCCAGCTCATCCCCGGTCTGCGCGACCTCGACATCGTCGGGGGTGCCTACGAGGGCTTCTCCGACAACGGCGACCAGGCGTACTCGCGGCTGTTCAGCGGGTTCACGTCGCTGGAGATGTCGCGTGTCGACCCGTCGTTCAGCACCTTCTTCGGGGTGCACGCCGGGCTGTCGTTCGCGAGCATCTACCACTGCGGGTCGCCCGAGCAGCGCGAGCGCTGGCTGCCCGCCATGGCTGACCTCCGCTCGATCGGGGCGTTCGCGCTCACGGAGCCCGAGCATGGGTCGGACATCGCGGGTGGTCTGGAGACCAGCGCCCGCAAGGTCGACGGGGGATGGGTCCTGAACGGCAAGAAGCGGTGGATCGGCAATGGGACGTTCGCGGACGTCGTGGTGCTGTGGGCGCGGGACGTCGAGAGCGAGGAGGTCGTGGGGTTCGTCGTGGAGGGCGGGACGCCGGGGTTCACTGCCACCAAGATCACAGGCAAGATCGCGCTGCGTTCGGTGCAGAACGCCGACCTCGAGCTCGTCGACGTGTTCCTGCCCGATGACCATCGGCTCGAGAACGCCCGGTCCTTCAAAGACACCGCCAACGTCCTGAGGATCACGCGAGGCGGAGTCGCCTGGGGGTCGGTGGGGCTGCAGATGGGGGCCTACGAGACGGCGCTGGCCTACGTCATGCAGCGCGAGCAGTTCGGCAAACCGCTCGCCGGATTCCAGCTGGTCCAGGACCACCTCGCCACCATGCTGTCGAACATCACCCTCGCACTCGGGATGGTCGTCCGGCTCGCCCAGATGCAGGACGCCGGCATCGAGAAGGACGAGCACGCGGCGATGGCCAAGGCATCCGCCTCGTCACTCATGCGCGAGACCGTGGGTATCGCTCGAGAAGTAATGGGGGGCAACGGGATCGTCCTCGACCACGGCATGGTCCGCTACTTCGCCGACGCCGAGGCGGTCTACTCCTACGAGGGCACGCGCGAGGTCAACCAGCTGATCGTGGGCCGCGCGATCACCGGGACGGGCGCGTTCGTCTGAACCGTGCGGTGACGCACACCCGAGTATGCGTCACCGCCTCGCTCAGCGACCCTCAGGGGACGACGACGAGCTTGCCGCGGATGTGTCCCGCCGCGCTGTCGAGGTGGGCCTGCGCGGTCTCCTCGAGCGGGTAGGTGCGGGCGATCGGCAGGTCCAGCTCGCCGTCGGCGACCAGCTGAGCCACCTCCGGCCACGCCTTGGCCCGCACCTCGGTGCCCGGGTCCGCGCCGGGACCGCCGCCGATGGGCGTGATGCCGTCGGCAGCTCGCTGGAAGGCGGCGATGCTCACGATGCGTGTCTGGTCGGGCACGAGCGCCAGGGAGACGTCGATAGACCACCGGCTCGGCGCCGAGCCCGCGTAGGTAGTCATGGTTGGCCTCGCTGGCCATCGCGATGACCCTGGCGCCTCGGCGGACCGCCAGCTGGACCACGAGACCGCCGACGCCACCGGCCCCCCCGTGTAGCAGCAGGGTGTCGCCTTCGGCAATACGGGCCGCCTCGACCGCATGCACGGCCGTGCCGCCGACGAGGGTCACTGCCGCCCCCTGGTCCGACGGCGTCGACCACGCCCGCGACCTCACTTCCTGTGGAGGTCAGCGCCTCGGGGTCTCGGCTCATCCGAGCTGTTCAGGGCCGCCGAAGCCGGCGGGAGCGACGATGCGTGTCATGGCTGGGGGAACGCCCGGCCTGAGCGGTCGATTCTGAACGTCCAGTCCGTGGGCGGCGCGGTGAAAGATCCGACCCCTCAGAAGGGGTCAAACCCTTCACGAGGATCGTCGACCCGAGGCGCCCGGGAGGGAACAGCCGGCAACGCGCGTAGGGGCTCTGGTCGCGGATGACCCGGCTGCCTCTCGCTAGGGTGACCGCATGACGGAGCAGGCTGGCTGATGGGCGGGTACGCCGTCGTCGGAGCCGTCGTGGTCGCCGGGATCCTCCTGGTCCTGGCCGCCGGCATGACACGCCGTCTGCTCGCTCCCCGGGCACCCACCCGGGCCAAGCGCACGACCTACGAGTCGGGCGTCGACCCGGTCGGCAGGGACTGGGCCCAGACACGCATCCGCTACTTCGTCTACGCCTACCTCTACGTCATCTTCGCCGTCGACGCGGTCTACCTCTTCCCGTGGGCCACGGTCATCCGCGACCCGCAGCTCGGCAAGGCCAGCCTGGTCGAGATGGGCATCTTCATCACCGTCCTGGTCGTGGGGCTCGCGCACGCAGGACGGCGCGGCCTGCTGCGCTGGGTATGAGGGAGCGCCGATGACGGTCGACCTGCCAACGCCCCGCGTCGGCCCCCTCTCGGAGCGGGCGCCGGAACCCATCAAGGTCGTCCTCAACTGGGGCCGGCGTTACAGCCTGTGGGTGTTCAACTTCGGGTTGGCCTGCTGCGCCATCGAGTTCATCGCCGCGTCGATGGCCCGGCACGACTTCATCCGGCTCGGCGTGATTCCGTTTGCGCCGGGTCCACGCCAGGCCGACCTGATGGTCGTGTCCGGCACGGTCACGGACAAGATGGCCCCCGCCGTGCGACGTCTCTACGACCAGATGCCGGAGCCGAAGTACGTCATCTCGTTCGGAGCCTGCTCCAACTCCGGTGGGCCCTACTGGGACTCCTACTGCGTCACCAAGGGGGTCGACACGATCATCCCTGTCGACGTCTACGTACCCGGCTGCCCGCCTCGCCCCGAGGCCTTGCTGCAGGGGATCATCCGGCTGCAGGAGAAGATCGCCGCGGAGTCGTTGTCCGGCAGCGCAATCGGACGCCGGTATGCCGGTGGTCGCCTCGCGTCCGCGGCTGAGGTGCAGCGCCCTCTCGTCACCCGCTCCACCGCCCCCGGCCGCGGCGACGCCACCGGCCGTCCTGGGCGCGCCGGCCCAGCGACGGTGGCGATCCCCGTCGCCCGCCCGGGGAACCCGACCCGCGTCGTCAGGGCGGTGGCGTCGGGAACCACCGCACTGCCGTCGACCGAGCTCGCAGACACGCCCCCCGCGCCCCGTCGGCTGAGCCGTCGCGAGCGGGAACGTCAGCGCCGACGAGAGCGTGGCGAGACGCTCGCCGAGGACATCTTCGAGCTGGGCGACGACGAGTGACCACCCCACCCAGCGGCAGCGACCGGGCGGGCCCGGCCCGGGACGTCCTCGATGATGTGCTCGAGGTCGCGCCGGGCGAGTGGCAGCGGGCCGTCGCGGACGCCCGCGACCGGGGGCTGACCTTCTTCGACTGGCTGACCGCGGTCGACCAGCTGGACGCCGAGGACAACCCGGGTTTCGACGTCGTCGTCCACCTGCTCGACGTGTCGACTCCCGGATCGCTCAAGGCGCAGATGATCCGCACCCGGTTGGCGGAGGGAGCGCCGCTCGCGAGCCTCACCCCGGTGTTCGCGGGTGCGGCCTGGCACGAGCGCGAGACTCACGAGATGTTCGGCATCGACCTGACGGGCTTCGACGACGGCACCGGGCTCGGGCTGCGGCCCCTGCTGCTGCCCGACGGGTTCGAGGGCACGCCGCTGCGCAAGTCGTTCGTGCTCGCTGCCCGTGCCTCCAAGCCGTGGCCCGGCGCCAAGGAGCCCGGCGAAGGTCATGACAGCGCGCGCGCTCCCGGCCGACGACGGGTGCAGGCTCCCGGCGTACCCCCGCCCGAGTGGGGTCCCAGATGAGCCTGCTGGAGGTGGTGCTGCGTGCGATCGCCGTGCTCCTCGCGTTCCTGGTCCTGCCCCTGCTGGTCGGGCAGACCGAGCACAAGGTGATGGCGCACATGCAGGGGCGGCTGGGGCCGATGTATGCCGGTGGCTTCCACGGGTGGGCCCAGCTGGTCGCCGACGGCGTCAAGTTCGTGCAGAAGGAGGACGTCATCCCCGCCGCGGCCGACCGGTGGGTGTTCAAGCTCGCACCGGGGGTCGCCCTCGTCCCTTACCTCGTCGCATACAGCGTCATCCCGCTCAGCCCGAGCGTGGTCGGCGCCGACGTCGACGCCGGGCTCCTGTTCGTCGTGGCGCTCGCCGGCGTCGGCATCCTCGGGACCCTGATGGCAGGGTGGGCCAGCGCCAACAAGTACTCGCTGCTCGGGGCGATGCGCTCGGCGGCTCAGCTCCTCAGCTACGAGCTGCCCATCGTGCTGACGACTGCGTCGGTTGGGCTCGCCGCGGGGACGCTCTCGCTGACCGGGATCGTGCAGCAGTGGAGCCCGTGGTGGCTGCTCTGGCAGCTGCCCGGGGCGGTGGTGTTCCTCGTGGCGGCTCTCGCCGAGCTGCAACGCCCACCCTTCGACATGCCGGTGGCCGACTCCGAGGTCGTGTTCGGGGCCTACACCGAGTACACCGGGCTGCGGTTCGCGTTCTTCCTGCTCGCCGAGTACGCCGGGATCGTGCTGTTCTCGCTGCTGTTCGCCGTGCTCTTCCTCGCAGGGTGGCGGGGTCCGTTCTCCGACCATCTCGGGTGGGCGTGGACGTTGCTCAAGGGGTTCGTGGTCGTGCTGATCATCCTGTGGTTCCGGATGTCCTGGCCGCGGATCCGGGAGGACCAGCTGCAGCGGCTCGCCTGGGTCTGGCTGGTCCCCGTCGCGATCGCCCAGGTCGCACTCACCGGCGTGGTGGCGGTCGTGACCCGATGACCGACACGCAACCCGACGTCGAACCCGAGATGCCGGCAGATCCGGAGTCGCAACCGCGGGCGGCCCACCGCGCGGGGAACGGCCGCTCAGGCCCGCCCGGCCTGCCCGGACTGCTCAAGGGGCTCGCGACGACGGCGCGCACGCTGGTTCGCCCGACGCACACGAGCGAGTACCCCGACGCCTTGCCCGCCCTGCCTCCTCGTTCGCGCGGCGTCATTGCCCTCAGCGAGGAGAACTGCACCTCGTGCATGCTCTGCGCTCGCGAGTGCCCGGACTGGTGCATCTACATCGACTCGCACAAGGAGACGCTGCCGGCGACGACGGAGGGCGGGCGTGAGCGGCAGCGCAACGTCCTCGACCGGTTCGCCATCGACTTCTCGCTGTGCATGTACTGCGGCATCTGTGTCGAGGTGTGCCCCTTCGACGCCCTGGACTGGAGTCCGGAGTTCGAGTACGCCGAGACCGACATCCGTGACCTGCTGCACGAGAAGGACCGGCTGGGGGAGTGGATGCAGACCGTACCGCCGCCTCCGGCGCTCGACCCAGGGTCCGCCGAGCCGGCCGAGGTGACTGCGGCAAACCGACCGCCGCGTGCTACCGGACTCCGCGAAGGACAGGCGGCCCGGACCGCCCGTATGCCAGTGGTCCCGCCCGCGTCGCAGGCCGAAGGCGACGAATGACGGCACGCGACCTGGTCTTCGCCCTCGTCGGGGTCATCTGTGCGGCGAGCGCCGTCCTGGCCGTCACCACCCGCAACCTCGTGCACGCGGCCCTCTGGCTGGTCGTCTGCCTGGGGACGGTGGCCGGGTGCTACGTCATCCTCGGCGCCGAGCTCGTGGCTCTGGTGCAGATCCTGGTCTACGTCGGCGCCGTCGTCGTCCTCGTGTTGTTCGCCCTGATGTTGACCCGAGCGCCGATCGGTCCGAACCGTGACCTCAGCGCCCCGCTCTGGCAGCGGCTGCTGGCGGCCGTCCTGGCGCTGTCGGTCACCGGCCTGCTCGCCGCGACGCTCATCCCGGTGGTCGGAATGGACCCCGTCGACTCGCGCAACGGTGACACACGAGCGGTGTCGGTAGCCGTCTTCGGCACCTGGGTCTGGCCGTTCGAGCTGCTGTCGGTCCTGCTGCTGGCCGCGCTGATCGGAGCCTTCGCCCTCGCCAAGGTCGCCGGCGCGGCACCCACCACCTCGACGACCAGCTCCACGGCGGCACGGGAGGCGCCCTGATGCATCTCGCTCTGCCCATGCTGCTCGCCGCCATCCTTGCCGGTGCCGGCACCTATGGCGTCATCGCGCGCCGCAACGCCGTTCTCGTGCTCATCGGGGTGGAGCTGATCCTCAATGCGGCCAACGTGATTCTGGTTGCGCTCGGTGCCGCCGACGACTCACCGCTGCAGGTCGGACAGTCGCTCACGCTTTTCGTCATCACGATCGCGGCGGCAGAGATCTGCGTCGCGCTCGCCGTCGTGCTGGCGATGTTCCGGGTCCTCGGACACGTGGACCTGACCAGGGTTGCGGCAGCCGATGACGACGGTGAGACGGCTGCGGACACCGACGGTGCGGGGCCGGCACCGGAGTCTGTCGGGAAGGCTCGCAGGTGACCGTTTTGACCGTGGCTACCGTGCAGCTCACGGTGCTGCTGCCGGCCATCGCCGCTCTGCTGGGGCTGTTGCTGCGGGGGACCCGAGCGTTGGCCGGGCTCGTCGGGACCGCTGCCGCCCTTGCCGTCCTGGCGCTGGGGGTCGTCCAGTTCTGGCTCACCGCAGGCACATCCGTGTCGGTGCCCACCTTCGGTCCGCTCGCGACCGGCGAGCTCGCCATGCCGCTCGACCTGCTCGCCGACCGAACCTCGGCGGTTATCGCGGTGGCGGTCGGCATCGTCGGTCTCGCCGTCCAGGTCTTCTCCATCTGGTACCTGCGTGACGACCCGCGGTACGCCGTCTTCTCCGCCACGGTCTCGCTGTTCGTTGGCGGCATGCTGCTCGTCGTCCAGTCCTCCGACCTGGTCCTGACCCTCGTGGGGTGGGAGGTCATGGGCTGGTGCTCCTACCTGCTGATCGGGCACACCAACGCCCGCGAGTCCGCGCGACGGGCGGCATACAAGGCCCTCCTCGTCACCCGCGTCGCCGATATCGGGTTCGTCCTCGGCCTGGTCATCCTTGCCGCCGGAGCCCGGTCGACCGACCTGACGGCCGTGATCTCGCACTGGGGCGGTTTCACGGGGCAGGCCACGGCGCTGTTCACGTCGACATCGCCGGCGCTCACAGCGGCGCTCGTGCTGCTGCTCATCGGGGTCGCCGGCAAGTCGGGCCTCGTCCCCTTCCACGACTGGCTTCCTGACGCGATGGAAGGCCCGACTCCGGCTTCGGCGCTGATTCATGCGGCGACGATGGTCGCGGCAGGCACCTACGTCGTGGCGCGGCTGCATCCCCTCTATGCCATCGACGACACCTCGCGCACGGTGCTCGGCGTCCTCGCCGCCGTGACCATGCTCTGGGCCGGCGCGCTCGCCTTCGCTCAGTCCGACGTGAAGCGGCTGCTGGCGTACTCCACGCTGAGCCAGGTCGCCATCATGATCTCTGCGCTGGTCTTCTCCATTCAGCCCCGCCAGGCGCCCGACGCCGCGCTCGGGCACCTGTTCTCGCACGCGATCTTCAAGTCGTTGCTGTTCCTGGCCATCGGGTGGCTCTCGGTCCTCGGCGGCGGGACGGCCTTTGTCGCGCTGCGGGGACGGGCTCGGGGACGGGGTGCTCTCGAGTGGTCGATCGGAATCGGTCTCGCGGCGCTGGCGGGAGTGCCCCCGCTGGTCGGGTTCTTCAGCAAGGAGGGGGTGCTCGCGGTCGCGGAGGACTCCCTGGGCGGCCGGGATGGGGGTCTGGCCCTGTTCCTCCTCGTCGCCCTGTTGCTCACGATCGTGTTGACCGCGGCCTACTGCACCCGTGCCTGGTTGCTGCTCACGACGGAGCAGGCCGGCGGCCTGGCAGCCGCCGAGTCGGCGGAGGGACAGGCCGAGAGCCTCGAGGAGGCGGCTCTGGCCGGCGACGACCTGCCGACGTCTGCCCACGAGGGACGGCCGATCACCGTGGGCGCCGCCGTGACCGTGTTCGCGCTCGCCGTCCTCACCGTGTTCGGCGCTCTGCTTCTCGTGCCGATCGAGGGCATCCGCGTCGGGGTGGTCGTCGCCGCGCTCTCGGTGCTGCTCGTGGCCGGGGTCTTCGTGGGTATCCGGGCCCTTGCCGACGGCGGGCGTGACCCGCTCGAGCGGGTGCCGGCTCGACTGACGGCTCGCGCCGAGAACGGATTCGGCGTCGATGCGGTCTACGTGGCGGTGGGGCGCGCCGTCGTCGCGACAGCGCGTCTCGTAGTGCGACTGGACCGGGACGTCGTCGACGCATACCCGCGCGGCCTGGTCGTCCTGACCCGCGCCGGGGGTCGAGCGGGTGAGCGCGCCCACCGCGGCGCTCCCTCCACCGGCCTGCTGGCGGTGGTCGCCGGAGTCGTAGCGGTCGCCGTGGCGGGGGTGACCGTGTGGCGCTGACCCTGTTCCTCCTCGTGCCGGTCGTCGCAGCCGCGTGGCTGTTGTCCGCCGGACGGGGCTCGCCCGTCCGGGTCGCGCGGCTGGTTGCTCTGGCCGCCAGCGCGCTGACCCTGGTCATCGCCGTCGTGGTCGTCACCTTCCGTCCGGAGGTCGACGCGCGATGGGTGCCCGCACTTAGCCTGCGCTGGCACCTGGCCGTCGACGGGATCAGCGTCCCCCTCGTACTGCTCACGGCCGCCCTGGGCCTCGCCGTCGTCTTGCATGCCGGGGGTCGTGAGCCCCGTACGGACAGCGACACCGGCGACGCCGGCGACACCGGTGGCTCACGCGACCCGTACCCAGCCGCGGCCGGCCCGAACCCACCCGCGGCCACCTTCTACGGGTGCCTGTTGCTCACCGAGTTCGGCGCGCTGGCAACCTTTCTCGCTCGCGACGCCGTGCTCTTCTTCGTGGCCTTCGAAGTCGTCCTGGTGCCGATGTGGGTCCTCATCAGCCGGTTCGGCGACCCCCACGCGTCCGAGCGTGACCGGGCCGACGCCTCCAACCGGTTCGTGCTGTTCACGGCACTCGGATCCACCCTCATGCTCGTCGGCATCCTCATCCTCGTCACCGCGAGCGGCACGTCCGACCTGACCGAGCTCGCGACGGCCCGGGGATCCGGACTCGACCGGGGTACCCAGCTGACCGTGGCCGTGCTGCTCGTCGTGGGCCTCGGCATCAAGGTCCCGCTCTGGCCGGCCCATACCTGGCTGCCGCCCGCCCACACCGTGGCGCCGACCGCCGGGTCTGTGCTGCTCGCGGCGGTGCTGCTGAAGATGGGGACCTATGGGATCGTCCGCCTCGCTATCCCGACGGTGCCCGACGGCTTCGCTTCGGTCGCGCCGTTCCTGGCCGCGGCGGGAGCGGTGGGGATCATCTGGGGAGGCCTGGCCTGCCTGGTGGAGCGTGACCTCAAACGGTTGGTCGCCTACAGCTCCGTCGCGCACATGGGGTTCGTCGCGATCGGGTTGGCATCGGGCACCCAGACCGGGCTGCAGGCCGCGCTGTTCGCCAACATCGCCCACGGCCTGGTGTCCGCACTGCTGTTCTTCGTCGTCGGGACGCTCAAGGAACGTTGGGGCAGCGCCGACCTCACCGTCGCCCGTGATGCGCTGCGCGACGTCTCGCCGCGGACGGGTTTTGCTCTCGTCGTAGGGTTTGCTGCCGCGTTGGGACTGCCCGGCCTGGTGGGGTTCTGGGGAGAGTTCATCGCCGTGTACGCCGCGTGGTCCCCCGCGGGAGACCGTCCGACCGGGCTCTTCCGGGTGTGCGCGGTCGTCGGGGTCGTCGGGATGGCGCTGGCTGCGGCCTACTCCCTCCGGGTGCTTCGCACGGTCTGGGCTGGGCACTCGGGCTGGACCGGTGCGGCGGCAGCGGGCCGAAGCACAGACGCCCGGGGCGCCGAGCTCGCCGTCCTGGTGACACTGGTCGTCCTCATCATCGGCGCCGGTGTCCTGCCGCGGCCGTTGCTCGAGGTCACCGCCCCCGACAGCGCCGCGCTGCTCGGCGTCCGCTCGACGACCGTGACCGCGACCCAGGCGCCCGGGACGACGGTCGAGCCCGGGACGACGGTCGGGGCCGGCCCATGATCTCGTTCGACGTCGGGACGCTGCTGCCCGCACTGGCGCCGGTGGTCGGAGCCGTCGTCGTGCTGGTGGTCGACCTGTTCGACCCTCGGGGACGCCGCATCCACTACGCCGTCGCGTTCATTGCGCTGGTCTTCGGGATGCTCGGGACGGCCGGACCGCTGGGGAGCACGACAGGCGACGCCGTCCGTACCCTGTGCGTGCCAGCGGGCACTACCTGCTTCTACACCGGGACGGCGCTGACGGCCGCGCTGCAGCTTGCGACCCTGCTCGCTGCGGTCGTAACCCTGCTGCTGGCCTGGCCGACCGAACGTCCCGGTCAGGCGGCCCGAACCCATGAGACCGCGGTGACGGTCGCACTTCTGTTGGCCGCGACCGGCGGGGCCGTGGGTGTGGCAGCAGCCCGTGACCTCGGGTCGTGGCTCGTCGCCCTCGAGCTGGCCACCCTCCCCGTGGTCGCTCTGACCGCCCTCCCGGGCACGCGCCGTGCGGTCGCCGGCGCGATCCAGCTGCTGACGACCTCGCTCGTCTCGTTCGCCATGCTCACGCTGGCCGCCGCGTGTTGGTACGCCGCCACCGGGTCCCCGACCTTCACCACCGCGGCGACCCTCTCCGCGACGTCGACGCCGCAGCGCGCCCTGCTGGCGCTGGCGGTCGTGCTGGTACTCGGCGGGATCGGGTTCAAGCTCTCGCTCGTCCCGTTCCACGCCTGGACCCCGGCCGCCTATGCCGGTGCGCCCCTTCCGGTGACGGTGTTCCTCGCGGGAGTGTCCAAGGTCGCCGCGCTGGCGGCTCTCCTGGTGGTAATCAGCGCGGTCACCGTGCTCGGTCAGTCCGCCCTGGTGGTGGTGGCCGTTCTCGCGATCGCGAGCATGACGTTGGGCAACCTCGTGGCCCTGCGACAGGACGACGCCGTGCGGCTGCTGGCCTGGTCGACGATCGCCCAGGCCGGCTGGGTGGTGCTGCCGCTGCTCACCGTCTCGGCGGTGGGCACGCGCGCCTCGGCGGGCTACCTCCTGACCTACCTCGTCGCCACGGTTGTCGCCTTCACCGTCGTCGTGGTGACGGTGCGGACCGCCCGCGGGCGGGACCTGCAGGCATACCGGGGGATGTTCCGGACCCACCCCTGGGCAGCGGGGGCGCTGCTGCTCGCCCTCACCTCGCTCGCCGGACTGCCCCCCGGACTGTTCGGGTTGATCGGCAAGGTGCTCGCGCTGCGCCCGGTGCTGGCCGAAGGGTGGTGGGTCGTCGGTGTCCTGGCTGCCGGCAACGCCGTCCTCGGAGTGGCGGTCTACCTCCGGTGGGCGCGCTTCCTGTTGCAGTCCGATGGCTCCCCGAGCTCGGCATCCGAGGAGGGGGGTGGCGAGCGGGGTGGCGATCCCGGTGCGGCGGTGACCACTCGGGTACGCCTGCACCCGAGCCACGCCGTCGCCCTCGCCATCGGAAGCGCCGCCCTGGTGATCGGGTCCGTCCAGCCACAGTGGCTGCTCGGGCTGCTGGGTTGACTCGCCTAGGGTTGCGCCAACTCTCCTGAGGAGAGCTCGTCCGACGAGGTCATGCTGAGGCTCGGCTGGGAACCGGGCCGGGGCACATGACGTTTCCCTCACATGCAGCGGCACTTCAACGGCGTCAAGACGGTCGCCCTCTTTGGCGCCATCTGGGCCATCCTCCTTGGCATCGGTGCGCTGGTGTCCGGCGGCCGGTTCATCTGGCTGTTCGCGCTGATCGGCGTCGCCACGACCTTCTACGGTTACTGGAACAGTGACAAGCTCGCGATCCGGGCGATGCACGCCTACCCGGTCAGCGAGGCCCAGGCTCCCGCGATGTACCGCATCGTCCGCGAGCTGTCGACGCGCGCCAGCAAGCCGATGCCGCGGCTCTACATCTCCCCGACCGAGGCGCCGAACGCGTTTGCCACCGGTCGCAACCCCCACAACGCTGCCGTTTGTTGCACCGAGGGGATCCTCCAGCTCCTCGACGAGCGCGAGCTGCGTGGCGTGCTCGGTCACGAGCTGCAGCACGTCTACAACCGCGACATCCTCACCAGCTCCGTCGCCGCCGCGGTCGCGGGCGTCATCACTGCCGTGGCCCAGATGGCCATGTTCGCCAGCCTGTTCGGCAGGGGGGACGACGAGGACCGAGGCAACCCCTTCGCGCTGCTCCTGCTCTCCCTGCTCGCCCCGATGGCTGCGACCGTCATCCAGCTCGCGATCAGCCGGACCCGCGAGTACGACGCGGACGAGGACGGAGCAAAGCTCACGGGCGATCCGATGGCTCTCGCGTCCGCCCTGCGCAAGCTCGAGCTCGGCGTCGCGAAGTCCCCGCTCGCGCCGCAGCAGCAGATTGTCAACGCCAGCCACATGATGATCGCGAACCCGTTCCGGGCCCAGGACGTGTCGGGGTTGTTCTCCACGCACCCTCCGATGCCGGAGCGGATCGCCCGGCTCGAGACGATGGCGACGGGTTACCTCGAGCGCTGACGACCGACGTCGAATGGTCCAATCTCCCCAGAACCGCGCACGACCAGCGTCGGCGTGCTGACCAAGCTCTTCGGCGCCGACCGGTCGCCCTCGATCCGCGCGAAGAGCAGCTCCGCCGCGCGTCGCCCGATGGCCCGGACGTCCTGCCGCATCACCGTCAACGAGGGGGTCATCAGGTCGGCAAGCGGGAAGTCGTCGAAGCCCACCAAGGCGACCCGATGCGAGAGTCCGAGGGACCGCAGCGCCAGGATGGCGCCGATGCTGAGGATGTTGCGACAGGCGAAGACCGCTGTCGGGGGGTTGTCGCCGGTCATCATGGTCATCAGCGCCGCTTGGGCCTCGTCGGACGTGCGCAGGCCGGTGACGACGAGCTCGGGGTCGACGCGAAGCCCGGCGGAACGCAGTGCCATCTCATAGCCGCGCAGCCGATCGGCGGCGGTGGGGATCGAGGCGAGGTCGACGAGTACGGCAATGCGGGTATGCCCGTTCGACAGCAGGTGCTTCACCGCCTCCCGGGCGCCGCGACGGTTCTCCACGAGAACCGAGTCGGCGGCGATGCCGCGAGGAGGCCGGTCGACGAAGACGGCGGGAAAGCCGGCTCGAACCTCGGCGGCGAGGTAGGACTGGTCGGTCGTCGACGGCATGAGGATCAGCCCGTCCACGCGGCGGGCCACGAGGTCGGCCACGAGGGAGCGCTCTCGGTCGGTCTCCTCGTCGATGCTTGCCGCGAGCACGACACAGTGCCGTTCCCGGGCGGCGTCCTCCAAGCTCCGCAGGAGCGCGACGGAGAAGCTGTTGCTGACGTCCTGCACCAGGGCGCCGACGACACCGGTACGCCCGTGGCTGCGACGCAGGTTGCTGGCGCTGAGGTTGTGCGTGTAGTCCAACCTCCCGACGGCCTGCGCGACCCGGTCACGCAGGTCCTCGGAGACCCCGGCCTCGTGGTTGACCACCCGCGAGACGGTCTTGAGGCTGACGCCGGCTAGGGCGGCGACATCGCGCATCGTCGCCCGGCCCATTCTGGGCGGGGCAGTATCGGATCCTGACATCGTTGTCATCGCCACGATCCCAATTAGGTCACAGTCGTTGACTGACGCACAAGGGGACGCTATACATGCATCTGACAACGTTGTCACAACGATGGAGGTTTGACATGAAGCTCACCACCGCCCCGTCACGGCGCACCCGCGCTGTCGCGTTGGCCTCGGCCGCCGGGTTCGCCATGGCGCTCGGCGCCTGCAGCAGCAGCAGCAGTGGAGGAGGCAGCGGCTCTGGCTCCACCGGCGGTGGTGGCGAGAAGATCGGTGTCGCCCTGATCACCAAGGACTCGAACAACCCGTTCTTCGTCGCCATGCAGAACGGGGCCAAGGAGCAGGCAGCCAAACAAGGGAACATCAACCTGACGGTCGCCTCCGGCAAGCAGGAAGGTGACGACCAAGGCCAGATCGACGCGATCGAGGCCTCGATCGCCAAGGGTGACAAGGGGATTCTCATCACGCCCATGTCCACAGGGGTGAACTCGGCGATCAAGAAGGCCCGAGATGCCGGTCTCTTCGTCATCGCCCTGGACACCCCTCCCGACCCCGCCGACACCGTCGACATCACGTTCGCCACCGACAACTTCAAGGCGGGCACGCTGATCGGCCAGTGGGCCGAGAAGCAGATGGCGGGCAAGCCGGCCGTCATCGCCCTCCTGGACCTGTTCAGTGACAAGGTTGTCTCAGTCGACTACAACCGCGACCAGGGCTTCCTTACCGGCATGGGCATCGATGTCGTCGACAAGACGAAGAACGGCGACGAGGCGAAGACCGGGAAGTACAAGGACGGCACCTACACGATCGTCTGCAACGAGGCGGGCCAGGGTGCCGCGGACGGTGGTCGATCCGCAATGGAGCGATGCCTCACCAAGAACCCGGACATCAACCTCGTCTACACGATCAACGAGCCCACCGCCGTCGGCGCCGACGCGGCGCTCAAAGCGGCCGGCAAGTCGGCCATCATCGTCTCGATCGACGGTGGCTGTGCCGGGGTGGCGTCGGTGAAGTCCGGTGTCATCGGAGCCACCGCCCAGCAGTACCCGCTGAAGATGGCCCAGCTCGGGATCGAGGCGATCTACAAGATCGCCACCGGTGGGGCGAAGCCGGCCACCTCCCCGGGGCTGAGCTTCTTCGACACGGGCGTCGCGCTGGTGACCGACAAGCCCGCCGACGGTGTCCAGAGCATCACCAGCGCTGAAGGCGCCAAGATCTGCTGGGGCAGCGCTTCATGACTTCGACGACGACGGGCGGTGCTCGACCGAGCGCCGCCCAGGCGGAGCTGTCGCGACTGTCGCACAGTCCCCTGCAGCGGATCCAACACCAGCTGCACCGCAGCCCGTGGCTCAGCCCGCTGGTGCTGCTCGTCGTGACGATCGTCGTGTTTGCGGTCGTCAACCCCCGGTTCATGCAGCCGAACGCCTTGTCCCTGCTCGTGCAGCAGACGGCGGTGGTGGCGGCGCTGGCCCTGGGTCAGACCCTCATCATCCTGACCGCTGGGATAGACCTGTCGGTCGGCGCGATCTGCGTCCTGTCGATGATGATCATGGCCTCCCTGTCGGCCAAGAACGGCGTCCCCGGCCCGCTCGCCCTGCTCATCGGGATCGGGTTCGGGCTGCTCGCGGGCTACCTCAACGGCCTACTCGTGACCCGGCTCAACCTGCCTCCGTTCATCGTCACCCTCGGCACCTTGAGCATCTTCACCGCTATCGCGCTGCTCTACTCGGGTGCCGAGAGCATCCAGGACAACCGGCTGCCCGACATTCTCAACTGGACGGGGAAGAGCTTCTCGGTCTTCGGTTTCAGGATCACCGCGGGAGTGCTGCTCGTCGTCGCGATGTACATCGTCGTCGGCTTCGCCCTGAGCCAGACGGCCTGGGGGCGGCACGTGTTCGCCGTGGGTGACGACGCCGAGTCGGCCCGCCTCAGCGGCATCGCCAGCAAACGCGTCCTGGTCTCCGTCTACACCGTCGCCGGCTTCATCTTCGGGATCGCCGGCTGGGTCCTCATCGGCCGTTCCGGCGGGGCGACCCCCAATGCGATCCCCACCGGCAACCTCGACAGCATCACCGCTGTCGTCATCGGCGGAACCAGCCTGTTCGGTGGCCGCGGCGGGGTGGTCGGAACGGCGATCGGTGCGCTGATCGTCTATGCCTTTACGTTCGGGCTGTCGCTCGCCGGCGTCGACCAGCAGTACCGGGTGCTCGCGGTCGGCGTCCTCGTCATCCTGGCCGTGTCGATCGACCAGTGGATCAGGAGGGTCAAGTCATGACGGTCCAGGACACGGCCACGAGCAGCACCGCGTCCGGCGCTCAGACGACCGGGGGGCAGGGTCGGACACCGGTCCTCCAGGGCAGGGGCATGGTCAAGACCTTCGGTCGTGTCGTCGGGCTCGACGGCGTCGACCTCGAGCTCTATCCCGGCGAGGTGTTGGCCGTCATCGGTGACAACGGCGCCGGAAAGTCCACGTTGATCAAGTGTCTCTCCGGCGCATACCAGCTCGACGGTGGAGAGATCGAGCTGGACAGCAGACCGGTGAGCTTCAAGCGTCCCCAGGACGCGCGGGACTCGGGGATCGAGACTGTCTACCAGACCCTCGCGGTGATTCCCGCGCTCGACATCGCGAGCAACCTTTATCTGGCGCGGGAGGAACGCCGCCCGGGTCCCCTCGGCTCGGTGCTTCGGATGCTCGACAAGAAGGGTATGCGGGACCGGGCGAGCGACGCGGTGCAAGGACTCGGCATCCAGACGATCCAGAACATGGGTCAGGCGGTCGAGACCCTGTCCGGTGGGCAGCGTCAGGCGGTTGCCGTCGCCCGGGCGGCAGCGTTCGGGAGCAACGTCGTGATCCTCGACGAGCCGACCGCCGCCCTCGGTGTCAAGGAGGGCAACGCCGTCCTGGACATGATCAAGGGCCTGCGTGACAAGGGCCTGCCGGTCATCCTGATCAGCCACAACATGCCTCATGTGTGGGAGGTGGCGGACCGCATCCACATCCAGCGGCTGGCCCGGCGCGCGGGGGTCATCACCCCCCAGTCGCACACCATGCAGGAAGGGGTGGCGATCATGACCGGCGCGATGACCATCGACGGTGTCGACGCCAGCAAGGAGCCCTCGTGACCGTCGTCGTCGGCTACCTCCCCACCCCGGAGGGGTCTGCAGCCGTCGACCACGCAATGGCGGAAGCCAAGCTGACCTCCGCGCGGGTGGTGGTCGTCAACACCGGCCATCACGGGGACTTCTCGCACCCCGACTTCGCCACCGCGCAGGACATGGACACGCTGGATCGGCAGCTGACGACCGCCGGGATCGAGCACGAGGTCCGTCACGACACCGGAAGCAGCTCTGCCTCGGAAGCGATCCTCAACGCGGCGACGGAGACGTCGGCGGACCTGATCGTGATCGGGATCCGGCGCCGTTCGCCAGTGGGCAAGCTGTTCGCCGGCTCTACCGCCCAGGAGGTCCTGCTGGACGCCGACTGCCCGGTGCTGGCGGTCAAGCCCCGCTGAGCTGTGCCGGTCCCCGATCGCGGGCCGGAGGTGCGGATGACCGTGCCTCCGGCCGTGCTCGTACGAGGCGGGATGGGTGGCCGGCCTCATCCGGGGCCGCCGCCGAGGAGTGGGCCGCAGCGATCCGAGTGACCGGGTACGGCATCGCCGGTTGCCTCGCGGGAGTGGTTCGGGCCGCCCTCGCCGAGCTGAGCTCAGCGCCGGTTCGTGTACTGCAGGGCGGTCTCGAGCTCCTTGGCGTTGAGGAGCTGCTGCACCGCCTGCAGGTCGTCGCGCGACTTGCTCGTCACCCGCAGCTCGTCGCCCTGGATCTGCGACTTGACCGACTTGGGGCCCTCGTCCCGGATGATCTTGCCGATCTTCTTGGCGACGTCCTGGGAGATGCCCTCCTTGAGGCCCACCTCGAGGCGGTACTCCTTGCCCGAGAGGCGCGGCGTCGGCTTCTTGTCGTCGTTGCCGTAGTCCAGGTGCTTCAGCGAGACCTTGCGCTTGACCAGCCAGGTCTGGAACACGTCGAGGACCGCCAACGCGCGCTCCTCGGAGTTGGCCTTGATGAGCACCTTGTCCTGGCCGGAGAACTCCAGGGAGGCACCGACGCCCTTGAAGTCGTAGCGAGTGGCAATCTCCTTGGCCGCCGTGTTCAGCGCGTTCGCCACCTCCTGGTGGTCGACCTTGCTCACGATGTCGAACGACGAGTCGGCCATGGGTGCTCCTGTGTCTCGCTGGCGGTACAAAGGCGGTCCAGAGGCGGTCCAACGACGATTCGGGCCTCTGCCGGTTGCTTGCTATCCTTCCATGCGCACCACGGCAGGTTGCCCGAGCGGCCAATGGGAGCGGACTGTAAATCCGTCGCGAAAGCTTCGAAGGTTCGAATCCTTCACCTGCCACCACCAGCCAAAACGGCCCCTGACCAGCACCTTTGCCCGTCATGGTCTGTTTTGCTGTTTCCGGCCACGTCCGACCCAAACCGGTCATCTACGGCCGTCCGTGGCCTCTTTCTGGCCGAGCAGGGTCCAGCGCCGCCGCGATCCGGTGTCGGGCCAGGCCCTCCTGGTCGTCGAGCGCGTGGGCATACACGCGGAGCATCACTGCGACGCTGTGACTAGCCCACGCCGCCACCTGGACGGGTGCAACGCCGGCCGCCAGCCACGTCGACAAGCACGCATGCCGACGGTCGTGCGGAGGACGAACCAGCGACGAGGCCAGTTGGACCGGGGTGGTCTCGCAGTGGAATAGCAGTTGCTATAGTTTGGTCATGACAGAGGACCTGGCCGAGGTCGCGCGCCAGACAGATGCGGCGACATCTCGCGCGCGCGTCAAGTTGGTGCGGGCAGTTCGGCGGGCTGCATATGAGGGGATGACCCAGACGCAGATCGCCCAGCAGATCGGACGCAGTCAACCTGAGGTCTCCCGTCTGTTGCGTTTCCATGGGACGTCCCCGCTCGCGCGACGCCTGCGAGGCAACGCCGGCCGGGTGCGACAGATCGTGGCCGAGGCCGGCGGTGGCCGGGTGCGGGTTTTTGGCTCGGTCGCCACCGGCCAGGATCGTCCGGACTCGGACGTTGATCTGTTGTTCACGATGAGCGAGCCCTTGAGTTTGATGGAGCTTGGACGCCTCGAACAGCGGCTCGAGGAGGCGATCGGCGCCTCGGTGGACCTGGTCCCGGATGCGGCGATCCGCCCCGACCTGAGGGAGCGCGTGCTGGCAGAGGCCGTAGCCCTGTGAGCCGTTCGGAGCAGGAGGTTCTGCGAGAGGCACTCACCCACTTTGAGCTGATGCTTGACCATGCTCATGGCGATGTCATGGACCAACTGGTCGTTGACGCCGTCTGCATGCGGCTGTCTGCCGGTCTGGAGGTGTTGAACCGGCTCGATGCCTGCGTCCGTGACGAATTGTTCGGCGACAGTTGGCGCCTCATGTGGGGCATGCGCAATCGCATTGCCCACGGCTACCTCCTCGTGGAGCCCGCGATCATCCGCCGGACCCTGGACACTGACATTCCGGCGATCATGACTCAGATCCACCGAGCGCTCACTGGAAGGTGAGGCCGTCCGCATTTGCCGCGAGTCGGGCGAACATCGGACCTCGGCTTGCTGCATTGACCTACGGAGTATCAGGGGCGCGGCTGCACCGCGCCTAGCCGGCCTCCGCCCGTCCGGCTCACGGCAGGGACCCCCGCGCTTAGGCGCTTCGCGCCACGCGCACCCCCACCGCTCACCTCCCGGGCACGGCCGGCCCGACGTGAAGCAGCTCGTGGTTGAGGACCATGCGTAGGTCATCTGAGCCGCCGACCCGCCGCAGGAGCATCCGCCTGACTACGGGCCGCATCAAGGGCGCTGACGCGTCGCTACGCGATGACCTCCGGCCACCCTTGACCCAGCCACTCCGCTCGGGCTCTCGTGCTCCGCTATGGGTTCGGTGGCTCTCCCTGGCAGGCTGTAAGCGCACTCCCTCGGCCCCCACCTGTGGCGTCCGGTCACCCCGAAAGAAGAGCGATGTCTATCGCCTCGTATACCAAGGTGCTCGTCAAGCTCCAACGCCCCTTCATGGTGCTGGGGCGAGGGCTCAACACGTCGTCCGGAATCCCCAGAGCCATGACACGACGCGTGCCCGACCCTCCGGTGTGGTGGCAAAAGGACGGCGTCGCGACGGTCTTCCGCCTGACACCTTCGAAAGGGTCCAAGAGCGAGACTGCGGAGTATGGCGCCAACCTGTGGTGGGCGTCGGAGGCCGATCAGCTTCCAACTTTCTCAGACCCGCCAGTGGCCGCTGGTACCAACACGCTCGATCTCAGCGAGCCCGGCATCACCGGCGTTCTGCCCGTCCACGGATCGAATAGCGACTTCTGGCCTGTCACCTTCCAGTTTCCATCCGAGTCAGTGACCTTCGACTGGACGGTCCGCGCTCCCCGAGCAGCGCCAGGCGTACCCGCATTGCCTTTGACCGCCGCAACCATCACCCTCGTGTTTCGCTAGGCCACCCACGGCCCCTGGCCTATGCACGTCCCAGGTCATTCCTGCCGACGAAAGCGTGCAGGTCACAGCCTCGGAACCGCCCGACTGTAAATCCGTCGCGAAAGCTTCGAAGGTTCGAATCCTTCACCTGCCACCGAGCTCGGTCGGGGTGGTAGAGGAGGGTGATAGCGGTCCGATTTCCGACCGGTATCACCCTCCTTCCTCTCTTGGACGGCGTCGAAGTAGTCATCGCGGAGGCGGTGGGTTTAGTCGGCGGATCCTACGCATACGGGTCAGGCGTTTTCGTCCCCGTGGTCGAGGTAGCCCAGACCGTTGCCGTTACGGTCGGCGAGCGAGGACATCGGCGGAACGCCCTCCACTGCACCCGCGGGCAGAACTCATTGAACCGTGGAGCTGGATCACTGTGGCGTCGAGACCAACGGCTCCACGTCACGGAAGGCGTGCTCGACGACTGAGCTCGGCTCCTCGAAGACCATGGCCTCGCCCGTCGTCGGCGTCCACACCGGCCAGCTGGCATCACCGTCCTTGACGAATCGCACTGCCGCAGCGTGCATCTCGTCGGCCAGCCGCTGAGGCGGCGCGGAGGTCAACCGTTCGACGCGATCCGCGTCCAGGCAGTCGAACCAGTAGGGCAGGTCGGCGCAGTGCACCGCAAGCCCGGACGCCGGCGAGCGCCGCGCGAACCGGTAGGCCCATGTCGGTGAGGCATCCCGCGCGGTCGCCACGCGGACGACCGGTGCGCGGAACACCTTGTCGGTGATGTAGCGGCCGACGGCCGCGACCGTTCCGGGGCCGGTCGCGCTCACGTTGCCCGCACGGTAAGCGGCCCGTGGCCCGCGCGCCATACCGAGCCGGTCGAGCATGAACGAGGTAGGGACGAACCGCAGCACGTTTCGGTAGCCCATCAGCGCGCTGGAGAACTCGTCGTCGGTCGCCCCCAGCAAGAGCGGCTTGGCTGCCCCGATGCCGTCGGCGATGGACCCGATCGCCTTGTCCGGCACGAGATCTCCGTCCACCATGGGGCCCAGGGGGAGGCCCTCGTCGAGCACCACCCGTACTCCGGCAAAAGGGTCGCGGCGGCCGCGGCCCCTGACCGGCTTCTGCTGAGCCGCGAGCAGCTGCTCCTCAGAGACCGAGCGGAACCCCGTCAGCGTTGCCTCCACACCGGCCGTCGCCGCCAGCCGGTGCGCGTAAGCCTCGGCCCGGGAGGGAGTGACGTCGGCGGTTGCGCCCGAGATGCACAGAGCGGAGCGGAAGAGGTGTTGGGCCCGAGGCATACCGAGCAGGGTCAGGACCGCTCCGCCACCCGCCGACTGGCCGGCAATGGTGACCCGAGACGGGTCGCCCCCGAAGCCGGCGACGTTGGCACGCACCCACTCGAGTGCGAGCAGCCAGTCGAGGACGCCGCGGTTGTGTGGAGTCCCGGGGACCCAGCCGAACCCGTCGAACCCCAGTCGGTAGGACAGCGTCACGGTGACGACCCCGTCGCGGTTGAAGGCCCGGCCGTCGTACCACGGGCTCGCGGGGGACCCCGCGGTGAACCCTCCGCCGTGGATCCAGACCAAGACCGGCATCGCGGGCATGGTCGTGGTCGGCGACGGCGTGAAGACGTTGACGTTGAGCGTCGACTCACCCGGGATGGACGGTTCGGGGATGCCCTGGTTCGCGGGATCCCCACCGCGTTGGGCCGTGGGTCCGTATGCCGTGCAGTCGAGTACGCCGTCCCACGCCGCTTTCGGCCGGGGCGCAGCGAACCTAAGGCCGCCGATGGGCGGCTCGGCGAAAGGCAGTCCCAGGAATGCCGCCGACCGCCACCCGTCTGGTGAGGTGCGCCACACACCTCGTACCCGGCCGTTCGCCGTGGCCACAACCGGCACGACCGGCACGACCGGCACGACCGGTGCGTCGGGCGCGCCGGTCCCTCGGCTTGGCTCGTCGGTCACCGAGGTCTCACTGGTCATGCCGACATTCTCACCGACCCGTTTCGGGCCAATCGCCGGGGCCCACTGTGACCGCGGCAGCGGCACACGGCCAAGGGTGATGATCCGTGGAGCGCGGACACAGATGCATACCTCACCATGGACCGATGCGCCTTCCCGGACGGTGTGACCAGGCACGACGCCAGCCGCGTTGCCGCCGCGTCGCCGTCATCCTGGGGCTGGTGCTCGTGACCGGCGCGGGAGGTGTGGCGGTTGCGGGATGCAGCCCCACGGCACTGGCTCGTGATGTCGCCGAGCTGACGCCGTCCGTCGACTCCTCCGCCACTGCGTTGACGTCGGCCGAGGAAACGAGCGGCGTGAGGCCGCCTTACGTCGCCCAGGCTCGATGGGTCAACGCTGCTCGCGGTCGGAGTCTGCACATTTTCCCGACCGCGGCCGGCCGGGACGCCCAGGGCGGGACCGCCCAGGACGAGGCGTGGGCTGAGGTCGTCCGGTTGGCGCCGGACGCCGCGCAGCCTGGCATGCGCGCGCAGTTCGACTGTCACTGGGTCTATGCCCGGCTGCTCGACCCCGCCAAGGCCTCGTGGAACATCGAGCCGTGGCGGCCGACCGTCAGTGACAGCCGGATGGTGCAGACTGGCTGCAACCCCGGAGGGCCGGAGTCACTGGAGAACTGAGGACGCCCCCCGGTGTCTTCAGCGTGAGTAGTCGTCCTCCAGGCGCTCGATGTCGTCCTCGTCGAAGGTGCCGTAGGCGATCTCGAGAATCCGAGCGACCTGGGCGGTGGGGTTGCCCATCCGGTGGGTAGCCCCCCGCGGCACCCAGATCCGCTCGTCGTGCTCGGCGGTCCACCGCCGGTCGTCGACCTGGATGTCCATGGGTCCGTCGAGGACCTGCCAGAACTCCCCACGGTGCTCGTGCCGCTGCAGCGACAGCCGCGCACCGGGCTCGACGGTGATGATCTTGACGGTCGAGACCTCGTTAAGGGTGTACTGGTCGAACCGCCCCCACGGACGCTCGGACTGGTAGGCGGCCTCGCTCGGCGCCGCCTCTCGCTGGATGGTGTCGGTCATGGTTTCCCCCTGCTGGTTGGGCCGGACCGGGCGGACCGGGTCGGTGGTGCTGGGTCGGTGGTGGTGGTCGGATAAGACGTGGACGGAGGAAGGTCAGCCGACGCGGCCGGCCATCCCCTCGAGTACGGGGGCCATCCGGTCGGCAACGTGGTCATGAGGCGAAGACGACAAGGTTGTCCTGATACCCACCGGCAGACTTGACGTACTCGCCACCGCAGGTGATCAGGCGTAGCGCCGGACCGGGAACGGGGCCATAGGTGGCCTGGGTGGGAAAGCCGGCCTTGGCGAAGTTCTGCGAACCGTCCACCGTGAAGGTGACCTGGGAGCCGTCCCGGCGGGTGACGATGATCGGCGCGCCAACGGCGAGCGTGCGCAGCTGGTAGAACACCGCGGGCCCCGTCTTGGAGTCGACATGCCCCGCGATGACCGCTGGTCCGCGCTGGCCGGGGGCAGGACTCGTGCCCAGCCAACCGGCCTGCTGCGCTTCCGTCGGCACCTGGATGGTGCCGTCGCCGGCGATTGCCAGGTCGACCAGGGCCGAGTCGACGCCGATCGACGGGATGGTGATGCGGGCCGGCCGCAGGGCGTCGGGAACCGCCGCCGCCGTGCTGGACGGCGCCGGGACGGAAGCTGGCTCCGCCGGCTGCGGCGCGGCGGCGCCGGCGGCCGGCCCCGGTGTGGCGGCGGCAACCGGGCCGCGAGTGGCGGATGTCGTCGGCGCCGATGTCGTCGAGGCAGTTGATGACGCCGACGAGGGGATGGGCTGGGAGGCGGGGGCGGCTCCGTCGTGCGCCCCCCCGCATCCAGCGAGGACGAGCGAAGCGCACGCGAGCACCGCAGCCACCGTGAGTCGCGCGCTGCGCGACCTGGGCTTGGGGCTCATCAAGCTCACCGCTCGACGCGGGCGGCCATCGGCGCGCGACGGAGGTGACGACGGTGCCGGACGGCGAGGAGCACGAGGGCCAGAGCGAGCGCCGAAGCGCCGAGGGGGTCGATGTCACGCGATGTGGTCTGGATGCCGGAGGTCGGGGAGATCTCGGAGGCCATGCCACCCTCACCCGTCGCGGCCGCGCCCGCCGGGGTGGCGACTGCGCCCGCGGCGTCGGTGATCAGCTTGATCTGGACGCTGTCCGCACCGGAGTCGAGGATGACCACCGTGTAGACGCTCCCGCTCGCCAGACCCACGCTCTGCTGGGCGCTCAGGCCGGAGTTGTACGTGAGGTTGAGCGTCCAGCTGCCCGCCGGGACGGTGGCGTAGCTGGTGGCCTGGCCGAGGACGGCACCGGTCGTGATCGTCGGTCCGTTCATCGCGTCGACCGACACCGTCTGGGCGTGACTGGCAGCAGGCAGGACGCGTACCCGTGCGGTGTTGGCAGCGGGGGGAGTCAGGTCGTCGTCGAGGGCTACCAGGCGGGGAGCGTCGACGGTGCCGAGCACAGCGAGCGTGGTCGCCTTGCCGGCGACCACGGTGAACGCACGCTGCAACATGGGCGCGGTGTCCAGCGAGGCACCCTGCGGCCGGACATAGACGGTGTAGTCGCCCGGGTCGATCTTCTGGTACTCGGTGACGTCGCCGTAGGAGGCCGACGGGGACATCGCGATCGAGGTCGTGGCGCCGGACTGCGGGACGAGGTCGATGCGGGTCGAGCCGATGCCGGGGACGAGGTGACCGGCGCGAACCCACGCCTTGCCGGGAGGGGTCGACTGGTCCGCCTGGGCCGGCGCGACGCCGAGCAGCAGGATGGCGAGGGCGGCGACGGTCGTCGCGATCACGGTGAGCACGGGACGCTGGTGCCTCATCGGCTGGCTCCATTCACGGGGGGGGGTGTGGCGGTCACCGAGGGTTCGGAGCCGGATGGGAGCCGGATGGGAGTAATGGCCCCCGTGTTGTCGGCCGCGTCAGAGAGGTTCTCGGGTGCGCGAGGCCCTTACGCGGGCGAGCGCCCGAACCGGCTGCGCAGCCATGGCACCAGGTCACGTCCCCAGGGGGAGACGGGTGTGTATGCGGGGCACACGGCCGAGCCGCACTCACCACAGTCGGTGCCGGCGCGGAAGTGCTGGTGCGTGTCGCGCCGGTGTCCGCACGTGCAGACCCCTCCGGTGGCGGCTGGCTCGGTCGGCATGGCACAGATGTACACCACCGGCGGCCTGTGAGCACGCCGGACTCGGCGGCAGTCGTGCCACTCGACCGGAGGGCGCCCAGGAACGACTGGTCGCAACCGGGCCCAATCCGGCGGCGGTGGGAGACCGAAACCCTTCTGTCACGGTGATCGGCTGCAGGTGGACCCGTGACGCTGCCGCGTCGACGACGACGTGCTCCTGTGTCCGCACGTTTCACGAACCGTGTGGTCGCGCTGCCCCGTCCTTGCCGTCCCTTTCCTCGGAGAAGAACCCATGGCTACGACCATCCGTCGTTCCACCACGCCCACCATCTCGATCATCGTCCCGGCCCGCAACGAGGCCCGGAACCTCCAGATCGTCCTTCCTCAGCTTCCCGACGTCCACGAGGTCATCGTGGTCGACGGGCACTCCAGCGACGACACGGCGATGGTCGTCGGTCGCACGCTCCCGTCGGCACGTTTCATCCAGCAGACCCGGCGCGGCAAGGGCAACGCCCTCGCCTGCGGGTTCGAGGCCGCGACCGGCGACGTCATTGTCATGTTCGACGCCGACGGCTCGGCCGACGCACAGGAGATCGAGGCATACGTCGAGTCCCTCGTCGCCGGGGCCGACTTCGCCAAGGGCAGCCGCGTGCTCGGCGAGGGAGGCAGCGAGGACATCACCTGGCTGCGAGACCTCGGCAACCGCGGGTTGACGACGTTGACCAACGTGCTCTTCCGCACGCGGTACACCGACCTCTGCTACGGCTACAACGCGTTCTGGCGGGACATCCTGCCGGTCCTCAACATCCCTGCGGCCCGCAGCTCGCAGGACCAGTGGGGTGACGGTTTCGAGATCGAGACCCTGATCAACTGCCGGGTTGCGGCTGGTGGTCTGCAGATCCACGAGGTGCCGAGCGTGGAGCTCGAGCGCATCCACGGCGAGAGCAACCTCAACACCTGGCGGGACGGCTTCCGCGTCCTGCGGACGATTTTCACCGAACGGCTGCGCCGCGGCGGGGCGTCCCAGGTCGTGCCGTCGGCCGACGTGATCACCTCGCACTCGGACCACCGTCAGCACGCCACGCCGGTGCTGTCCGTGTTCACCGCGGAACGGCAGCAGGAGAGCGCGTGAGCGCGATCCTCGGGCACGGGGGTATGCCTGCCGTCGCCAGTGAACCAAGCCGCCCAAGCCGCCCGGGCCCCCCGGGACCACGCGTCCTCGTGGTCGGCTCGGGCTGGCGGTTCACCTCTGGCATCAGCTACTACACCTGCCGTCTCGCCAACGCCCTGTCCGCGGTCACGCCGACGGACGTCGTCCTCATGAGCCGGCTCGTACCTCGGGCGCTCTACCCGGGTCGAAGCCGCGTGGGCGTCGCGGTCAACGACCTCGACTACGACACCGACATCCAGGTGTACGACGGCGTGGACTGGTTCTGGGGACGTTCCATGCGCGACGCCCGCCGGTTCGTCCGGACCCAACAGCCCGATGTCGTCGTCCTCCAGTGGTGGACGGGCGCGGTGCTGCACAGCTATCTCAACCTGGCTCGGCTGGC
>NZ_JBDTKA010000118.1:0-9813 GCF_039935575.1 Lapillicoccus sp.
GCCGAGGGCCGGCTCGACGCCGGTCCCATCGTGACGGGCAGGGTCGGGCTCGCCGGTGTCGACGAGGCCTTTCGGGTCCTCGAGGACGCCGATCGGCACGCCAAGATCCTCCTCGACCCCTCGATCACCGCGAGTGAGGTCATCGCCGTCTGAGCGAGCTGCGGGGCCGCGCGGGTCAGGTCGGGGTCCACCGCCGATCGACTGACCCGCCCCTGGCCTGCTGCTGAACTACAGTGGGGCGACCGACTCGCGGACAAAGGACCCCATCCTCGTGGCACTGCTCGACTCCATCGACGGACCCGACGCCCTCAAGGCACTGAGCCCGTCGGAGCTGGACAACCTCGCCACCGAGATCCGGCAGTTCCTCATCACGTCCGTCTCGCGGACCGGTGGCCACCTCGGCCCCAACCTCGGTGTCGTGGAGCTGACCATCGCGCTGCATCGGGTGTTCGACTCCCCGCGCGACACGGTCGTGTTCGACACCGGGCACCAGTCCTACGTGCACAAGCTGCTCACGGGTCGGCACGACTTCGACGGGCTCCGGACGCGCGGCGGTCTCTCCGGCTATCCGAGCCGGGCGGAGTCCGAGCACGACGTGGTGGAGAACTCACACGCCTCGACGGCGCTCTCCTGGGCCGACGGGATCGCCAAAGCGCGTCGCCTCACCGGCAACCGCGAGCGCTACACCGTCGCCGTCATCGGGGACGGGGCATTGACCGGCGGCATGGCGTGGGAAGCCATCAACAACATTGCCGTCGACAGGGACCTGCCTCTGGTCATCGTCGTCAACGACAACGAGCGTTCGTATGCGCCGACGACCGGCGGCCTGGCCGAGCACCTCGCGACGTTGCGGACGACGCGCAGCTACGAGAACGTGCTCGACTGGGGCAAGAACGCCATCTCGCGCACGCCCGTCATCGGCGGCGCGATGTACGGCGCCATGCACGGCGTCAAGAAGGGCATCAAGGACATGGTCGCCCCCCAGGGGATGTTCGAGGACCTGGGGCTGAAGTACTTAGGACCCATCGACGGCCACGACGAGCCGGCCATCGAAGCGGCCCTGCGCCGGGCCCGTTCCTTCGGCGGCCCGGTGCTCGTGCACGTCCTGACCAAGAAGGGGAAGGGTTACGATCTCGCCCGACGTGACGACGCCGACCGGTTTCACTCCGTCGACAAGATCAACCCCGAGACGGGCCTGCCGCTGCAGATCAAAGGGCGCATCTGGACCGACGAGTTCAGCGACGCCCTGGTGGAGGTGGCGCGCGAGCGGGTGGACATCGTGGCGATCACTGCGGCGATGCTCATCCCCGTCGGCCTCAGACCGTTTGCCGAGAAGTATCCCGACCGGGTGTTCGACGTGGGCATCGCCGAGCAGCACGCGGTGACCATGGCGTCCGGCTTGGCCTTCGGCGGGCTCCACCCGGTGGTGGCGGTCTATGCCACGTTCCTCAACAGGGCCTTCGACCAGCTGGTCATGGACTGTGCCCTGCACCACGCCGGAGTGACGTTTGTCCTCGACCGCGCGGGGATCACCGGCAGCGACGGCGCGTCCCACAACGGCATGTGGGACATGTCCATCACGGGTCTCGTGCCGGGCCTTCGCCTGACGGCGCCTCGCGACGCCCACGAGCTGGGCCGGGCCGTGCGCGAGGCGGTCGACGTGAACGACGCTCCCACGGTCATCCGGTTCTCCAAGCAGAACCCACCGGCTCGGATCCCTGCGATGCGGTCGGTCGGGACTGTCGACGTGCTCGCCGAGCCCGGCCCGGCCGACGGCGTCGAGCTGCTGCTCGTGGGTCTCGGGGAGATGGCGGCGACCGCGATGTCGGTGGCGGAGAAGCTCACCGCGCAGGGGCACGGGGTGAGGGTCGTGGACCCCCGCTGGTGTCTGCCGGTGAGCGAGGACCTCGTCACGCTCGCCCGAGACGCGGCGGCCGTGGCCGTCATCGAGGACAACCTGGTCGTCGGGGGGGTCGGGTCTCAGATGGCCGTGGTGCTGCACGAGGCCGGCCTCGACGTGCCGGTGCACCTGCACGGCATACCGAAGCGGTTCTTGTCACACGGTTCTCGAGGTGAGGTGCTCGAGGAGATCGGCCTCACCCCCGACGCGATCGCGGACCGGTTGCACGCTGTCCTGGGATAGGTCAGCCCGGCCGCAGTGAGAATCGGGTCGCCGTCTCTTACCCAGGGGGTTCGCACCGTCCTTGCTGTCCACCCCGTCACCGGACTCAGAAGTTTGCAAGTTCCAGCGGGCTACGCGGCCTGGAACCCGGGAACATCTGAGTCCGGTCGGTGTGGGGTCGCAAACATCTGAGTCCGGTCGATCGCGAGCCGGTCAGTCAGCTCGACGATGAGGTGAGGCGAGCGCCTGCCCCCCACCGCAGCCGCTGTCAGATGTCGCGGAAGACCTCGATGGTGGCGCCGAGTGCGTTGAGCCGCTCGGCGAGGTCCTCATAACCGCGGTTGATCACGTAGACGTTGCGTAGCACCGAGGTTCCAGGTGCGGCAAGCATCGCCAGCAGCACGACTACACCCGGACGGAGGGCCGGCGGGCACATGACTTCGGCGGCACGCCATCGGGTCGGACCATCGATCAGCACGCGGTGCGGGTCGAGGAGCTGCACCTTGGCACCGACCTTGGTCAGCTCGGTGAGGTAGATAGCGCGGTTTTCGTAGACCCAGTCGTGCAGCATTGTCGTCCCCTCGGCTACGGCACCGATGAGCGCGAAGAACGGCAGGTTGTCGATGTTGAGACCCGGGAAGGGGAGGGGATGGATCTTGTCGATCGGCGCATGCAGCGGCCCAGGAATCGTCGTCAAGTCGACCAAGCGGGTCTGGCCGTTGGCCGAGAAGTACTCCTCGCTCATGGAGTACTCCATGCCCATCCCCTCGAGGGTGGCCAGCTCGATCTCCATGAACTCGATCGGCACGCGGCGGATGGTGATGGCGGACTCGGTGACGACGGCCGCAGCCAACAGGCTCATCGCCTCGATGGGGTCCTCCGACGGCGAGTACTCGACGTCGACGTCGATGTCGGACAGTCCATGGACGGTCAAGGTGGTCGTGCCGATGCCGTCGATCCGCACGCCGAGCTTCTCGAGGAAGAAGCACAGGTCCTGGACCATGTAGTTGGGGCTGGCGTTGCGGATCACCGTGACGCCGTCGTGTCTTGCCGCCGCGAGCAGCACGTTCTCCGTAACGGTGTCACCGCGCTCGGTGAGCACGATGGGACGCGCCGGGCGACGGCTCGTGTCTGTGGTGGCCTCGTAGAACCCGTGTGTCGCAACGACATCCAGTCCGAACGGGCGCAGCGCTGCCATGTGTGGCTCCACGGTGCGAGTGCCGAGGTCGCAGCCACCCGCATACGGGAGCCTGAAGCTCGCGTGTTCGTGGAGCAGTGGTCCGAGGAACATGATGACGGTACGCGTGCGGCGCGCGGCTTCGACGTCGATGCCGGCAAGATCCAGCCGGTGGGGCGGGATGATCTCGAGGTCGTTGCTGCCGGGCAGCCACCGGGTGCGGACACCGATCGAGTGCAGCACCTCGAGGATCCGGTTGACCTCCTCGATCCGAGCGAGGCTGCGCAGCGTGGTGTGTCCCTTGTTCAGCAACGAGGCGCACAGCAGGGCGACCGCCGCGTTCTTGGACGTCTTGACGGCGATCGACCCGTGCAGCTGCCGGCCGCCGACGATCCGCAGGTGCTGAGGCCCAGAGTGCCCGAGCGAGACGAACTCTGAGTCAAGGCTTTCGCCGATCCGGGCCAGGGTCTCCAGGCTGAGGTTCTGCTGACCTTGCTCGATCCGGGCGACGGCGCTCTGGCTGGTCCCGAGGGAGCGGGCCAGCTCGTGCTGGGTGAGGCCCTTGTGACGTCGCGCGTCGCGGATCAGCGACCCGATCCGCTCGAGGTAGGTGTCGGTGACGGTCATGGTCCGCACGTTATCTCACATATGAGATAAGTCGGGATGACACTCCGCGGGGCGGGACTCAGGTCCCGCGCGCTCCGGTCAGCTGGGTGGCCCTGAACCCGACGGCTGACAGCGTGTAGAAGAGGGTGTCCGAGACCAGCTTCCCCGCCAGCAGCCCGAGGATCGGGTTCTCCACGAGGGACACCCCGGCGATCATCAGCGCCGGCCGCCACAGGAACGTGTCGAGGATCTCCGGCGTCCCGAACTCCGCCACGAGCAGCAGCACGGTGCGGGCGGCGACCCGACGCGTATACCCCGTCGTGCCGCTGACCACCACGATGCGTTGCTCGCGCCCGACGGCCACGACGAGCACGCCGTAGAACCCCACGGTCGCGCCGCCGATCGCGCTGGCGGCCAGGAGCGGTGCGGACGTCGTCAAGGTCGAGGCAAGGACGCTCGCTGCGAGCATGGTGACCAGGCAGGCGAGCTCGGCCGGGGCATACCGGCGCACCCAGAAGGCCAGGCTGTGCGGGCGCGCGAGCGGCGCTGACGAACCCCACATGGGACACCGCATCCCCTCCACCTCCTACCCGGGTCAGGAGGGAGGCGGTCACCGCGCTGATACGGCGGCGAGCGTGGAGCAGGGGTCAGCCGGGGACCGAGGCGACTCCCGGTGGTAGAAAACGGCGCCCGGTGACACGCTCGGAGACACCGGTGCGGTCGAGCAGCGGCGTGACGCCGCCGTTCCAGAACTGGAAACCGGCCCCCGTGATCAAGGCCAGGTCGAGATCCATCGGAGCCTGCACGACCCCTTCGTCCAGCATCCGGCGTGCCTCGTCCGCGATCGCCGACAGCACCCGCTCGCGGACCTGTGACGCCTCGAGGACCACGGGCTCGGTGGGCTGGGGGAGCAGCACGCGCACCGACTCGTCGACGCGCGGTCGACCGCTGTCCCGTGTGTAGAACGCCGGGACCTTCGCCTCGACGACGCGGCGCAGCCCTTCGGACACGACGAACCGGTCGGGGTATGCAGCGGCGAGGGTCTCGCTGTTGTGCAGGGCAATCGGGGGGCCGACGAGTCCGAGGAGCACGAACGGCGGCATCGGAGCGAGCCCGGCGAACGCCGCGTCGGCGACCTCGATCGGGGTACCTTCGTCGACGATTCGGCCGACCTCGCCCATCCAGCGACCGAGAAGCCGGTTGACGATGAACGATGGCGAGTCCTGCACCAGGATGCACGTCTTGCGCAGCGCCTTGCCGACAGCGAAACCGGTTGCGAGAGCGGTGTCGTCGGTCTCTGCGCCACGGACAACCTCGAGCAGTGGCATCACCGCGACGGGGTTGAAGAAGTGCAGTCCGACGACGCGCTCGGGGTGCGCGAGGTCCGCGGCCATCTCGGTGATGGACAGCGAGCTGGTGTTGGTCGCGAGGACACAGGTCGCCGAGACGACCGCCTCGACCTCGGCGAAAACTTGCTTCTTGACCGACATCTCCTCGAACACGGCCTCGATGATGAGGTCCGCCTCGCGGAACGCGTCTTTCGTCGTCGACCCGGTCACCAACGCCTTGAGGCGCGAAGCGCGGTCAGCCGACAGCTTTCGTTTGCCCTGCAAGGCATCCAGCTCGGAGTGCACCCATCCCACCCCCTTGTCGACACGGGCCTGGTCGAGGTCGGTGAGCACCACCGGTATCTCGAGGCGCTGGACGGCGAGCAGGGCCAGCTGGCTGGCCATCAGGCCGGCGCCGACGACACCGACCAGCGTGACCGGCCCTGCGAGCT
Organism: Lapillicoccus sp.; assembly: GCF_039935575.1. Lineage (GTDB taxonomy): Bacteria > Actinomycetota > Actinomycetes > Actinomycetales > Dermatophilaceae > Lapillicoccus. The sequence continues at coordinate 5,686 of NZ_JBDTKA010000118.1, forward strand.
TGGGGTCCGGTGCGCCTGCGGGGCGCTTGGCGCGGCGCTGCACCAGGTCGAACGCATACAGCCCGGCCCGCAGCTCGTCGCCCATGACGAGGTCGGCGAGCGCCTCGTCCTCGGCGGCAAAGGCGTCGTCGCGGGTGCTGGTGCGCGCCGCGGCCACGAGGTCGAGCGCGCGGTAGGGCGCGGGGGACTGGCGTCCGGTCTTCAGGTCGACCATCTTGCGAGCGGCCGACACCGCGCTCTCCCAGACCGACTCGTCGCGGCTGACCTCGAAACGCTCGACCGTGGTCGTCCCGGCGATCACTCCGGCCGCCCAGGTAAGCGACTCCTCGAGGAAGTCGGCGGGCTCCAGCAGCACGTCCGCGATCCCGAGGGCCTTGGCCTGGGGACCGGTTGTCATGCGGTTCGTGTTCATCGGGTTCGCGATGATGAGGGTGAGCGCCTTCTCGGGGCCGACGAGGTTGGGCAGCAGGTAGCACCCGCCCCAGCCGGGGACGAGCCCGAGGAACGTCTCCGGGAGCGCGATGGCGGGTACGCCTGCGGAGACCGACCGGTAGTCGCAGGCCAGGGCGATCTCGAGCCCACCGCCCATGGCCGCGCCGTTGACGAAAGCGAACGTCGGGACCGGCAGGTCCATGATCGTGGCGAACGCCCGGTGTCCGGCCCGGGCGACCTCGAGCGCCTGGTCGCGGGTGCGAGCAGTGGCCACGGCCTTGAGGTCGGCGCCTACCGCGAAGACGAACGGTTTCCCCGTGATGCCCACGGCCTGGATCTCGCCCGCGTCGGCGCGGGTGCGCAGCGCGTCGAGCGTGGTCTGCAGCGCGGCGATGGTGGCCGGGCCGAAGGTGTTGGGCTTGGTGTGGTCGAACCCGTTGTCGAGGGTGAGCAGCGCCATCGTGCCGGCGGCGCCGGGCAGTGCGACGTCGCGTACCGGGGTGTGGGTCACGACCTCGTCGGGAAACGGGTTCGCGGTGTTGGCCGGGTTCTCCAGGGTGGTGCTCACGCCACGTCCTCCGTGTCGGTGGTGTCGTTGGTGGTGCCGCTGCTGGTGGTGTCGCTGGTCCCGACGGACGGTTCGTAGTCGGGGTGGTGGGGGTTCTCCCAGACCACGCAGCCGCCCATACCGATGCCGATGCACATGGCCGTGACGCCGTAGCGCACGCTGGGGTCCTCCTTGAACTGCCGAGCCAGCTGTGTCATCAGCCGGACCCCCGACGAGGCGAGCGGGTGCCCGACCGCGATCGCCCCGCCGTAGCGGTTGACGCGCTCGTCGTCGTCGGCGATCCCGAAGTGGTCGAGGAACGCGAGCACCTGCACGGCGAACGCCTCGTTGAGCTCGAAGAGGCCGATGTCCTCGATGGTCAGGCCCGCCCGCGCGAGTGCCTTCTCGGTGGCCGGGACCGGACCGATGCCCATCACCTCGGGCTCGACGCCGACGAACGCATACGAGACCAGCCGCATACCGACAGGTAGGCCGAGCTCGGTGGCTGCCTCCTCGCTGGCCAGGACGCACGCGGTGGCGCCGTCGTTGAGGCCGGCGCTGTTGCCAGCCGTGACGCGGCCGTGCGGCCGGAACGGGGTGGTGAGCGTGGCGAGGCTCGTCGTGGTGGTGCCCGGGCGGGGTGGCTCGTCCACGGTCGCGAGGCCGTAGCCGCGCTCGACGTGCCGGGTGGCCATGGTGACGAGGTCGGGCTGGATCTGGTCGTTCGCGTAGGCCTTGGCGAGCTTGTTCTGCGAGGCGACGGCGTATGCGTCGCAACGCTCCTTGGTCAGCGCCGGGTATCGGTCGTGCAGGTTCTCGGCAGTGGAGCCCATCACGAGCGCGGACGGGTCGACGATCTTCTCGGCGATGATCCGTGGGTTCGGGTCGACGCCCTCGCCCATCGGGTGGTGGCCCATGTGCTCAACCCCGCCCGCGATGGCAATGTCGTAGGCGCCGAATGCGATCGACGATGCGACGTTGGTGACCGCCGTCATCGCGCCCGCGCACATCCGGTCGATCGAGTAACCGGGCGTGGTCTTCGGCAGGCCGCTGAGCAGGGCCGCGGTGCGCCCGAGGGTCAGGCCCTGGTCGCCGATCTGGGTGGTGGCCGCGATCGCGACCTCCTCGACGCGCTCCTTGGGCAGCTCGGGGTGGCGTCGCATCAGCTCACGGATGCATCGCACCACCAGGTCGTCGGCGCGGGTCTGGGCGTAGATGCCCTTCTCACCGGCCTTCCCGAACGGGGTGCGGACGCCGTCGACGAAGACGACCTCCGTCAAGGACCGGGGCGATCGGGGCACGGGTGTCTCCTCGTGGGGGATCTGCTGGTATATGTCGACGGGGGCAGGTCGGCCGCGTCGAGGATCAATCCTACTCGCCGGTAACCGGCCGCGTCGGACCGCCCGAGAGTGACCCGCTCACCCAGCCGAGGCGAGCCCGGACTTGCACGAAGGTTCAGTCGTCCTGACCCGAGCCGACCGGTCGTTGGCTGTCGGAGGTGCCGGGCGGGCTATCGGGCAGCAGACATGCCGCCGCGATGATCGGCGCCGCGATCTCTACCTGCCACGGCCGCGCACCCAGGGCCGTCAACGCCGCGGCGAACGAGGCCTCGTCGAGGACCTTCGGCGGCGTCCAGAGCACGCGCCGCAACAGGTCGGGAGTGAGCACGTTCTCGACGGGGACGATCCGCTGCTCCCCGTATGCCGCGAGCCCCTGACGCGCTGCTGCGAGACGGGCCGCCGCCACGGGGTCGCGGTCAGCCCACGCCCGCGGGGTCGGCGGACCAGCCGCGGGGAGGGTGAGCTGCGGCAGCTGTGACTCAGGCAGGGCGTCGGAACGGCGCAACGCGTCCAGCCAGACCCGCCCCGCGCGCCGGGCGGGCCGCAGCTCGCGGACGGTCTCGATATCGTCGCGGCTGGTGGGGGAGCGCATCGCGAGCTCGACGATCACGCCGTCCGGCAGCACCCGGCCGGGGGAGATGTCGCGCTGGGCGGCCAGTCGGTCACGCGCGAGCCACAGCTCGCGCACGGCAGCCACGCCTCGCCGTTTTCGGACCCGGTGCATTCCCGAGGTCCGCCGCCACGGGTCCACGCGCACGGGCGGCCCCTCGAAGTGCGTCAACGACTCGAACTCCTGCCTGGCCCACTCCTGCTTGCCCTGCGCCTGCAGGTCGGCGTCGATCGCGTCGCGCAGCTGGACCAGGACCTCGACGTCGAGCGCGGCGTAGCGGACCCACGGCTCGGGCAGCGGCCGCGTCGACCAGTCCACCGCCGAGTGCTCCTTGGCCAGCGACAGCCCGAGGTAGTGCTCCACCGCCGCGCCCAGCCCGACCCGCGGCAGTCCGACGAGGCGGGCGCCGAGCTCGGTGTCGAACAGCCTCGTGGGACGCAGCCCGATCTCCGCGAGGCACGGCAGGTCTTGGGTGGCCGCGTGCAGCACCCATTCCGCGTCACCGATCCCCTCGGCGACGGGTGCGAGGTCGGGGCAGGCGATGGGGTCGACGAGCCACGTGCCGCTGCCCTCCCGGCGCAGCTGGACCAGGTAGGCGCGCTGGCCGTAACGGTGACCCGAGGCCCGTTCCGCGTCGATGGCCACCGGTCCGCTGCCCGCGGCGATGGCCCGGCCGGCCGCGACGAGCCGACGTTCGTCGATGACGACCTGGGGGACGCCGTCGGCCGGGACGAGGAGCGGGGTCAGCAGTTGTTCCGGTGCGGCTTCCACCTCGGCTTCGGCGGGCCCGAGGTCGGGAGCGCGGTCCTCAGCTGTCTCGCGCTGACGGCTGGCGTTGCTGGGTGCCTCGTTCACCGGCGTTGACCGGGGAGCGCGACGACCCCCTCCGGCAGCGGCGGCAACCCCGCGACCGTGCAGAGCAGGTCGGACCAGGCGAGCAGGTGCGCTCCGATGTCCCCCAGCGGGGTCCACGACGCGCGGACCTCCATCTCGACCGTCGGCTCGCGGTCGGACAACCCAGCGAAGCTCTCTGAGACGACGCGTGTCACCGTGCCCGCCTCGGCGAGGTACTCGACACCACGGTTCGCGAGCGCGTCGACCAGCCAGGACCAACCGACGGCACCGAGCATCGGGTCACTGGCCAGCTCCGGCTCGAGCTCGGCCCGCGCGAACGTCACCGCCCGCCACTCACCTTCCCA
>NZ_JBDTKA010000119.1:0-11902 GCF_039935575.1 Lapillicoccus sp.
CCGGACATAGCGTTGTTGCTTATCCGTTGCACCACCACCCGGACGGCGACGCCGACCCTGTCCCAACGACTGCTCCACCGCAACCTCCATTGACCCACGGTGTTGCGACGTTCACTGGAATCCGCCCCGTCACGGTGGGGCCACGCCGGGTTGACACACTCACAACGCTCCCGGCATACATGCCGACTCATCTGACGCCGAGATTTTGGCCTACACGAGCCAACATTCGGCGAACCCGCGCATCTTCCCCGCTACCCCACCGGAGACTTGGGTCGTCTTTCTTTCCTGAGGGCGGAGACCGAGCGCGACTGTGGTCAGTGGTGATGAATCACGGAGAGACATCCAACGACGGGGCTCGCCGCATCTTTCACACCTCGCCGAGCGAGCACCTCGCCGACCTCAGAAACCGACTAGTCATCGGATGGCGGTCACCGCGAACCTGGCGACTAAACGGGACGACGGCGGCCAACTACCCCGTTCTCGAGATTGCGGATGCGGAGCCTGTGCCCTTCCCGGGGTTTGACGCAATCACTCTGGACTTCCCGCAGCTACAGGCGGTGATGCGCGAACACCGCTACGCGTCGTGGCGGACGGCTCTGGCCTCAGTCATCGGGATCTACCTGATCACAGACACACGCGATGGCCGCCACTACGTTGGCAAAGCTGACGGTAGCGAGAGCATCCGCCAGCGATGGAGTTCCTATGCCGCCAACGGGCACGGGGGCAACGTCGAGCTGCGGAACCTTCAGCCCTCTACGTTCCGCCTCTCTCTGCTCCGAGTATTCGATCCGGCAACGCCAACCCGACAGGTCGATGCAGCCGAGAGACACTTCAAGCGTGCCCTCGATTCCCGCCGGCACCGCCTCAACCGGAACTGACCCCTTCGGGATGCGGCCCAAGAGCCGCCCCCAAGCGGGGCGGGACAGCGATGCTCGACCTCCCCGACACCTGACACCAGACAGGAGGTCGCTACGCGGCGGAAGGACGCCCTCTGATTCCCGGGCCGGCCACAATCCCGGCCATGTCTAGAGTCCGCAGGGTGTCGTCGAGCTTGCGCAATCTCCCACGGGTCACGCCAAGCGCGCCTGCGATTGCGGTCCAGGAACGTCCGGCCTTTCGCGCCTGCCTCACGGTTCCCAACCCGGTTTCGTCTCACTTCTGCCGGATCTGATGAATGCACCGCAGCGTGAGCAGCAAATCCTGCTGCGACGCCTCCCGCAGCCGTTGTCGACTCTGTCGCAGGCGGGCCGATGCCGCTGCGGGTGCTCGGCTCCATTGACGATGCACTCGAGGAAGGAGACGTCTGATCGCGGCGTTGCCGCGGCCTGTGCCGAGCCTGAATTCAGCCCGGGCAGCGGGCCGCGTCAGGCATCGGGCGTGATCGCCAGGCCCGTGACGTCCGGCTCGTCCTCTTGGGCGCGCGTTCACGGTACGGGGCGGTGGCCAATCCCGGTGACCAGGGTGGGGGTGATGACCCGGGGGCCACCAGCATCCAACCGGTTGCGGAACATGCGCACGTCATCAGCAGCGATCAGGCCCGCCCGCTCCGCACCGGGCGCCAACTGCTCAAAGGAGAGCCGGAAGAAGTCATAACCCGGATGGGTACAGTCGACGACCAATGACCTGCCGTTGCCCTCAACCGGGCCGAGACCAGCGCCAGCCAATACCCCTACCAGTCGGCGACCGAACGTCCGATCAAAACCCGCTGCTGCCATGAACGACAAGATGCCCTCGGTGACTCGGTTGTTCAGTGCGTCGTCCGACTCGAACCCAAACCCGCTCCAGTCATAGTCCTCCACCACCAGCCTGCCCCCAGGAATCAGCGCGTCCACCAGCTTCAGGACGACCGCAGCCGGGTCTTTCAGGTGCTCCAGCAGCAGCCTGGCATGCACCACGTCAAACTGCGCCGCCGGCAGCTCGCCCGTGACGACGTCGACCTCGCAGACCTCCACCACGTCCGATGCCAGCGGCGCGACGAACCGGACATCAATGTCCACGGCCACCACCCGGCCGCTGTGGCCCACCTGCACGGCCAGCCACTGCACTATCGACCCGCCGCCGGCGCCGACTTCAAGGACTCGCGATCCGGGGGCAACCCCAGACCTGGTCAACACGTCGCACGTGCCGGGGTCCCACAGGGCCTCGATCCCGGCCAGCCTGGCGCGCTCTTGAGCCCACCCTTGATCCATGACGTACGAGGAACCCACAACTTCGCAGACTACTCTCTGGACCCCTCCCGCGGTCCAGGATCAGGAGCACGGCGAGGCCCCAGAAACGCTTGGTTGGCGGCCTGATCGGAGACCGCCGTTGAGACCTGGCCAACCGTAGGACTCAGCGAAGATCTGTCCTTACATGCATGCGCCCACCCACTCTGGGCGGTAGGCAGATTCCCTCGGGTGACTCCTCCGCCCGGCCGTTACGCGGCGGAAGGACGCGGGTCGTTCAGGCTGAGAAGGGCTGACTGCGTAACGTTGGGCGGTACCGATGGGGGCCGGGTATCGACGCCGTTCAGACAGTGGGTGCAAAGCGCGAGTTGAGGCTGCTCGACCTTGACACGGTTGCATGGCAGTTGGGCTGATTTTTCAAAGCCTTCGCGTGGGGGCTGGACCGGCGCCCTCTTCTCACCCGCGGGTGGCGTCTGGTTGTTGGCAGTCGCCGCGCACGCGTCGGGCCGGTGACGCGCCCCTTCTTGTTTAGGGCTGTTCGTTGAGTCCCGCCGCGCTCAGCGCTGGCCGGCGAGAAGTCTTTCGCGGTCGAACGCGGTTGAGGTGAGCCGCCAGCCGGTGGCGTCGAGCAGGAGAAGGGTGACGGTCAAGCTCACGGCTACTTGGGGCGTGAGGGGGATGACGTCGAACGCGATGAGGGACGTCACCGCGACGGAGGGCAGGCTCGCGAGGAGGCTGAACTGCTGAGCGACCCGCACGTCGCTGGATCTGGTCGAGATCCACAGGCCGGCCCAGATCGACCAGGTAGCCAGGAGCGGCGTCAGCAGGAGTTGGGTGATCAGGTCCGGGCCTCGCAGAAGCCCGGAGGCTACGGTCGGACGGGCGAAGAGCCATACGCCGGTGAGGAAGAAGGCGTAGACCGTGTACGAGACGACCATGGTCGGCAGGAGGCAGGCCAGGGCCTTGCCCAAGAGCAGCTCTTCGCCGCTGATCGGCGTGGTGAGTACCGGTTCGAGGGTGTCTTGCTGCCGCTCGCCGACCACGGCGTACGCGGACAGTGTCGCCGGCACGAGGGCGGGGATGGCCAGCATGTAGAGCAGCAGGTGCCGGTTGCTTAACGAGAGTGCGGTCTCCTGGGGCAGGATGAGGACCAGGACCAGCGGCTGGATGAGGAAGATCAGTGGGAAGATTGCCATGGTCACGATGACGTTCGTGTTGCGGCGGTATTCGCGTGTCTCCTTGCGGACGATGGCGTGGACTCGCCGTTTGCTGAGCGTCATGTTTGGCCCACCTCCTGGTCCCGGTGGACCAGTTCGAGGTAGACGTCCTCGAGTGAATGGTGGGACTCGTTGATCGACAGGACATCGGCCCCGGCGGCCACCAGGGCGCGGGTGACGGCCGGTGCGGCGACCGCCGGATCGGTCACGGTCAGGATGTAGGTGGCCGGGGCTTCCTCGCACCAGTGCTCGACCGAGGGGAGACCGGCATAGACGCTGGCGGGCGCCGTCAGCGGGTCGAGGGTCCGGACCGTGAGCGACTTCGCGAACAGCTGGTCGCGTAGCTGCTCGGGCCGGCCGATCTTCCGAACGCTGGTGTTCAGGATGGCCACTCGATCGCAGAGGCGTTCGGCTTCGTCGAGTCGATGCGTGGTCAAGATGATCGTCACGCCGCGCTGGCGAAGGTCATCGACCAGTTCTTGGACGCCTCGGGCCGCCCCCGGATCAAGCCCGGCAGTCGGCTCGTCCAGGAAAAGCACCTCCGGGTCGCTCAACAGCACCCGGGCCAGCGCGACTCGTTGCCGCAGACCCTTGGACAAGGAACCACACGCATCGTCGGCCCGCTCGAGGAGATGGACCGCCTCCAAGGCAGCAGCGACGCGCTCCTTCGAGTGCGGCGTCTGGTACAAGTCCGCGAAACACTCGAGATTTTCCGCGACGCTCAGGCGCAGGTAAAGGCCGGGCGACTCGGGCATGATGGCAATGCGTCGGCGGATCTCCACAGCGTTTTCCCGGTTCAGAGGGAGCCCCGCGACCTGCGCGGAGCCGGCCGATGGGGACAGCAACGTCCCAAGGGTCCTGACCAGGGTGGTCTTGCCCGCGCCGTTCGGGCCCAGGATCCCGAACACCTCACCGCGGGGCACCCCCAACGAGATGTCCTCCAGGGCCACCCGGTCACCGAACCGCTTGGACAGGTGGTCCAGAGCCAGCGCATCACCTGCGCCGTCACCATCCACGATCACTCCAATCCGTCGGCCGTCGCCGTGGGCGGGTCCACCCCCAACAGGGCGGTACCGCTGCCCCCATTTTGCGCATTGAAGCGCCCCAGGTTCTCGGCCGTTCCTATACGGGGTGCGGCTCTCGGTTGAGGGCAGCGTAGTGGGCTTGCTCGTACTCGACGGGCGGGACGTTTCCCAGCGTCGAGTGCAGGCGTCGGTTGTTGTACCAGTCGACCCATCCGGCGGTGGCGTACTCGACGTCGGCGACGGTCTTGTAGGGGCCGTCGTGGAAGACGGTGGTACGGATGCACTCGGCCTTGTAGAGGCCGTTGATGGACTCCATCAGGGCATTGTCGTAGGCGTCACCGACCGACCCGATCGAGGGCCGGATCTCCTGCAGCGCGAGGTGCCCGGTCAGCCGCAGACTCGTGTATTGCGACCCTGCGTCCGAGTGATGGATCAGCTCTCCCGGCTCGGTGGGGTGACCCTCGCGGTCGCGCTGCCACAGTGCCATCCGCAGCGGGATCATGACCAGGTCGGTGTGCTTGGTCGTGGCGGCGTGCCCGGCCACGATCCGTTGGGCGTAGACGTCGACGATGAACGCGACGTAGACCCATCCGGCCCATGTGCGGCAGTAGGTGAAGTCCGTGACCCAGGTCCGGTTCGGTGCTGCGGCAGTGAAGTCGCGGTCGAGCAGGTCCCCGGCCCGGATCCCGTCCTTGGCCGGGATCGTGGTCCGGATGCCCTTGTCACGCCTGACCCCAGCCAGCCCCAGGGTCCGCATCGCGCGGTCCACTGAGCCAGCAGACGCCTCAGCCATGACGGTGCGGCGCAGGTAGACGGTCATCTTCCGGCGCCCGTAGAGCCCCTCAGGGGCCAGCTTGCGCACCACGACGCCGTTGGCGTCGACCTTGGTCGTCCAGGCGATGTCGCGCACGGCGTCGACGACCTGGGCATCAGTCACGGTCCGAGCCGCCACCCGGCTGGTGTCGCGGCAGGTCTGTTTCCAGGCCCGGTAGGTCCGCGCGGCGATCTGGCAGCCCTGCTCACGCAAAACCCGACAGATCGACTCGACCGCGTGGTCCTCGGCTCTCATGGTGTCGATGAAGCCCATGATCAGCGGTTGCGGAGGTCGAGTTCCCCGGCGAAGAAAACCGTCGCGGACTTCAAGATCGCGTTGTCCTCCTCAAGCCGGCGGACCTTGGACTTGAGCGCCTTGAGCTCGGCCAGCTCCTCGCTGCTCGCACCGGCACGCTGACCGCCGTCGACCTGGGACTGGATCACCCAGCGACGCACGGACTCCCTGCCTACACCGAGCTACTTGGCCACGACCGCCGCGGCAGCCGTGAGCGAGGAGTACTCGCCCTGGTGGTCATTGGTCAGTCGCACAGCTCTGGCCTTGAGCTCTTCATCGATCTTCTTGGGCATCTGCTCATCCTCCTGGACTCAAACAGGAGCGGCATCAAACCTGGGGCGCTTCACGATGCGGCGGGAGCCCGGCCGCCGGTGCACTGGTCGGTATGAGCGGCCAACCCACGACCCAGCCCATCTCCAGCGCCCGCGAACACCGATGGACCGTCGTCGTCGCGTTGCGTCCAGGGCAGACGGGGCCTCTGATCGCGGTGCACGAGGGGTTGTCACCGGCCTCCCGTCGGCTGCGCTACTCCGCCCCGACACCAGAGCTCACACCACGGATGGTCCACGTGCTGACCGACCTGCGTCCGGACCACCACGAGGCGTATGCAGCGTGGCGCGGTGAACACCCGATCGGGATCGCCCGGTGGATCCGCACGCCAGACCTCCCGGACGCAGCCGAGCTGGCTCTCGAGGTCGTCGACGCCGAGCAGGCCAGGGGCGTCGGTCGAGCGCTCGCAACGTTCGCTGCGGTCCAAGCCTGCCGTACCGGTGTGCGCACGATTATCGTCTTGGTCGACCCCAACAACGTGCGCGTACGCGTCTGGTTGGCCAGGCTGCGCGCCAGGGCCCTCCCCGACGACGCGGACCGGTTCGCGGTGCCGGCGCAGGCCGTCTGCGGGTTTTCGACGGGGGCCGTGTGATGGTCACTGGGCGCGCAGTGCGGACGCCGTTGCCTCGTCTGCGGGGTAGAACGACTCGATGCTCAGCTCCTCGAGCGTGACTTCGGCGGCGGTCTGGACGTGCGCGGCGATGGAGAAGAAGGCCCGCTCGCCGATGGGTGTCGCCAACCGGAGCGGTGTGCTGAGCGTCTTGGGCCAGGTGCCCCGCCTGAGGCGTCGAGGACTGCGGTAGGTCTGATCGACGCGCTTAAGATCGGGCGAGCCAGTCTGCCGCGCGGCCGGCCCAGGGGTCGGCACCGATCATCTCGAAGCTCTCCTGGGCGCGTGCGACCCGGAACCGCGCAGCGTCGGCGCCGTGAACCGCTTGCAGGCTCTCCCCGAGCAACAGCTCGGACCGCGCCTGCTCGAAGGGTGCGTCCAGATCGCCGAATGCCCGCGTCGACGCGTCAAAGTGGTCGACGGCCTGCGCCGGATCGACCGCGATCAGTCCGGAGCACCTGGACAACGTCGCTGCTCCCCATCCTGAACCGGTGGCGTCCACGTCCGTGCGCAGCCACTCGGTGGTGGTGACGGCCGTAGGCCGGTCATCGGTGCGGATCAACGCCTCGACCAGGTCCGCCTCCCACATGCGCACCGACGACAGACCCAGCCCGTTGGCCAGTGTGCGACGGTAGACCTGGTTCAACACGACCACGGCCTGGTGGGCGTCTCCGACGCCGATCGCCAGTAGGCCTTGAGCAGCATCGGCCCGCCAGAGGGTCGAGTGGTCACCGAGCTCCATGGCCGCCCGTCGGGCCGCGCGCAGGTGGGTGTTCGTGCGGGTGATGTCGCCGCGGCCTGCCTGCAGTCGCGCGGACAGGACATGCCCGTATGCGTTCGAGTGCCCGATCGCCTCGCCGCGCTGCATCATCTGTTCCAAAGCGCTTGCGCAGCGCCTCCACCGACCGCGGCGGATGTCCAGCTCGGCCTGGCATGCCCAGGCCGACAGGAGAGCAAAGTCGTCGCGTGTGTCCGTGCGGTAGATGCGACGGCCGAGAATGGCCGCTGCATCCTTGGCCCGGTCGCTAAACGTAAACCAGTTGGCGATTTCGAGTACGGCCTCCATACCGTCGAACACCTCACGGTCGGGGTGGCGTAGAGCGAGCGCCGCAAACGCCGCGAGCTCATCGAGGAGCACGTGGTCCAGCACACGGATCCCTCGCATCGCCTCCAACATGGCCGTCAGTGCGTCGACGATCACCCGGGCCACGGGTCGGTGTGTCGGAATGCTCGACCTGGCCCGCACACCGGGCGGTGCGCCCGAACGGCCCACGTCCCGGGACGCCCGCCCGGCCAGGTCCAGGGCGTGGTCGAGATCGTCGACGATCGCCAGGTACCACGCGGCGGCCGCGTAGAGGCGCCACGCCCCCGACTCGGTCCGGACGGCGTGCTCCTCCAACATCGTGACGACGGTGTCGAAGGGCGCCGATGCCACCGTCTCGGTCAGTTCCTCCAGGCCGAGACTCAGGGCCGGCTGTCGCGCGCGGAGCGACACGACATACATCGCCGCGTTCACCCTCCGGTTGCGGTCGCGGCCGTCTTCGGCCAGACCGAGCTTCAGGTAGATCGAGCGCAGCGAAGACTCAACGGTCTTGACGCTAACGAACAGGCGCCCGGCGATGCCGTCGTTGGACAGCCCGTCGGCCACCAGCTCGAGCACATCGAGCTCCCGACTGGACACGGGCGTGATGGGCGTGATCAGCGCCGCGTCAAAGGGCCGCCCCTCGCTGGCCGGCGGCTGGGACACTGAGCCCTGCTCTCTCGACATGGGCTACTACGAAGGTGGCTGGCCCCTGCTGATCTTGTGTTTCGCGCGGCGAGGTCGAGGGTTTTCCCCGGTTCGCGTCGGACGCGCCGATCCTAGCGTTGAGCGCATGACCAGACGCAGTTCGTTTTCTCGCGCGACCGGGGTCGTCCTCGCCGTGGGAGGCGGGTTCGCCGTTTGCGGCTGCAGCTCACCAGAGGCCGCCTCGGCCGGGCCCGATGTCACGTCCCCAACGACGACCCTGACCGTGACGGCGGCCCCGTCGGCGTCGCCGCGCGTCGTGTCGACCTCGCCCACGGCAACCAAGACGATATCGGTGACGGCCGACAACATCTGTACCTTCGTCAACATCAACACGGCGCAGACCACCAGCGGCGTCTCCCCGCTCACAGCCTCGGTCGAACGGTACGAGGGGAGAATCGTCTGCAACCTCGCGGGTCCTGGTGCCAAACCGACCGACGCCGGCGTCGTCATGTTCATCTACGACCCAACGCAACAGCCGGACTCCTACGACCCGCACGACTCAGTCGGTGGTCTACGGGGGGGCAAACTGGTCTCTCCGGATCCGCGGTTCGCGCCGTATCCACAGACGGGGCGATACAACACCCTGGTGACCTGGGTTCACGACACCCACCCCGCAGTCCTCAGTGCCCGGGGGCCACTCGTCGACGGCGCCAACGGCAGTCATCTCGTCCCGCTAGCGCAGGAGATCGAAACGGCCCTCACTTCGCACGCCCAGTGACCACTTCCTCCACCGCCGAAAGGGCAACGCATCACCATACACACTCAGACGGAGTCGACGACTAGCACTCCGCAAGAGGTCGTCGAGAATTACTTCGCCCGCATCGATCGACGGGACGAGGCGGCCTTCGACCTGGTGGCGGAGGACTTCATCAACCACGCCTCGGCGCTTCAGGGCCGGGCCGGACATCGTGAGATCGTGCATATTCTCGACCATGACCTCGACGGTCCGGAGATACGAAGGCACCACGTGGTCGCTTCTGGGGATCTGGTGGTTGTCCACGTCGATCTGATCGGCACCCACGTCGCGTCGAGTCCCAACTTCGCCCTGTTGGCTGACGTGCCCCCGACCGGCAAGCCCGTGGTCTGGACGTTCATGCACCTGTTCCGGGTCAGCGGCGGGATGATCGCGGAGCATTGGGCCTGCCGTGACGACTTGGGTCTGTTGGTGCAGCTCGGCGCATTTCCGGCACCCACCCAGTAGGTCACCGTGAACTGCCCAAACCTGGAAGGACCATCTGCTCCCGGATGCCGACCACGGGGCCCCGCAAGTGCGCGCGGCTGGTTGGTCGTCTGGGGGCGCTTGCTCGGGTGGCGTTGTCGGCTGCCATCTCCGTGTGATGCCATTCGGTTGGTCACGAGTGGGTTGGCGATCGCCGGCCTGTGCGTCCTGCTCATCGCGTCGCCGGCAGGTGCGACACCGCACGCTTCTGGTGGGCTCGGCGCAGGGGAGTCCACCACAATTGCCGCTTCGACACCTGGAGTCGGTTCCGCCGACGACGTCATCCGTTACGTGAACCGAGAACGTGACGCGCTGCACCTTCCCGGCGTCGCCGTCGTCGTCCTTCGGAACGGACGACAACTGGTCTCGGAGGGCTTCGGTGTGGCGGGTCCCGGTGACCCGCCCGTCACCGCGGAGACCCCGTTCCTCCTGGGTTCGACGAGCAAGCAGTTCACCGGCCTCATGGTGCAACGGCTCATCCTGCAGGGCCGCCTCAGCCTGGACACGACTGTTCACGAGGTCCTACCGTGGTTCGGCAGTGGAAGCGACAGGCTGTCGCGAGTCACGGTCGGCGAGCTGCTGACTCATTCGTCTGGGCTGTCCACGCAGGCCGGCCGCGCGCAGTGGGGGTGGCGCTTCGGCCGGGCGGACTCCATCGCAGCAGGCGTGCGCACGATCACCGAGGCCGACCTCGCGGCTGTACCGGGCGTCCGGTTCGAGTACTCCAACAGCAATTACGACATCCTCGGCGCGATCGTCGAGGGCGTCATGAAGGAGCCCTACGCTCGAGCCTTCGACCAGCTGGTGGTCGCACCGCTGGGCCTGAGCTCGACGACCGCTGATCTGGGGCGCCCGCCACCGGGGCTCGCGGCCGGGTACTACCTCTGGTTCGGTGGCCTGGCCGCCGTCACCCCAACTCCAAAGGTCCCCAGTGCGGTGCCATCGGCGATGATCGTGTCCACCGCCAGCGACCTGGCCCGGGTCGTCCAGGCCCATCTCGGCACGGGTGACCCGCTAGCCCCGGTCCTGGCCGCCGCGCGTGCCCCGCTGCTTCGGGTGAACGAGTACGACCAGTACGCCAGCGGGTGGTGGGTTCGCCTCCTGTGGGAACTGCACGCCGGTAACGAGAACCCCACCGACGCGAGCCTCCCATCCTGCATCGAGCACGACGGCCAGACTGACCGGTCGATGAGCTACCTGCTGGTCTGTCCTGCTCTGGGCCTGGGGGTCGTGGCCCTGGCCAACGCCGGCCAGGGACCCGACCCTGACCTGTGGGGGCGCTTCCACAGCGGCCTCGTTCATGCGGTCTTGGGCACCCAGCCGGAGATGTTCGTCGCTGATCCGGTGATTCGGTATGCCACGGTGATCTTCCTCGGGGCGCCTGCGGTGCAGGTGTTGGCCCTCGCCGCGCAGATGCGCGCCGTACGCCGTAGGCGACACGCCTTCCGGTGGTCCGTCCCAACCATTCTCCTCGGCGCCGGGGCGCTGTGGCTGGGGTACGTCTACGCACCGGGGAGAGCGGACGGCGGCCCGGTCCACGCCATGTGGTCGTCGGTGCCGGACCTGGCCACCTCGACCATCGTGGGAACCCTGCTCACCCTCACCTCCCTCGTCGTCGTGGGCGCTGCACAAATGCGACGCGCCCCTCGCACCGACAGAGGCGTCTAACCGCCGCCTGCGGGGCGTAGCCGTCAGCGGGGTCCGATCCACCCCTCGCCGGCGTCCGCTCGTGGCACGAAGCGACCATCCACGCCGACCCCGGGTAGGTCCGACTTTGCCGGCCTGATCAAGGCCCGGACGACACACCCTCGGCAGGAGGGGCAGCGCCTAGGAGAGCCGCAGGAACCTGAAGTAGAACGCGGCGAACACCAGAACAATCCCAACGTTCACCATCAGCCGCTCCCAGGCATGGTCTTGGAAGAAGAGGACATCCACCCCGACCACCACGGCTACCAAGACGAGCACGTACACCACGACCACTACTTGTCTGCCCATCAACTCCTCAGTCCCGCACCGCTGACCCTGCGAAGACGTCAAGCCGCGCCGCTCCGCAAACCACCGAACAAGGCTGGCACGCGTTCCTCGATGTGGCCTGGGAACGCACGAAATGGATGGCAGGCCATCCCGGTCGGCCGCCCACCGGCACACCCGCGAGGTCGACAGCTTCCCACGGGCTTGAGGGACCTCCAGCCAAGGGCCTGTCCGATGAAAGGATGCTTCTATGTCTGTCAAGGGGTGCTGTGGGCCTTCAGGATTCGGTAGAGCTCGCGGGCGATGTAGCGCTTGAGGCACCGGTTGATGTCGCGGGGGCTGAGGGGTCTGTACGACAAACGGTGTTTCTGGCCCAACACGCCGACACGGGTCGGCGAGGAAGGCTGGTCACCGATGACCGAGACACTCAAGGGCATGAGCAGCATGCCGAAGGATGCGAAGAAGACC
>NZ_JBDTKA010000120.1:0-37723 GCF_039935575.1 Lapillicoccus sp.
CCGCGGTCGTGAGCATGAGGGGGTTGAGGTCGATCTCCGTGAGGTATGCCGTCGCCGCCTGCGCGATGAGGAGCCGGGCGCGCGCCTCGGGTGCCGCGCTCAGAGGGAGGGCGGCGAGGTTGGCAGCCACGAGCTTGGCCGCCCGGTAGGGGTCACCGGCCTCGGCGAGCGCGTCGGCGGCCCGTACGACGAGCCCGGTCGCGTCCTCGACATCGGACCCGAGCAGGTCGAGAGCGACCTCGTAGTGCCGGGCGGCCTCTTCCGGCGCGCCGACCCGCATGGCCTCGTCACCGGCCTCGGTGCTCGCCCGGATCGCGGTCTCGGTGTCGTGGGCCGCCCGCGCGTGGCGGGCCAGCTCGGCGGCGGTCCCGGGCACCGACCCGGACTGCAGCGCGGCGACGTATGCCGTGTGCAGGCGTACGCGTTCACCCGGCAGGAGGTCGTCGTACACCGCTTCCGAGAGCAGCGCGTGGCGAAAGGTGTAGCTGTCGGCGGCGCCCTCGCGACCGGGCTCGAGGACGAGCGCGTCCACCGCCTGACGCAGCGCGCGGTCCAGGTCGTCGGCGCCGGCTCCTGAGCTGGACAGCACTGAGCTGGACAGCACTGCGGCCAACAGCTGGTGCGAGACGCGGCGACCACCGACCGAGGCGGCACCGACCACGGCGCGGGTGCCCTCGTCGAGCCGGTCC
This sequence comes from Lapillicoccus sp., assembly GCF_039935575.1. Classification (GTDB taxonomy): domain Bacteria; phylum Actinomycetota; class Actinomycetes; order Actinomycetales; family Dermatophilaceae; genus Lapillicoccus. The sequence continues at coordinate 690 of NZ_JBDTKA010000120.1, forward strand.
AGGCGCACGAGCAACAGGTCGGCCAGGTCGTCGGGAAGCGCTGCCCCTCCCATCCCGGTGGCTTCGGCGGCGCTGACCAGCTCCTCGACGAAGAAGGCGTTGCCCTCGGCGCGGTCGACAATGTCGCGCACCTGCACACCCGTGAGCGGGCGCGGGTGCAGGGCGCGCACGAGGGCGCGCACGTCGGGCTCGGCGAGCGGGCCGAGCTGGACGCGTTCGAGGGTGGGCAGCCGCGACCATTCGGCGAGGGTCGGGCGCAGGGGGTGACGCCGGTGCACGTCGTCGCTGCGGTAGGACACCACCAACGAGACAGGGGTCTCCACGCCACGGGTGAACAGATAGGTGAGCAGCTCGCGGGAGGACTGGTCGGCCCAGTGCGCGTCCTCGACCACGACGAGCAGCGGCTCCTGACGAGCCACCTCCTCGAGCACCGCGTGGACTCCTGCGAAAAGGTCGGCTCGGCTCGAACGTGCGTCGCCGCTGAGCCCGTCGCCCAGGCCGGGCAGACGCCGGTCGTCCGGGTCTGTGGGGCCCCCCGACACGGCTCTGACCCGCTGCCGTGGCAGCAGACGACCGATGGCCGGGTGCTGCAGCGCCACGCGGGCCAGCAGCTGGGGTTCTTCGGCCTGTAGACGGCCGAGGATCTCGGTGAACGGCAGGTAGGCCAGCGCGCTGTCACCGAAGTCGACGCAGTGCCCGACGACGGTGTGGCGGCCCTCGGCCCGGGCCCGGGCCCGGACCTCACGCAACAGGCGGGTCTTGCCGACTCCCGCGTCACCGCCGAGCAGGACGGCCCCCGAACCTCGAGGGTCCCGGATCTGGAGTCGGTCGACGAGCTCCTCCAGCTGGGCTGCGCGACCGACGAGCGGGGGTTCGTCGGTGGGCACGAGAGACATCATCGTGCCTGCACCCGACACCGGCCCCTCTGCGGCGGTGAGCGGCGACGTGTCGGTGAACACGATGCCGCTCATCGCCGCAGAGAGACCGGTGGGGTCAGGTGCGGATGGACAGGGTGGTTCGCTGAGGGCGCAGTCGGCCGGTTCACCAGCTGAATGCGGCCCGCAGGGTGTGGCTGTGGCCGGAGACCGGCCGGGGTGCGTCGTTGGCGTCAAAGCCGGCGACCTGTCCGTGACGGTGCGACCAACGGCGGTAGTTTTCCAGCCGGCGGCTGCGATCGGCGCTGACGACCTGGGGGGTGATGGGGAACATGGTGGACTCCTGACCTGTCTGCCAGCTCGTCGAGCTGGACCGGACCTCGTTGGTCCGATAGGACGAGAATCCGTCCCTGAGGTAGCTCCGGACATCGGGCAAACGTCCTAGTCGACCCGGGCACTACCTCAGATGCGACAGGGTCCGACAGGGGCATACCGTCTCGAGGACGTTCAGCCTCTCTCAGCCCCCCTGGCGGGCGAACGCGTTCTCGCCTGACCGCTGCGCCGAGAGGGTCCAGAGCCGGGCCGCCTGCTCGGGGTCGACGGCCCAGTCCTTGACTCCGGACCGGGGACCGCCCTCGACCCACGGCACCGCGACGTCGCAGTCCTCGAGGTAGACCCCGCCCAGCCCGTCGAGCTGCCGGGAGGTCGCCGCCCAGGTCATGGTCGCCGCGCCGGCGGCGGGCGACTTGAAGCCCGGGTTCAGGGGGTTGCCCTGCTCGTCGATCCAGCCCATCTCCACCTGCTCCTCGATCGAGAGATGCCGCTGCAGCGGGGTGAGGATGCCTCCGGGGTTGAGCGAGAATGCGCGCACCCCGGAGTCCTTCCCCAGCGCGTCGAGGTGGACGGCGAACAGGGCGTTGGCCGTCTTGGCCTGTCCGTATGCCGTCCACTTGTCGTAGTCGTGCGCGAAGTCCACGTCGTCCCAGCGAATCGGTGACCGGTGGTGCCCGGTCGACGACACCGAGACGACCCGCCCACCCGCGGTGATCGCGGGCCAGAGCCGGTTGACCAGAGCGAAGTGTCCGAGATGGTTGGTCGCGAACTGAGCCTCCCAGCCGGGGCCGACCCGCGTCTCCGGGCAGGCCATGATCGCCGCACTGTCGATGACCATGTCGATCCCGCGCCCGGAGGCGAGGAACCCGTCCGCGAAGTCCCGCACGCTAGCAAGGTCGCCGAGGTCGAGCTCGCCTACCTCCACCCGGTCCAGGCCGGCCAGCTGGTCCCGTGCCACGTCGGGTCGCCTGGCCGGCACGACGACGACCGCCCCCGCCTTGGTCAGCGCGCGGGCGGCCTCGATCCCGATGCCGGAGTAACCGCCGGTGACCAGGGCGAGCCGCCCGCTCAGGTCGAGGCCGGCGAGCACCTCGTCGGCAGTGGTGGTGGCGCCGAAACCGGAGCCGATGGGTTGCTGGGGCGTGGTCATGAACGGCACGTTACGACCTCGCCGTCGCGGGGCTGCCCTCAGCCGTGGCCCTAGTCGTGACCCCGAGGTTGCACCAGCTCCACCAGCACCCCGCCCACGTCCTTGGGGTGCACGAAGTTCACGCTGCTGCCGGCTGTCCCCCGACGAGGCTCGTCGTAGAGCAGTCGCAGCCCCCGCTCGCGTAGCAGTGCGCTAGCGGCGTGGATGTCCTCCACGCGGTAGGCCACCTGCTGGACGCCTGGTCCGGACCGGTCCAGGAACCGGGCGATCGTCGACTCGGGCGTCAGGGGGGCGAGCAGCTGGACGCACGAGCCGGAGTCGCCCACGGCCATCATCGCCTCGCGGACCCCTTGGTCCTCGTTGACCTCCTGATGGACCAGACGCATACCGAAGGTGTTCTCGTAGAACGCCACCGCCTCGTCCAGGTCGGCTACCGCCACCCCGACGTGGTCGATCGCTGTGAACAGGTGCGGGAACTCGCTCATCATCGGAGCGTAGATGATCGATGGCCTGGTTTCAGTGGTCCACCGCGGCGGGAAAGTGGGGGATGGCTGCGGTGGATGTGGCCGCCACAACGGCTGTCGCGGTCGCCAGTTGCGGCGGATCTGGTCCGCTCCCCACCAGAGGCGCCGTCGTGGTCGACTGTTGCGGCGGAGGACCTTGGCGGGGCCGACGAACGCACGTTTCATCGGGAACTGTTGGTCGAAGAGAAGGCCCAACCAGGACTCAGCCGACCGGCGTGGCCTCCAGCGTCCCCTCGAGTGCGTCACCCGCTGCGTCTACCGAGGCACCACCGGGCACGACCGACACCGAGGCGACGACGCTCGGTGTCCCGAACCAGTGCACGCTCTCGCGCAGCATCTGCAGCTGCACCATCGCGGACCCCTGTGACGGGGCTCGAACGGTGACCTGCTGGGTCGCGACCCGTCCGGGGTCGAGCGGCCCGGCCAGGGCGAACCCGGGAACGCCCCAGCTGGTGTTGTCCGGTGGCGACTGCGTCCCCAACCGGTAGCCGAGAGCCGGGTCCAGGGTCGTCGAGCCCCGGTTCTCGATCGAGACAGTGAGGCCGAGGCTTTGACCGGGCGTCATCCTGGCCGGCAGGGCGGTGAGGACGGAAACCGCCGCGTCGTCGACATAGGCAGGGCTGGGGTCCCGGTGGGTGTAGGGCAGCACAAAGAAGCCCCGGATGCGTCCGCTCTGCTCCTTGACGGCCGTCCCGTTGGTGGTGACCGGCTTGGCCGGTGCCGTCGAGCCGATGTCGAGGGAGATCGTGACCTTGTCACTGCCCTCGGCGTTGCAGTCGTAGACGTGCAGCGTGAGCTGGGTCCCGATCAGGTCGTAGCCGTAGACCAGCTCGACGTGGCTCTGGAACACCTCCCACGGCCACGGGCTCTGGGCGAGGATGACGCCGATGGGGCAGAGGACGCCGGCGTCGATGCTGTGCATCACCTGCTGGGCGGCGCCGACCGTCTCGGCGAACAGTCCCTGGCCCCAGAACCAGGTCGCGTGGTCGAGCTCCTGCGTCGCGTGGATCCAGTAGGGGATGACGCCCGGGCCGACGAAGCTGTCCAGGAGCCGGCTGAGGATGTGCCGGCCCACCGGGACGGGGATGCTGCGCGAGTCGGTCGAGCGCAGCTGTGGCATACCGGACTCGTGGATATCGCGGGCCAGGAAGGACATGCCGCCGCACAGGCCGAAAGACGTCACGTCGATCGAGACGGCGGGCAGGCCAGGAAGGCCGATTCTCAAGTCCAGCCCGGGCGGCCAGGGTCCGTTGTGGAACAGCGGAGCGGACTGGCTGGGCAGGAACCCATTCACATACGGCACGGACGACCTCCGGGGCAAGCACCACCTGACGGTTCGTAGGAGCGTCCCCCGGCGCTCTAGATACCACCCAGACATAGAGATTCTCGCGAAGCAGGCGCCCTGGCAAGAGGGTGTGACGTCCTGCCTAGACTGGAGGTTCACCGTTGCCGTTGACCCTGCACCACCGGAGGTACCCCGTGAGCCCCGTCCAGAACAGTCCCAGCGACCCTGCCACCGACCCGTGTGTGATCGTCGGCGGAGCCCGCACCGGCATGGGCCGGCTGCTCGGGTCGCTCAAGGACTTCTCCGGTAGCGACCTCGGCGGCATCGCGATCCGCGGCGCACTGGCCAAGTCCGGCGTGGCCCCCGAGCAGGTCGACTACGTGATCATGGGGCAGGTTCTGTTGGCTGGGGCTGGGCAGATCCCGGCCCGGCAGGCGGCGACCAAGGCGGGGATCCCGCTCGACGTCCCTGCGCTGACGATCAACAAGGTATGTCTGTCCGGTCTCGATGCGATCGCGCTCGCCGACCAGCTGATCCGGGCCGGCGAGTTCGAGGTCGTCGTCGCCGGGGGCCAGGAGTCGATGACCAACGCCCCGCACCTTCTCGAGAAGTCCCGCGACGGCTACAAGTACGGCGACGTGACGATGCGCGACCACATGGCGCACGACGGGCTCTGGGACGCCCTCACCGACCAGCCGATGGGCCTGCTGACCGAGACGGCCAACATCGGGGACCTCGCGTTCACCCGCGAGGAGCAGGACACCTTCGCCGCCCGGTCGCACGAGCTGGCGGCGCGCGCGTGGAAGGACGGCCTGTTCGACGACGAGGTCGTCTCGGTCTCGGTGCCCCAGCGCAAGGGTGACCCCGTCGAGTTCAAGGCCGACGAGGGGGTGCGGGCCGACACGTCCGTGGATGTGCTGTCGAGACTGCGGCCCGCCTTCTCCGCGAGCGGCACGATCACCGCCGGCACTGCCTCCCCCATCTCCGACGGCGCTGCCGCCGTCGTGGTCATGCGCCGGTCCACGGCGGAGGCGATGGGCCTGACCTGGCTGGCCGAGATCGGCGCCCATGGCGTCGTCGCCGGCCCGGACTCCAGCCTGCAGTCCCAGCCGGCCAACGCGATCCGCAAAGCCTGCGCCCGGGAGGGCATCGCCCCGGCGGACCTCGACCTGGTCGAGATCAACGAGGCGTTCGCGGCCGTCGGGCTCGCGTCGACCAAGCTGCTCGGGCTCGACCCCGACAAGGTCAACGTCAACGGCGGCGCCATCGCCACCGGCCATCCGATCGGGATGTCCGGCGCCCGCCTCGTCCTGCACCTGGCCCTCGAGCTCGGCCGCCGCGGGGGCGGGGTCGGTGCGGCCGCACTCTGCGGGGGCGGCGGTCAGGGTGATGCCTTGATCATCCGGGTCCCGGCGCATGAGCCCGAGTCGGGCACGGTCTCGGCCACATCCCCGGCGACGCCGGCCTCCTAGAGCCTCACGCCCGTACCCGGAACCTCGACCACCTCTGCATGCCAGCGCGCCCCGTCGACGTCGCGGCCCTGGTCGCGGCCGCCCGTTCGGGGTCGCCGCGCGCGGTGGCCCGACTGATCTCGCTCGTCGAGGACCGGCACCCGGCGCTGCGTGAGGTGATGGCGGCGCTGGCCCCACATACGGGCCAGGCCTTTGTCATCGGGCTCACCGGCGCACCGGGAGTCGGGAAGTCCACCACGACCACCATGCTGGTAGCGGCCTACCGGGCCCGGGGCCAGCGGGTCGGCATCCTGGCGGTCGACCCCTCCTCGCCGTTCTCCGGCGGCGCGTTGCTCGGGGACCGCATCCGGATGCAGGACCACGTCCTCGACCCTGAGGTGTACATCCGCTCGATGGCCTCCCGGGGCCACCTCGGTGGGCTCTCGTGGACGACTCCCCAGGCACTGCGGGTGCTCGACGCCGCGGGGTGCGAGGTCATCATCGTCGAGACCGTGGGAGTGGGTCAGTCCGAGGTGCAGGTCGCCGGGTTGGCGGACACCACTGTGGTTTTGCTGGCACCCGGCATGGGCGACGGGGTCCAGGCGGCCAAGGCGGGGATCCTCGAGATCGCCGACCTGTTCGTCGTCAACAAGGCCGACCGGGACGGCGCGGCCGCCACGGTCCGCGACCTGCGCCACATGATCTCCCTGGGCGACCGGACCGCGCCCGGCCTCTGGCGCCCCCCCGTCGTCACCTCGGTCGCGTCCCGGGGCGAGGGCATCGACGAGGTGATGGAGGGCCTCGACAAACACCGGGAGTGGCTGCAGAGCAGCGGCACGCTGCAGCAGCGACGCCTGGCGCGCGCGGCCGACGAGATCGAGTCGATCGCGGTCGCCTCGCTGCGCGCCCGGATCGGCAGCCTGCACGAGCACGCCGGCCTCAACCGCCTCGCCACGGACGTCGTGGCAGGACGGACCGACCCGTATGCCGCGGCCGAGGAGGTCGTCGCCGCCCTTACCTGACCGTCCTCGACCGTGCCCGGCCGTGTGCGCGGGCGGGCCAGGGCCTCGAAGGTTGCCTAGGATGGGTCCGGTTCGCCAGCGACGTCGACCAGATCCGCAGGCCCGACGCTTGTGGACCGACGTGAAAGGCACCACACATGGAGATCTGGCCCGGACGGCCCTACCCCCTCGGCGCGACCTACGACGGGACCGGCGTCAACTTCGCCATCTTCTCGGAGGCGGCTCAGCAGATCGAGATCTGCCTGATCGGCGACGGGGGCGAGGAGACCAGGGTCACCCTTCCCGAGACGGATGGGTTCGTCTGGCACGGCTTCATCCCCGGCCTCCAACCAGGGCAGCGCTACGGCTTCCGTGTGCACGGCCCTTATGACCCCGAGTCCGGGGATCGGTGCAACCCGGCGAAGTTGCTCCTCGACCCCTACGCCAAGTCGATCGACGGGTCGATGACCGGGGACCAGTCGCTGTTCTCCTACGACTTCGACGACCCCGACGGTGGTCTCGACGACATGGTCAACTCCCAGGACAGCCTGGGCCACACGTTGACCTCGGTCGTCATCAACCCGTTCTTCGACTGGGGACAGGACCGGCAGCCCCAGCACGAATACCACGACACGGTGATCTACGAAGCCCACGTCAAGGGCCTGACCGAGCAGCTCGAGGACATCCCCGAGGAGATCCGCGGCACGTATGCCGGCATCGGCCACCCCGCCACGATCGAGCACCTCACCAAGCTCGGCGTGACAGCGATCGAGCTGATGCCGGTGCACCAGTACGTGCAGGACTTCACCCTGCTCGAGAGGGGTTTGCGAAACTACTGGGGCTACAACACGATCGGGTTCTTCGCGCCCCACAACGAGTACGCCGCATACGGCACCCGTGGTCAGCAGGTCGCCGAGTTCAAGGGCATGGTCAAAGCACTGCACGAGGCCGACATCGAGGTGATCCTCGACGTGGTCTACAACCACACCGCCGAGGGAAACCACAAGGGTCCGACGCTCGCGTTCCGCGGCATCGACAACCAGTCCTACTACCGCCTCGTCGAGGGTGACGAGGCGCACTACTACGACACCACCGGCACGGGGAACTCCCTGCTGATGCGGCACCCGCACGTGCTGCAGCTGATCATGGACTCGCTGCGCTACTGGGTGCTCGACATGCACGTCGACGGCTTCCGGTTCGACCTCGCGGCGACCCTGGCCCGTCAGCTGAACGAGGTGGACAAGCTGTCGGCGTTCTTCGACCTCATCCAGCAGGACCCGGTGGTGAGCCAGGTCAAGCTGATCGCCGAGCCGTGGGACGTGGGTGAGGGTGGCTACCAGGTCGGCAACTTCCCGCCGCTGTGGACAGAGTGGAACGGCAAGTACCGCGACACCGTGCGGGACTTCTGGCGCGGCGAGCCGGCGACCCTGGCCGAGTTCGCCTCCCGCTTCACCGGCTCCTCCGACCTCTACGAACACTCCGGCCGCAAACCGATCGCCTCGATCAACTTCGTCATCGCGCACGACGGCTTCACGCTGCAGGACCTGGTGTCCTACAACGAGAAGCACAACGACGCCAACGGCGAGGGCAACAACGACGGCGAGAGACACAACCGCTCCTGGAACTGCGGGGTCGAGGGTCCGACCGACGACCCCGCGATCCGAGCGCTACGACTCCAGCAGCAGCGCAACTTCCTGACGACCCTGCTTCTCTCCCAAGGCGTTCCGATGATCGCCCACGGTGACGAGCTGGGACGGACCCAGCTCGGCAACAACAACGGCTACTGCCAGGACAGCGACCTGACCTGGGTCGACTGGGACCTCGACGACGACCACGCGGCGTTGCTACGGTTCACTGGTCGGCTGGTCCAGATGCGCCGGGACCACCCAGTCTTCCGGCGACGCCGATTCTTCGACGGCAGCGCCGACCACGGCGGCGAAAGTGACCTCGGCGACATCGCGTGGTTCATGCCGAACGGCAAGCACATGGACGAGGCGGCCTGGCAGGACGGCTTGGCCCGGTCGCTGATGGTGTTCCTCAACGGCCTGGCGATCCCCGGACCCGACCGGCGCGGCCAACCGGTGCGCGACGACTGCTTCCTCATCATCTTCAACGCCCACGACGACGCGATCACTTTCACGCTGCCCGAGGAGGAGTACGGCTCAGAGTGGTACATCGAGGTCGACACCGCCTCGGGTGACCCGGCGACGCACGCGATGGCCGGGTCGGCCGACCCCGGTACGGCGGCGAGCGCCACGGCGGCGGCGATGGCCGTCCTCGAGCCCGGCACGGAGATGTCAGTCGCGGCCCGCAGCACCGTGGTGCTGCGCAGCCCTTGCGGGACGGAAGAGTGACGGCGGAGCCGGTGCCCCGCGACCTCCCCGTCGTCCCCAGCTCTACCTACCGCTTGCAGGTCAACTCCGAGTTCGGGTTCTCCGACGCCGCAGCCGTCGCCGACCACCTGCGGACGTTGGGGGTGTCGCACGTCTACCTGTCGCCAGTGCTGCAGCCCACCGTCGGCTCGGCGCACGGCTACGACGTCACCGACCACACCCGGCTGAACGCCGAGGCCGGTGGCCGTGAGGCGTTCGATGCGATGGTGAAGACCTTCCGCGCCCTCGGGCTCGGGCTGGTGGTCGACGTGGTACCGAACCACATGGCCATCCCCACGCCCGAATACCGCAACGCGCCGTTCTGGTCGTTGTTGCGCGAGGGCCTGGAGAGTCCGTATGCGCTCTGGTTCGACGTCGACTGGCCCGCGGCCGGTGACACGATCACCATGCCGATCCTCGGAGGGGGCCTCGACGACGCCCTGACGGGCGGCGAGCTCGAGCTCGTCGCCGACGGCGGCCCCGGCCGCGACGAAGCCGTCGTGCGCTACTACGAGCACGAGCTGCCCGTGCGCCCCGGCACCGAGGAGCTGCCCCTCGCCGAGCTCCTCGGGAGCCAGTGGTGGACCCTGCAGAACTGGCGGGCCGGGTCGACCGACCTGAACTACCGGCGCTTCTTCGACGTCACGTCACTGATCGCCGTCCGCGTCGAGATCCCTGAGGTATTCGACGCCTCGCACGCCCTGCTCCTCGAGCTCGTGCGAGACGGCTCGGTCGACGGGCTTCGGATCGACCACCCCGACGGGCTCGCCGACCCGCGAGGCTATGTCCGTCGGCTGGCGGAGGCGACCGACGACGCATGGGTGGTGGTGGAGAAGATCCTCGAGGGCGACGAGCAGCTCCCGCAGGACTGGCCGTGCGCCGGGACGACGGGGTACGACGCTCTTTGGCGCATCGGTGGCCTCTTCGTCGACCCAGCCGGCGAAGAGCACCTCACCGACCTGCTCGCTCTGCTGAGCGGGACGCGGCTGACCCTGGACGAGGTGGTCATCACGTCGAAGCAGGAGATCGTCGCTTCGGTCCTGGTTCCCGAGGTCTCCCGGCTGCGACGCCGGGTGGCCGACGTGGCGGAGGCCGGCGACGCCGTGGACCGACCGAGCGACGCTGCGGTGCAGCGCGCGATCGGCGCCCTCCTCGTCGCGATCGACCGCTACCGCGCCTACCTGGTCCCGGGAGAGCCGGTGCCGTCGCAGGAGCGGGCGGTGATCGACGAAACCACCGAAAAGGCCCGTGGCTGGCTCGACGACGAGGACCACGCAGCGCTCGACCTGGTGCACGACCTCGTCCTCGGACGGGTGTCGGACTCGTTGCGGGACAAGGCCGGTGACGCGGTCGACGACCTGGTCCTGCGCTTCCAGCAGACCTGTGGACCGGTCATGGCCAAGGGCATCGAGGACACCGCGTTCTATCGCTGGCACCGTCTCGCTGGGCTTAACGAGGTGGGCGGTGACCCCGACCATTTTGCGGTGTCACCCGAGGAGCTGATGGCCTTCGTGGCGCGCACCTCACGTGACTGGCCCACCACGATGACCACACTCTCGACGCACGACACGAAGCGCTCCGAGGATGTGCGCGCCCGGCTGTGCGTTCTCTCGGAACGCCCCCGGGAATGGGAGGCGTGGGTGCGCGCAGCGCAGGAGACGGCCCGGCCGCACCGCAGCGAGCTGCTCGACGGCGCCACCGAGTACCTGCTGTGGCAGACACTCGTCGGCGCCTGGCCGATCGACGAGGAGCGGCTGCAGACATACGCGCTGAAGGCTGTTCGCGAGTCCAAGCTGCACACCCGCTGGACGGACCCAGGCGAGGCATACGAGAGCGCTGTCTCCCGCTTCGTGTCCGGGGTGCTCGGCGACACCGACCTCGTCGCGCACATCGACGCGTGGGTCGAGCAGACTTCCGCGCCGGTCCGCGCCGTGACCCTCGGCCAGAAGCTCCTCCAGCTCGTGCTGTTCGGGGTGCCGGACGTCTACCAGGGGACCGAGGTCGTCGACCTGTCGCTCGTGGATCCCGACAACCGGCGACCCGTCGACTTCGAGTCCCGGCGAAACCGGTTGTCCCGCCTCGACGGCGGCGCGTCGCCGCAGGGACTCGACGACGAGAAGATGCTCGTCACCAGCCGTGCGCTGCGACTGCGGCGCGAGCATTCCGAGTGGTTCGTCAGCGCCGCGGCGACCGTCGCGGCGCTGCTGACCAGTGACCCGCATGCGTTCGCCGTTGCGCGCGGAGACGCGACCGGCATCCATGTCGTCGCGGTCGTCACCCGGCTCGCCGGCTCACTCACCGAGTGGGGTGAGGCGACCGTCGCGGTGCCGGTGGGGGAGTGGACCGACCTGCTCACCGGCCGGTCGACGCACAGCGACGGGCAGCTCTCCATCGGCTCCCTCTTGGACGCGCTCCCCGTCTCACTCCTGGTGAAATCCAATGCCTGACAAGGAGATTCGCGTCTGGGCGCCACACGCGAAGCGGGTCGATGTCGACGTCGAACCACGTGGCGGGGTGACCACCACAGCGCCGATGTCGCAGGTGCCGGGCGGGTGGTGGGTCGCGTCGACGAGCTCGACCCAGCCGTTCGACTACGCCTTCCGCGTCGACGGGGGCCAGCCGCAGCCCGACCCGCGTAGCCCCTGGCAACCCCGTGGGGTGCACGGACCGAGCCGGACGTTCGACACGGGGGCCTACCGGTGGGGGGACACGGGTTGGGCCGGACCGCGAGGTGGGCAGGGCGCGCTCGGGGCGGTCTTCTACGAGATGCACGTCGGAACCTTCACGTCGGGCGGCACGTTCGACGCAGCCATCAGCAGACTCGACCACCTCGTCGCCCTCGGCGTCGACGTCGTCGAGGTGATGCCGGTGGCGGCGTTCCCCGGACGGTGGGGATGGGGCTACGACGGCGTCGACCTGTATGCCGTCCACGACCCCTACGGCGGGCCGGCCGCGTTGCAGCGGTTCGTCGACGCCTGTCACCAGCGCGGGCTGGGCGTGTGCCTGGACGTCGTCTACAACCACCTCGGACCGAGCGGCAACTACCTGTCCGGCTTCGGCCCGTACTTCACCGACGAGCACACGACCCCGTGGGGCCCGGCAGTCAACCTGGACGCCGACGAATCGGGCGAGGTCCGCCGGTTCGTCGTGGACAACGCACTGCGCTGGCTGCGGGACTTCCACGTCGACGCGCTGCGGCTCGACGCCGTCCACGAGCTGCGTGACGGCTCCGAAAGGCACATCCTTGCCCAGCTGGCCGACGAGACCGCCGCTCTGGGACGCGACCTAGGTCGTCCGCTCACGCTGATCGCGGAAAGCGACCTCAACAACCCCGTCGTGGTCGCCCCGACCGAAAGTGGGGGCCTCGGCATGAGCGCGCAGTGGGACGACGACGTGCACCACGCTCTGCACGCCGCGCTGACCGGTGAGTCTCAGGGCTACTACGCCGACTTCGCCGAGGCTGGCACCCTGGTGAAAACGCTGCGCGACGTGTTTTTCCACAACGGCCGCTACTCCAGCTTCCGCGGCCAGAAGTGGGGCGCTCCCGTCGACCCGGCGGTCCACACCGGCCACGAGTTCATGGGCTACCTTCAGACTCACGACCAGGTCGGAAACCGGGCCACGGGCGACCGGATCGGCCACACGGTCACGCCTGGGCAGCAGGCAATCGGTGCCGCCATCTACCTCACCTCGGTATTCACACCGATGATCTTCATGGGCGAGGAATGGGGCGCGTCCACACCATGGCAGTTCTTCACCTCTTTCGAAGAACCCGATTTGGCGGAGGCGGTCCGCACCGGGCGTCGTTCCGAGTTCGGCTCGCACGGGTGGGACGCCGAGGACGTCCCGGACCCACAGGACCCGGCCACCAGGGACCGCAGCGTCCTCGACTGGACGGAGGTGGCCCAGCCCGACCACGCCCGGCTCCTGTCCTGGTATGCCGGTCTGGTCGCCGAGCGACGCCGATATCCCGACCTCGTGGACGACCGCCTCGATGCTGTGGGGGTCGAGGGGGACGACGACGGACGCTGGCTGGTGGTGTCGCGAGGGGCGTTGCGTGTCGTCGCCAACTTCTCCACGGAGCCGACCTCGGTGCCCTTGTCGGAGATCGGTCCAGGCCCCGAGGTCGTCCTCACCTGGGACGAGGCGGCCACCCGTCGTACCGCCGACGCGCTCGAGCTCGGCGGTCACGGCGTCGCGATCGTCCGCGTCGGTTGACCGAGGCCAACCTTCACATGGTCGGGATCTACGTGCGGCTGGGGTTCCGGGCGGTCGAGCGGGGTGCGCTACTACCACCGCGTTCTCGAAGCCTGAGAGCGCGGCATACGGTATGCGCCATGCTCTTCGCCTTCTCCGTCGCCCCAGCCGTGTCAGCCGACTCCACCGGATCGGTCAGTGCAGCCGTCGCGGCCGCCATCAAGGTGGTGCGCGACAGCGGCCTGCCGAACCGGACCGACTCGATGTTCACCACGATCGAGGGTGACTGGGACGAGTGCCTCGCGGTGATCAAGGGCGCGGTCGACGCGGTAGCCGCCGTGAGCCCGCGGGTCAGCCTCGTAGTCAAGGCTGACATCCGTCAGGGTTTCTCGGGTGAGCTGGACGGCAAGCTGGAGCGTCTCGAGCGTGCCCTCTCGCAGGGCTGACCCGCCGGTCAAGCGCGGTAGCGACAAGGGAGGTCACGTCGTGTGGGCAGCGATCCGCTATCGCCCTGCCCAGGCGCTGGCGATGCTCGCCCTGTCGGCGCTGATCACGACGTGCGCCGTCTTCGCCCCGCTGTATGAGCGCGCGCTCGAGCAGTCACTGCTGCTCGACGGTCTGAACCGGTACGACCCGATCCAGACCGCCCTCATCCTCGAGGCGGCACCGCTGCGCAACGTCCTGCCGCAACCGCAGAAGGCGAGGTCAGCTTTCCCGGGCGCGCTATCTAGCCTGTACGACGGGGGCAGCGACCTGTGGTCGTCCTCCGTGCGGTACGAGGGGGTCGCCCACGCGACATCGAGCGTCACAGTGCTCGGCCCCCAGGACACGTGTAGGGGACTCCAGCTGGTCAGCGGTGTCTGCCCGACCACGCCCTTCGAGGTCGCGGTCAGCGAGGCCGAGGCCAAGGTCCAGGGCTGGTCGCTCGGCGCCCGCCTCACGGCGCTCGAGGACGTCCCGGCGGTCGCCAAGCCCGAACCGTTCACCCAGCCCTTTGTGGTCACCGGCTTTTACCGCCAACAGGCCGACCCCGGCCACTGGACCGGGTTCGTGCTCGAGGGGAAAGCGGGGCGCACCGCGCTGGGTCCCTCGGAGACGCCGCTCATGGACGCCTGGGTCACGCCCGAGTCGACGTTCTCGGCCCCAGCGAAATGGGTCACCGCGCGCCTGCAGGTGACCTTCCTGCTCGACCGGAGCCGGGTGTCCCTCGAGAACCTTTCCGTGATCGGCGACTCAGTAGGCACTGCGACCAGCACGGGCGCCGCGATGATCCCGTCGGTGAACGTGCGGTCGAACGCCTCCGACCTGATCACCGGCGTGGTCGAAGGACAACGACAGGCGCGGATCATCGTCCCGCTGCTCATGGGACAGCTGGCGATCCTCGCGGTCGTCGTCCTCGGGTTGATCGCCTCGGCGGCCGTTGAGCAACGGCGGCCGGAGCTCGCGCTCGGCCGGCTGCGGGGCCGGGGTCCGTCCGGGGTGGCCCGGATGGTGATGTCAGAGCTCGGGACGGTGGTCGCGGCTGGGGTGCCCGTCGGGTTCTTGCTCGCGCTGGGCCTCGGGGCGCTTGCCCGAGCGCGCTGGCTGACGACAGGAGTCCCGGCCGAAGTGCCCCCCTCGATGTACGTGGCCGCGCTCGTCTCGCTGCTGGCTGGCCTGCTGGCAGTCGCTGTGGTCGCGCGCCCCACGCTGCGAGAGCCGATCTCGACGTTGCTGCGACGGGTACCACCACGGCGTCGGGGCTGGAGGGTCGGCATACTCGATGCCATCGTCATCACCGTGGCTGCGGCCGGGCTGGTGACGCTGGCGAGCGGCAACGTCTCCGGGCCGCTCGCCCTCGCGACCCCCACCTTGCTCGCGTTGGCCCTCGGTCTGCTCCTCGCGCACGTTCTCGTGCCGCTCGCTGACCTCCTGGCCAGGCGGATGACTGCGCGTGGCAACGTGGTCGGCGGCCTGACCGCGGTCCAGGTTGCCCGTCGCCCGGCAGTCCGACGGGTGATGGCGATCATGACGGTCGCGACAGCGCTCACCGTCTTTGCGACCGACGCCGTGGTCGTCGGGGCACGCAATCGCGAGGAACGGGCCGCTGTCGAGGCCGGTGCCGAGGCGGTTCTCGACACCAACGCCACCGACATCGCGACGTTCCTGAATGCCGTCAAGACGGCCGACCCCACGGGCCGAGTCGCCACACCCGTTGTCACGGTGCGACAGGGGAGCGCCGCGGCCATGACCACGCTCGCGGTGATCCCCGGCCAGTTCGCAGCCATCGCCGCGTTCCCGCGCGAGCGGGACCAGTTCGACTGGAGCGCGATCAGCCGAACTCCGCCGCCGGAGGTCGTCGTCAACGGCCAGTCGCTGTCCGTCACCGTGACGGACATCAAGCTCGACGAGGCTCTGCGGCAGGGCGACGCGCCGACGCCCCTGACCTTCCAGGTGTTCCTGGCGTTCCCGGGCAACTCGCCCTTCGGTTTCGAGATGGGCGAGTTCGACCCCCGTCAGACCGGGCCCCTCACCTTCACCGCGCCCATCGCCTGCCAGAAGGGTTGCCGGGTGACCGGGTTCGGTATCTCCACGCCCCCCGCCTTCCAGACGCTCCTGAGAGGGACACTCACAGTGGGAAACGTGAGCGTCGACGGCCAAGCGCCAGCCACCGTAGGCAACATCTCGGGCTGGCTGCCGTCGGGCCAGCCGAATGCCCCGAAGGAACAGCTGCTCGACTACGCCAAGCCAATCGACGTCGGCTCGCCGACGTCGATCGGCATCGAGCTACAGACCCAGCGGAGCGACGTGATGATTTCGTCGACCGGTAGTGAGGGGGCCATCCCGGCTCTGGTCGCCGGCACGATTCCGGTGGGTTCCAGCCCCGCCAGCTTCCAAGCAGCCGGGCTCGACGGCGTCACCGTCGGCCTGACCGAGTCCGGCCGTCTGCCCTACGTCCCGGGCGGCGGGACGGACCAAGCCGTCGTGGCCCTGGACGCTCTGCGCCAACGGGCGTCACAGATCGGCGCCACAGCATCGGCGCAGGTCTGGCTCGCGGACCCGACTGCAGTACCCCGGATCACGACGGCCCTGCGGGGCTCCGGGGTCGAGGTGCGGTCCGTCGAGCTGCGGTCCGACCAGCAGGCGCTGTTTGACAGCTCCGCGTCAGCCTGGGGCCTTCGGCTCGCCTTGGTGGTGGGCATCGTCTCGCTGGTGATCGCGCTCCTCGTCCTGGTGCTCGTGGCCGCGACCTCCTGGAGGTCCCGCGCGCGGGACTACGCCGCCCTGCGCATGGTGGGCGTTGAGGCATCCACGCTGCGGCGCGTCGGGCTGGCCGAGCAGCTGACGGTCGTCGTCGTGAGCGTGGTGGTCGGCGTCGCCTGCGGCGTCGTCGGGGCGCAGCTGGCGATGCCGATCGTGCCGTTCTTCACGGTGCCGTCAACGACCTTCCCCGTTGACACCGCACCGGCGGTCCTTCCCATCGTCATCGCGTCGCTCGCCGCCCTGATCGCCCTGGTCGTGACGGGCTCGGTCATCGGCATCCGACTGGCCGGTCAGGCCTCCCTCCAGCGCGTTCGGGAGCAGCTGTGAACCGGGGAGGTCTCGGCATCACGGCGCACGCCGCAGACCCGGGCGGCCTAGCCCAGAAGCGGCGCGGGCTGGCCGTGTCGACCCACGGGCTGGTGCACATCTACCGATCGGAGGGCCACGACGTCGCGGCGCTCGCCGGAGTGGACCTCGAGGTCCAAGCCGGCGAGATGGTCGGTCTGCTGGGTCCGTCGGGGGCCGGCAAGTCGACGCTGCTCACGTTGTTCGGCGGGTTGCTTCGTCCTAGCGCGGGGAAGATCCGGATCGGACCGTTCGACCTGGGCAGCATGGACGAGTCGCAGCTGGACGAGTACCGCGCGGCCGAGGTGGGCCTGATCCTGCAGGGTGCCGCTCGCAACCTGCTTCCCTACCTCACCCCGCGCCACAACGTCGAGTTCGCGCAGAGTGCCGCCCGGTCCGCGGGCCGCCCGGTCCCCGGGGTCGGGGAGATCCTCGATCTCGTCGGTCTGGCAGGACGTTCGGCCACCCCTCTCGCCGCGTTGACCCCCGGCGAGCTGCAGCTGGTCGCGCTGGCGGTCTCGGTGTCGACGCGGCCCGGCCTGTTGCTCGCCGACGAACCCACCAGCCAGCTCGACCACGAGGCGCGCGACCTGGTGCTCGCCGCGCTGCGGCAGGTCAACCATGAGGTCGGAACAACCGTCGTCCTCGTCACCCACGACGCGGAGGTCGCCGCCCGGCTGCCGCGCACGGTCACCATCCGGGACGGGCGGGTGGGTGGTGAGGGACGCAGTGGCGAGGAGTATGCCGTCGTGTCCGCCGACGGGTCGCTGCCCCTGCCCGACCACGTCCTGGTCGGCTTCCCGCCCGGGACGCTGGTGCGCGTCCACGAAGAGGACGGCCGGTGGATGCTGATCCCGGTCCGCGAGGGTGAGGTGGCGACCCAGGATGACTGAGCAGGACCCCTACCGGCGTCCGGACGCCCTGGAGCTCACCCCCGGCCGGCCCGAACCGGCCTGCCCCCCACTACGCCCGTCCGACCCAGGCGACGCGACTGTCGTGCTGCGCGGTGTCACCGTCCGCTACGGCGCCGTGACCGCCATCGAGGGGGTCGACCTCGCCGCGCACACCGGCACGGTGGTGGCACTCACTGGCCCGTCCGGCGCCGGCAAGTCGACACTGCTCTGGGCCATCGCGGGAGCCGTAGCCCTCGACGCCGGCGAGGTCACCATCGACGGGGCCCACATCACCAACCGCACCGCGGGCATCCGGGCCGACGTCGTCCTGATTCCGCAGGGCAACGGGTTGGCGGGTGTGCTCACCGCCGCGGAGAACATCGCCTTCCCGTTGCTGGCCACCGGCGTACCGGCTCGGGACGTTCCTGGCATCGTGGAGCGGTCCCTGGCCGACGTGGGGCTGGGAGAGTCGGGAAACCACCTGGTCGAGGAGCTTTCCGGGGGGCAGCAGCAACGCGTCGCGGTGGCCCGCGGGCTCGCTGCGTCACCCACGGTCCTGCTGGCCGATGAACCGACCTCCGAGCTCGACCACGTCACCAGGGAGCAGGTCCTGGACCTGCTGCGCGCTCAGGCGGACCGCGGCGCGGTGGTGATCATGGCCACCCACGACCCCGAGGCGGCCGCGCTCGCCGACCGCGAGGTACGCCTGGACGAGGGTCGGCTGAGCATCGTCCGGTGACGCGGCCCACCGACGGGTCGATGGTATGGGTCTGGTCCCCAACGCCACTCAGCCCACGGTTGTGCGCTCAGGCCACCGCATACCGTGTGCTGAGCGCCGGACCGTGTGCTGAGTGACGAACGGCTACCGTGATCTCTCGTGTCTGACGTGCTGCGGCTGCGCTTCGACCCGATCCGGCGTGCCGCCGAGCTGTGGCGAGCGCGCTGGGGACCACGGTCCGAGCCGCTGGCAATGGCGTCGGCGACCTCGATCATGCGGGTCCAGCAGCTCCTGATCGGTGACTTCGACGCCGTTGTCGGTCGGCACGGTCTCACCTTCGCGCGCTACGAGGCGTTGGTCCTGCTCGCGTTCTCCTCGGCGGGCCAGCTGCCGATGAGCAAGGTGGGCGAGCGGCTGATGGTCCATCCCACTTCGGCGACCCATATCGTCCAGCGGCTGGACGCCCAGGGCCTGGTCACGCGCAGCCCGAACCCGCGCGATGGACGAGGCACGCTCGCGGCGATCAGCGAGTCGGGCCGCGCGGTGATGGAGGCAGCGACGGCCGACCTGGTCACCGGAGGCTTCGGGTTGGCGATGCTCTCGGCGGACGAGCACGACCAGCTCTTCGCGCTGCTGCGTAAGGTCCGGGTCGCCCGGCAGGACTTCACCGACTGACCCCGGTCATCCGCGCGAGCGGGCCAGGTGACAGATAGTAGGACGTCCAAGTAAATTGGGGTCATGAACCCCGATGGCGCGGCGCGCTGGCAGTCCCGCTACGACGACGCACTCGCGCAGGGCCGCGTCCGCACCGCCGACTTCACCACCTTGTCCGGCGACGAGGTCGAGCCGGTCTACGGGCCGGGGCTGCACGGCATACCGGCCCTCGGCCATCACGCGACCGACGGGACCAGTGCCACCGACGCCGAGCGCGAGCGACTGGACCGGATCGGCTGGCCGGGGGAGTACCCCTTCACGCGAGGCCTGTATGCCACCGGCTACCGCGGGCGGACCTGGACCATCCGTCAGTTCGCCGGGTTCGGCAACGCCCAGCAGACCAACGAGCGCTACCAGATGATCCTGGCCCGCGGCGGGGGCGGTCTGTCCGTCGCGTTCGACATGCCCACCCTGATGGGCCGTGACAGCGACGACCCGCTGGCGCTCGGCGAGGTCGGGCACTGCGGGGTGGCGATCGACTCTGCTGCCGATATGGAAACGCTGTTCGCCGGCATACCGCTCGGGGACGTCACGACCTCGATGACCATCTCGGGTCCGGCGGTCCCGGTGTTCTGCATGTACCTCGTGGCCGCGGAACGGCAGGGGATCGACCTCGCCTCGCTCAACGGGACACTGCAGACGGACATCTTCAAGGAGTACATCGCCCAGAAGGAGTGGCTGTTCGGACCAGAGCCGCACCTGCGCCTCATCGGCGACCTGATGGCCTACTGCGCCGAGAACATTCCGGACTACAAGCCCCTTTCGGTCTCGGGCTACCACATTCGCGAGGCCGGCTCGACGGCCGTACAGGAGCTTGCGTATACCCTCGCCGACGGGTTCGCCTACGTCGAGCTCGGCTTGTCGCGCGGCCTGGACGTCGAGAGGTTCGCACCCGGGCTGTCGTTCTTCTTCGATGCGCACCTCGACTTCTTCGAGGAGATCGCGAAGTTCCGCGCCGCCCGGCGGATCTGGGCTCGCTGGATGCGCGATGTCTATGGGGCGACGACCGACAAGGCGCAGTGGCTGCGGTTCCACACGCAGACGGCGGGCGTCTCGCTCACGGCCCAGCAGCCGTACAACAACGTGGTCCGCACCGCCGTCGAGGCGCTGGCGGCGGTCCTCGGCGGCACGAACTCGTTGCACACCAACGCTCTCGACGAGACGTTGGCCCTCCCGAGTGAGCAGGCGGCCGAGATCGCGCTGCGCACGCAGCAGGTGATCATGGAGGAGACCGGCGTCGTCAACGTCGCCGACCCGCTCGGCGGCTCGTG
Organism: Lapillicoccus sp.; assembly: GCF_039935575.1. Lineage (GTDB taxonomy): Bacteria > Actinomycetota > Actinomycetes > Actinomycetales > Dermatophilaceae > Lapillicoccus. The sequence goes on from NZ_JBDTKA010000120.1 coordinate 21,062, forward strand.
GTACGTCGAAGCCCTCACCGACCGGCTCGAGGCCGAGGCGGAGGCCATCTTCGAGACGATCCGGGGGTTGGGGGAGCTCGGTCGTACGGCCGAGGCGGACGGCACCATCGCGCACGAGATCGGACCGATGACGTCGGGCATCCTGCGCGGCATCGAGGACGGCTGGTTCATGTCTGAGATCGCCGACGCGGCCTTCCGTTATCAGCTCGCCCTCGAGAAGGGTGACAAGAAGGTCGTCGGCGTCAACGTGCACACCGAGTCGGTCAGCCACACCCTCGAGATCCTGCGGGTCAGCCACGAGGTGGAGGTCGAGCAGGTACGCGTGCTGGCCGACCGCAGGAACCAGCGGGACGAGGCAGCCGCCGCTGCGGCATTGGGGCGGATGGTCGAGGTGTCGCGGACGAGCGAGAACCTCGTGCCCTCGATGCTGGACGCAGCCCGGGCCGAGGCCACGCTGGGAGAGATCTGTGACGCGCTGCGCGCCGAGTGGGGCGTCTACCGCGAGCCTGCGCGTTTCTGAGTCGTGTCCACCGTCCTGTCAGGTCGGATAGCGGACGGGTGGTTGGAGGCGACCGCACATCTGCTGCGGTCCCCGCGAACGCTCGCCACCTCCTGGAGAGCTTGCAGCAGGCCAAGGACGGACAGCGCGACGCGCACGACTTGGTGAGATGAGGCTGGTTGTCACGCCTAACGGGTGGTCCGACTACACCTACTGCCTGGCGGCTGACCGACAGATGTTGATACGGATCAACCGCATCATCGACGATGCCCTCCGTGACTCCGTCGCCGGTATTGGCAAGCCCGAGCCCTTACGACACCTGTTGAGCGGTGCGTGGTCGCGTCGCATCACTGAGGAACACCGGCTCGTCTACCTCGTCGACGGCGACGACCTCGTCATCCTTCAAGCACGTTTTCACTACGTCTGAGCGACTTTTCACTACGTCTGAGCGACAGAGTCTCACGATGAACCAACAAACCCAACGGGAAGAGTCCGGAGCATCTTGCCGACACCGTTCGGTTCGTCGACGAGGTCGGCGCCCTGATCCGACGAGCCGCCACCGTTGAGCTCGACGGGACCCTTCGTGTCGACGCGCTGGCCGGCCAGGTGGTGACCCTGCTGAGAGCACCTTGATCTCGAGCAGGTTGCTCGTGCCGAGTCGACGATCTCCTGGGCCTCGCGCTCGGGCACGGGACGCGCCCGCCGCACCCGAAGCCGGCCGAACAGCGCGGTACGAATTGGTCTCGCGACAGACTCGTATGTCATGGTGGAGTTCATTCGGCTGGCCCGACCGATGGTGCTGACACCTCCTCGAGCTGCGCCTGACCCGTTTCCCTCGACCGACAAGGACCTCACGCCGTGGCCCTCGCACGCCGACTGGCGGTTGCTCTCGCGGCGCTCGTCGGGCTCGTTCTGGCCGTCCTCGGCATCTGGTTCGCGATCGTCCTCGGTCCACATGGCACGGCGTCGTTCAGCGCCACGAGCGAGCAGCCCGCGGTCCTCATCGGACCGAACATTCTCAACCGGGTCGCCGTGCCTGCCACCGTGACGGCGCACGCCGCCTCCGGCCCCGTCTTCCTCGGCGCATCGGTGCCTCAGGACGCGAGCGACATCGTCGGAACGGGCCGACACACCTTTACGGTATCCGCCGCTTTCCCGGCCCGCACTCTCCAGCTGGAGACCCTTGGCTCTCAGCCCTTGGCCGACCCGTCCGCCTCGCATGTCTGGCGCAACAGCGGCCAGGAGACGATCACCGTCGAACAGAACCAGGCACCCGAGGCGGTGCTCGCCTACGCGACCAAGGGTGGCCCGGTCGACGTCACGGTGAGCTTCTCGCGTGGCACCTGGTTCCTCGAGTCCCTCGTGCTGCTCGTCGTCGGGCTGATCCTGCTGGCGTTCGCCGGGGGCTGGCTCTGGCAGCACGCGCGGCCGGCGGTGTTCGCCGGATCGCACCAGACGTCAGAGCCACAGCCCGTCACCGACGCCGAACCGGCACCGGAACGAGACGCCGAACCGACACCGGAATCTGACTCCGAACCGGCACCGGAACCCGACGTCGAGACGGAACCAGAATCTCACTCCGAGCCCGCGCCGGAACCCGACGCCGAGCCCGCGCCGGAACCCGACGCCGAGCACGCACCCGACCATGACCTCGACACCGATCTCGACAGCGACCGGCCCGGGGAGGTGCGATGAACCGGCATACCCGACGCCTGGCCGGCATCGCGGCTGCCGCGGCGCTGAGCGCGATGCTCTCGTCGTGCGCCGCGGTCGCCGGGGTGTCCGACCCCCCGACCGCGACGGTCGGCGGTGCGGTCTCCGGCTCGCGAGCGAGTGGCATCGCGGCGCAGGTCACCACCTTGGCCGCACGGGCGACCGCCGCCGCTTCGGGCGCCGACGGTGACGCCTTGCGGGCCGCCGCGTTCACGGGCGATGCGCTCACGGCTGCCAACGCCGACGCGAAGCTCGCCGCCACCCTCAGCCAGGCCCAGAAGGACGCTCTGGCCCTCACCTCGGCTGCGCCCGTTGTCCTTGCCGTCTCCAACGGGTTGAGCTATCCGCGCCAGATGCTGGTCCAGACCACCCGGGCTAAGTCGGGGCTTCCCGTGCTGTCACTGCTGACCACTCCGGATTCCCGCACCCCGTTCCGGATCGCTGCGAGCGCCACCATGCTGCCGAGTGCCGAGGTCCCCTCGTTCGACCAGCTTGCCCAGGGCGCACCCCTGCTCGGCAGCGGAGCCGGGCTGGCCGCCCCGCCGCAGAAGCTCCTGGCGGCGTATGCCTCGTCGCTCGCCTTCCCGGCGCCCGCCGCCGACGCCAACGCACCTTTCGAGGACGACGCGTCCGCCGCTGCGGTCCGCAAGAACGCCCAAGCCCAGAGCGACGGGTTGTCGGGCTCCGGCACGCTGACGTCGCAGTCCTCGGCCAAGGACGTCGTCGGTGGGTTCAAGGTGGCCGACGACCGGGGCGCGCTCGTCTTCACCGTGATCCAGCGCAAGGACACGATCCTCAACCGGACGCAGGCGACGATCACACCGACGGCGCAGTTCACCGCCTTGACGGGTCTGTCGAACATCAAGGCCGAGGCCACGCTCGACACGCTCGAGTTCGTCGTGTTCGTGGTCCCGGCGTCGGGCCAGGCCCGGGTGGTGGCCGCCCAGGAACACCTGGTCGCCGCCACCGGGACCTGACCAGAGAGAATGACCCCATGAGCCAGCAGCCGTTTCCTCCCTCCGCGCTCCGCGGCGCCGTCGACCTGTCCGCTCTCGCCAGGCCCAAGGCTCCGGCCCGTGGCCAGGGACCCACGCCGGGAGGGACTCCCGCTACCGGTACGCCGACCGCTGGGGCACCAGGGCAGGGGCCCGTGGTCATCGGCACGGACGAGTCGTTCCAGGAGATCGTCAACGCAAGCCTGCGCTATCCGGTCGTCGTCGTGCTCTGGTCAGCCCGGTTGCCCGAGTCCGGGGACTTCGTGAAGATCATGGGCGGCCTCGCGAGCGCGAGCGAGGGCCGGTTCCAGCTGGTCTCCGTCGACGTCGACACCAACCCCGGCCTGCAGCAGGCCTTGCAGGTCAAGCAGGTCCCCGTAACGATCGCGCTCCTCCAAGGCCGCCCAGTGCCGCTCTTCATCGGACCGCTGCTGCCCCAGGAGGCGCAGCCGATCCTCGACGAGCTGCTCCAGCTCGCGGTGCAGAACGGCGTCACCGGCCGCGCGCCCGTTGCTGATCACCCACCTGAGGGGGAGGCAGAGGGTCCCGAGACAGTGGCCGAGCCCGAGCTGCCTCCCTTGATCGCCCGCGCCTACGACGCCATCGACGCCGGTGACCTCGACGGGGCCGTCGAGGCATACGAACAGGCGCTCGAGGACACCCCCGGGGACGCCGAGGCCAAGGTGGGGCTCGCCCAGGTGCGGCTCATGAAGCGCACCGAGGGCGTCGACGCTGTGGCGGCCCGCGCGGCGGCGGAGGCCAGCCCCACCGAGGTGGCTGCTCAGGTCCTGGTCGCCGACCTCGACGTGCTGGGCGGGCACGTGAGCGACGCGTTCGGCCGCCTCGTCGACCTGGTCCGGGTCACCAGCGGGGACGAGCGCAACGCCGCGCGTGAGCACCTGCTGCAGCTGTTCGAGATCGTCGGACCCACCGACGAGGTGACGGCTGCCCGGCGGGCCTTGATGAGCGCCCTCTTCTAGTTTCCGCGAGAGTCGGTGCAGTCGCGAGCTTTGCCGTACGGTCGGCGAGTCGCCTCTAACAGCAACGGGTCCGCGACGATGCCGACACCGAGGCCGGCCTCGGAGCGGGACCCACTGCGACTAACGAGGTAGCCGGACAGCATTCCCGCACTGCCGCCGCACTATGTGGAGATGCGCACGTCTGGGTGGTCTCTACGGTTGCCTCGAAGCCCTCCCGGCACGGATCGAACGGACGATCACCACATTCAGGTATGCGGCGAGCGAGAGAGCAAGGATGCCGAGCAGCGGGGTGGTAACGACGAACCAGGATGCCTGTCCTCCTACAAACGTCGAGACGTGGGACCCGTCCGGACGCGTCGTTTCGGATCCGCTGTTCTTGCTCGGGTTCGCACCGGGAATCTGGGCTAACAGGCCGGATAGCAGGTAATAGCCGACCACAAGAGCTGGACTGCACGGCAGAGTGAGAACTGACGCGGCGATGATCGGGGCCGGGGTATGCCCGAGGAACCCGACCGCCGCAAGGACCGTCACGACCAGGACGTAGCCAACGGACCTGAGCGAAGGGCACTTCAGCACTTCGGGTCGCTCCGGTCGCCCAGGCATCGTCAGGAGCCCAGCGCAGCCCCGACTACATCTCTCGCCTCGTCCTGGACCTGAGCCAGGTGCTCGGCCCCCTTGAAGGACTCCGCATAGATCTTGTAGACGTCCTCGGTGCCGGACGGACGGGCCGCAAACCAGGAGCTCTCGGTGACAACCTTGAGCCCACCGATCTTCGCGCCGTTGCCGGGGGCAACTGTGAGCTTGTCCGTGATCGGTTCTCCCGCAAGTGTTTTCGCGGTGACGGCCTCCGGCGACAGCGCTGCGAGGGCCGCCTTCTCCTCGCGGTTGGCAGCCGCGTCGATGCGCGCGTATGCCGGAGCACCATGTTTCTCCGTCAGCTTCACGTAGTGCTGGCTCGGCGTCCGTCCGGTTTTGGCGAGGATCTCGGAAGCCAGCAGCGCGAGGATGATCCCGTCCTTGTCGGTCGTCCACACGGTCCCGTCGAAGCGCAGGAACGACGCGCCGGCCGACTCCTCGCCACCGAACGCCACGCTCCCGTCGAGGAGCCCCGGGACGAACCACTTGAACCCGACGGGCACCTCGAGGAGCTGCCGTCCGAGATCGGCAGCGACGCGGTCGATCATCGAGGATGAGACGAGGGTCTTGCCGATAGCAGTGCTCTGCGGCCAACCGGGCCGGGCCCCGCCGTAGAGGTAGCCGATGGCGACAGCGAGGTAGTGGTTGGGGTTCATCAGTCCGGCGTCGGGAGTGACGATGCCGTGCCGGTCGGCGTCGGCGTCGTTGCCGGTCGCGATGTCGTACTCGTCTTTGCGCGTGATCAGCGAGGCCATCGCAAAGGGCGAGGAGCAGTCCATCCGGATCTTGCCGTCCCAGTCCAGCGTCATGAACGGCCAGACAGGGTCGGTCTCGGGGTTGACCACAGTCAGGTCCAGCCCGTGGCGCTCCGCGATCTCACCCCAGTAGGCCACGGACGCGCCGCCGAGGGGGTCGGCGCCGATGCGCACACCGGCGTCGCGGATCGCTGCGATGTCGACGACGTTGGGCAGGTCGTCCACATAACGGCCCATGAAGTCGTAGCGGCCGACCTCACCCAGCGCCTGCCCGAGGGGCACCCTGCGGACCTCCCGCAGACCGTCGCGGATCAGCTCGTTGGCCCGCGCCGCGATGGCCGCCGTCGCATCCGTGTCGGCGGGCCCACCGTGGGTGGGGTTGTACTTGAAGCCGCCGTCGGAGGGCGGGTTGTGTGACGGTGTCACCACGATGCCGTCGGCGAGGCCGGTCGCGCCTGGCGTGCCGATCTTGCCGCGGTTGAGGGTGAGGATCGCGTGCGAGACGGCTGGCGTCGGGGTAAACCCGTCGCGGTCGTCAACCAGGACGGTGACCCCGTTGGCGACGAGGACCTCGAGAGCGCTCTTCCAGGCCGGCTCGGAAAGGCCATGCGGGTCGCGTCCGATCAGCAACGGACCGTCGACCCCGGCCGAGCGGCGGTACTCGCAGATCGCCTGCGTGGTCGCAAGGATGTGTGCCTCGTTGAAGGCGGTCTTCAGGCTCGACCCACGGTGGCCCGACGTCCCGAACACGACCATCTGGTCGGGGTTCGTGACGTCAGGGACCTTGGTGTAGTAGGCATCCACGAGGGCGCCGATGTCGACGAGGTCCTCGGCCTGGGCGGGCTGTCCGGCGCGTGGGTGGTTCATCTGGTCAGGTTCCTTCGTCCTCGGGCACGAGCCAGACCGACGACAGTGCCGGTACGGTCACGTTCACGGCATATGGCTGGTTGTCCCACGACTGCGAGTCTGCCTGCAGCACCAGTCCCGCCGAGCTGGGCGAGTCCGGCCGGTAGCCCGCCGTGTCGAGCACGACGCGCCATCGGCCGCCGCGCGGGACACCGACCCGGTATGGCTGGTGCGTCTGACCACTGAAGTTCACCACCACCGCCATCACCGGCGCATCCGAGGCGCGGTCTCCCGATCCGTAGCGCAGGTAGGAGAAGGTATCGTGCGCGGCGTCGTCGGCGTTGAGCCAGCGGAAACCCGCCGGGTCGTTGTCGAACTCCCACATGGCCCGGTTCGACCGGTAGATCGCGTTCATGTCCTTGACCAGGGCGTGGACGCGGTAGTGCGCCGGCTGGTCGAGCAGCCACCAGTCGAGGCTTCGACCGTCGGCCCACTCCGACTCCTGGGCGAACTCGCAGCCCATGAAGATCAGCTGCTTGCCGGGGTGGCTCCACATGTAGGCCAGGAACGCCCGCAGCGTCGCGAGCTGTTCGTCGCGGGTGCCGGGGGCCTTGCGCAGCAGCGATCCCTTGCCATGCACTACCTCGTCGTGGCTGATCGGCAGGACGAAGTTCTCGGTGAACGCATACATCAAGGCGAACGTCATCGAGTTGTGGTGGTACTGGCGGTAGATCGGGTCCTGCCCGAGGTAGCGCAGGGCGTCGTTCATCCACCCCATGTTCCATTTGAAGCCGAACCCCAGGCCGCCCTTCGTCGTCGTGGCCGTCACTCCGGACCACGACGTCGACTCCTCGGCGATGGTGACGATGCCGGGATAGCGACGGTATGCGGTGGCGTTCACCTCCTGCAGCATCTGGACCGCCTCGAGGTTCTCCCGGCCGCCGTAGGAGTTGGGGACCCACTCACCGGGCTTTCGCGAGTAGTCGAGGTAGAGCATCGAGGCGACTCCGTCGACGCGCAGCCCGTCGGCGTGGAACTCCTCGAACCAGTAGAGCGCATTGGCCACAAGGAAGTTGCGGACCTCGTTGCGCCCGAGGTCGAAGATGAACGACCCCCACTCCTGGTGCCAGCCCTTGCGCGGGTCCGCGTGCTCGTAGAGCGCCTGCCCGTCGAACTTCGCGAGCGCCCACGGGTCGGTCGCGAAGTGGCCGGGCACCCAGTCGAGGATGACGCCGATCCCGTTCTGGTGCATACGATCGACGAAGTAGCGGAAGTCGTCGGGGGAGCCGAACCGGGACGTCGGCGCGTAGTAGTTGGTGACGTGGTAACCCCACGACGGTACGAACGGGTGCTCCATGACCGGGAGCAGCTCGACGTGGGTGAAGCCGAGGTCCTTGACGTAGTTGACCAGGTGCTCTGCCAGGTCGCGGTAGCTCGACCCCTGGCGCCACGAGCCGAGGTGGACCTCGTAGGTACTCATCGGCCCGTCGTGCGGGTTGGCGGAGGCTCGCTGCCCCATCCAGTCGTCGTCGCCCCAGGTGTAGTGCGACTCGGTGACGATCGCGGCCTGCTGGGGGGCCACCTCGGTCCGCTGCGCCATGGGGTCGGTGTGCAGGACCAGGTGACCCGCCTCGTCGCGGACGGCGTACTGGTAGTTCATCCCTTCGCTGGCGTCGGGGATGAACAGCTCCCAGACCCCGCTCTCGCCGAGCCGCCGCATCGGGTGCGAGACCTTGTCCCAGCCGTTGAAGTCGCCCGTGACGTGGACCGTCTTGGCACGCGGCGCCCACACGGCGAAGGAGACGCCGTGCACGTCGCCGAGCGGACCACCGTAGCGCCGGACGTGGGATCCGAGAATGGTCCAGAGCTTCTCGTGCCGGCCCTCGTTGAACAGGTGCCGGTCGATCTCACCGAGGGTCGGGGCGAACCGGTAGGGGTCGTCGGCCTCGTGCTCGACGCCGTCGTCCCAGGTCGTCAGCAGCCGGTAGTCCTGGGTCGCAGTGACGGAGCCGGCGGTACCGGTCCAGACGCCGTCATGCGCATGGTGCAGGTTGACGAACGAGCCGTCGCCGAGGTGCGCCCGGACCGAGCGAGCCATCGGCCGGTATGCCGTGATGGTCAGCCCACCGGGGCCGAGGTGCTGTCCGAGCAGGTCATGCGGTTGCGCGTGACGTGCTTCGACGAATGCCCTGATGGCGCTCTCGTCGGCGACCTGTCCTGTGGTCGGGACGGTGGTCATGACGATCCTTTCCGGACGCCGGTGCCCTGCCGAGCGTGGTCCTCAGCGGCGGGATCGGAGACGATGCGGTCGATGGCGGTGGCCGGGATGGGGATCCAGGTGGGACGGTTGCGGGCCTCGTAGATGAGCTCGTAGAGCGCCTTGTCGAGCTCGAGGGCCCGCAGCAACGGTAGTGCGGAACGGGGGTCCAAAGGCGCGACGGAGCCATACCCGTCAAGGAAGGCCTCGCGGCAGGCAGCGACCCAGTCCCGGGCATCGGGGTGCGTCCCGTCCGGCAGCTCGGTCATCTCGACCGACCCGCCTGCGTAGTCGAAGGATCGGAGCATCCCGGCAACGTCGCGCAGCGCCAGGTCGGGGCGGACGCGCTCGCTGAGCGGCCGCAACGGCTCGCCCTCGAAGTCGACCGCAACCCAGCCGGTGGCGGTGTGCAGCACCTGACCCAGGTGGTAGTCGCCGTGGATCCGTTGCAGCGGCGGCCAGGGGTGCTCGTCGAGCGCGGTGAGTACCCGCTGGATCTGCGGGGCGTCGGACTCCAAGGAAGGCACTTCGGCGGCGGCCTGGTCATAGCGGGCGCGCACGATCCGGGTCAGCTCCGCCCGGTCCTGCTCGCTGGCCTCGGCGGTCCCCATGGTCTGCGCGAGGCTGAGGTGGATATGGGCGGTGGCCTCCCCGAGCTCGCGCGCCGGCCCGGTGAAGTCCGCGCCGTCCGCGGCTGCGCGGTAGGCGACCCGCCAGGCGTCCTCGACACCGGGGAGGAAGCGCTGCGCGAAGGCCAGATGGCCGCGGACCCGGTCGCCTGTCACGGGGTCCTCCCACTCGCCGGACACGTCACCGACGGTGTGCGGGACCTGCGTGGACCCCGCCTGCGTGAGAGCGGACTGGACGACGACGTCGGGGTTCTCGCCGGCGCCCAATGCGCGAAAGACCTTGATGATCATCGGTTCTGCGTCCGCGTGGCCGGGACCGCGGACGTGGCAGATGACCGAGGTGTTGGACTGTTCGCCACGCAGGACAGACGACGACGCGAGCTCGACGACGGTGCCGCCGACGGCGTGGCCGTGCACGGTGGGATCGCGGGTCCAGCTCTGCGACTGTGCCTGAGGTTCGGCGACACCCTGGATCAGGGCCAGCAGCTGGGCGACGAAGACCGGGTCGTGCGGACCGTCATAGACCCAGCGGGTGCCGAGGACTCCGTGCTTCGTCGTTCCGACCAACGCCGAGTCCCCGCCGGGTAGGGCGGCGGACCGATAGGTGAGCGGCACCTGGTAGACCACAGGCTGGGCGCCGCTTTCGTCAGCGACCACCATGACCTCGATGCCCACCCGACCCGCCGGGTCGTCGAGCCGGTAGCCGCCGAGCTTGCGCAGTGACGGCGTACGCCCCTTGCCGGCATACCAGCGCTGGTGCGGCAGCCAGGTGGTCAAGAGGTCGAGCTTGCCGGGTTCCAGTGTCGTGCGGTGGATCTCAGCCATGGTCGGCGTCCCCGCGCACCTGGAACCAGAAAAAGTCCCGGGAGCCGAGCGTGATGAGCACCCGTCCGTCGTCACCGATCTTGGGGAAGCCCTGGCCGCCGAACAGGTCCACGAGCTGAGCACCGGCGTACTGGATGGGCAGCTGGATGGTCGACGCCTGGGGGCGTGATGAGAGGTTGTTGACGCAAAGCACCGTGCGGCTCGACGACGCGTCGGTCCCCACTGGCCGCTCACCCTCGTAGTGCCTCACGAAGGACAGGATCGTCTCGTTCTCCGACAGGCACACCTCGAAGTCGCCGAGCCCGAAAACGGGGTTCTGGCTGCGGACGCGCAGCATTCCCCGGACCCAGTGCAGCAAGGACGCCGACGTCGCCATCTGGGCTTCGACGTTGACCGTGTTGTAGTGGTAGACGAGGCTCGAGATGACCGGCAGATAGAGCTTGCCGGGGTCGACCGACGAGAAACCAGAGTTGCGGTCCGGGGTCCACTGCATGGGTGTCCGGACGGCGTCGCGGTCGTTGAGCCAGATGTTGTCGCCCATGCCGATCTCGTCGCCGTAGTAGAGGCACGGCGAACCGGGCAGCGACAGGATCAGCGCGTGGATCAGCTCGATCTCCGGCCGGGAGTTGTCCAGCAAGGGAGCCAACCGGCGGCGGATGCCGACGTTGGCACGCATCCGGGAGTCGGGCGCATACCAGCCGTACATCGTCGCGCGTTCCTCGGGCGTGACCATCTCGAGGGTCAGCTCGTCGTGGTTGCGCAGGAACGTGCCCCACTGGCTGCCGGTGGGGATTGCTGGAGTGCCGGCGAGGACGTCGATGATGGGGGCGGCTTTCTCCTCGCGCAGCGAGTAGTAGAGACGCGGCATCACCGGGAAGTGGAAGCACATCTGACACTCCGGCGCCAGCGTGGTGCCGAAGTAGTCGACGACCTCTGCCGGGGGCTGGTTGGCCTCGGCGATCAGGATGCGGCCCGGGTACTCGGTGTCGACCATGGTGCGCAGAGCGACCAGGAACCCGTGCGTCTCGGCGAGGTTCTCGCAGTTGGTGCCCTCGGCCTCGAACAGGTAGGGGACGGCGTCGAGGCGGAAACCGTCGATTCCCAGGTCCATCCAGAAGCGGACGATGTCGAGCATCTCTTCCTGGACCTTGGGGTTCTCGAAGTTGAGGTCCGGCTGATGAGAGAAGAAGCGGTGCCAGAAGAACTGACGCCGGACGGGGTCGAAGGTCCAGTTGGAGACCTCGGTGTCGACGAAGATGATCCGAGCCTCGCTGTAGGGCGCGTCGGTGTCGGACCACACGTAGTAGTCGCCGAACGGACCCTCCGGCTCGGCCCGGCTCAGCTGGAACCACGGGTGCTGGTCTGACGTGTGGTTCATCACGAAGTCGGTGACGATCCGGATGCCCCGAGCGTGGGCCTGGGAGACCAGCTCGATGAACTCCGGCATGCTCCCGAACTCCGGCAGTACCGACTTGTAGTCGGCGATGTCGTAGCCGCCGTCGCGTAGCGGCGAGGCATAGAAGGGCGGCAGCCACAAGCAGTCGACCCCGAGCCACTGCAGGTAGTCCAGCCGTTCGATCAGGCCACGGAAGTCGCCGGACCCCGACCCCTTGGAGTCGGAGAAAGCGCGGACCAGGACCTCATAGAAGACCGCAGTCTTGTACCACTGAGGATCGTGGCGCAGGCCGGGCTGGGAGAGGTTGAGACCTTGCACGTTCAGATGCTCCTGACCTCGATGATGTGCACAGGGTGGGTCTCGGGACCGAGGCGGACGAAGGCCTGCTGCCGCCAGATCCAGGTCTGTTCGGTGATCAGGTCCCGGGCCCGGAACGTGTCGTCCCAGCCGAGACCGAGGGCGGGCATGTCGAGGTCGACGACGCTGGACCGCGTCGCGTGCGGGTCGAGGTTGGCGACGACGAGGATCGTGTCACGCCGACCGTCCACGACGCGGGTCTTGGAGAACACCAGGATGTTCTCGTCCTGCGCGGTGTGGAACGCGATGTTGCGAAGCCAGCGCAGCGCCGGGTGCGCGCGGCGGATCGCGTTGAGCTTGGTGAGGTAGGCGGTGAGGTTCTGTCCCTCCTTGGGGCCGCCCGGCTCGTAGTGCTCCCAGTGCCGGTCCTTGTACTGGTACTTCTCGTTGTCGACCTGCTCCTCGGCGCCCTGGCGGGCGACGTTCTCCATCAGCTCGTAGCCGGCGTAGATGCCGTAGGTCGGAACCAACGTCGCAGCCAGTGCCGCGCGCAGGGTCCAGGCGGTCGGGCCGCCGTACTGCATGTAGGGCGTCAGGATGTCGTGCGTCGTCGGCCAGAACGACGGACGCATGTATGCCGACGCCTCCCCGGCGAGCTCGCGCAGGTAGGCCTCGAGCTCCCACCGCATGTTGCGCCAGGCGTAGTACGTGTAGGACTGCTGGAATCCCGCCTTGCCGAGGCTGTGCATCATCGCGGGCTTGGTGAACGCCTCGGCCAGCCAGATGATCTCGGGGTGGTCCTTGCCAACGTCAGCAATCAGCCACTGCCAGAACTGGATCGGCTTGGTGTGCGGGTTGTCGACGCGAAACAGGGTGACGCCGTGGTCGATCCACACCTGGATGACCCGGCGCATCTCGGCGTAAGAGCCGGCGGGATCGTTGTCGAAGTTGAGCGGGTAGATGTCCTGGTATTTCTTTGGCGGGTTTTCCGCGTAGGCGATCGTCCCGTCGGCGCGGGTCGTGAACCACTCCGGATGCGTCTCGACATAAGGATGGTCCGGCGACGCCTGCAGCGCGATGTCGATCGCGACCTCGAGGCCGTTGCGTCGGGCGGCGTGGACGAACACGTCGAAATCGTCGAAGGTGCCGAGGTCGCGATGGATCGCGTCGTGGCCCCCGTCGGGTGAGCCGATGGCATACGGGCTACCGGGGTCCCCGTCGACCGCGTCCAGCGCGTTGTTGCGGCCCTTGCGTGCCGTGGTCCCGATGGGGCTCACTGGCGTGAGGTAGACGACGTCGAACCCCATGCCGGCGATGGCCCGCAGCCGCTCCGCCGCCGTGCGCAGGGTGCCGCCGTGCCACTGTCCGGACTGGTCGTCGTACCAGGCGCCTTCGGAGCGGGGGAAGATCTCGTACCACGCGCCGAACAGCGCCAGCTCGCGCTCGACGAGCAGCCGGTATGCCGGTGTCGGGCTGACCATCTCGCGGTGCGGGTGCGCTTTGAACCACTCCTGCATCAGCGGGGACGTTGCCGTGCGGAGCCGGGATACAGGGGAGCTGGTGGTGTCACGCAAGGCGGTGACGGCGTCGTCGACGGGGCACGCTCCGGACGGATGCCGGTCGTCGCGGGTGCGCTCCAGGAGTAGGGCACCCTCCTGGAGCATGAGCTCGGCGTCGATGCCGGCCTCGACCTTGATCGTCGCGTCGTGCAGCCACGTCGCCCACGGGTCGGACCACCCCTCGACACGGTACGTCCACCATCCGGGACGGTCGGCCGAGACGCGAGCGCTCCACCAGTTGAGCCCGGCGTTGTCCACGCTCATCGGGAAGTGGTGGTCGGTCCCCTCGGGGTCGGTGAGCACGACGGTCGCGCTGACGGCGTCGTGGCCCTCACGGAACACCTGAGCCGCAACGACGAACTCCTCGTGCTCCACGGACTTCGCGGGCCGGGCACCGCCGTCGACCAGGGGCTGGACGTTCACGACGGGGATACGACCGAAGGGCAGGACGCCCTCCGGCAGCGCCTTCGCGAGCAGCTCGAGCGGCGTGGCCGTGGCCTGCGGACCCGGGGCCGTTGCCACGCTGTCAGCGCCGGACGCCTCGAGGTCCATCAGCTCGTCGGTGGACGCCTGGTCGTCGGAGATCTTGCCGTCTGCAGTCGTGGATGTCGTGGATGCCGCGGCGTCGGGTGCAGTCACACGCCCGACGCTACTCGGTGCGCAATAGCGCCAGCCACCCGCGCCGCGGCGCGTCTCGCGCCGTGTTCAGGCGCGTGAAAGGTCTGCAAGAACGCGGCAGTCCTCGTAATAGAGTCTGCCCGTGACCGACACGGAAACCGCCATCACGCCGGCCCCCCGTCGCGACGCGCTCGACAGCCGCGACCTCACTGCGCCGCAGCGCTCCGTCGACGCGTTCGTCAACGACTTCATGCGTGAGCTCAACTACGGACAGGGCGTCAGCCTGGCCCGTAGCTCCGTCAACGACCAGTACCTCGCACTGGCCCGCACCGTGCGCCACCACCTACAGGCGCGTTGGATGACGACCCTCGTGAAGCAGTGGGACCTCCAGGCCAAGACCGTCTGCTACCTGTCGGCGGAGTATCTGCTCGGGCGACAGCTGGACAACGCGCTGCTCGCCTCCGACATGGACGACATCGTCGAGGAAGGTCTGGGGCAGCTGGGTATGACGCTCGGCACGTTGCGTGGTCAGGAGATCGAACCGGGCCTCGGCAACGGCGGTCTCGGACGACTTGCCGCGTGCTTCATCGACTCGCTCGCGACCATGTCCGTCCCGTGTATCGGCTACGGGATCCGTTACGAGTACGGCATCTTCCGGCAGACCTTCGTCGACGGTTGGCAGGTCGAGCAGTCCGACCCATGGCTCGCCCTCGGCAACCCATGGGAGTTCCCGCACCCCGAGAACTCTGTGCGCGTCCAGTTCGGCGGGCACACCGAGAAGGTCACGGACGACAACGGCGTGGAGCGGTCGACCTGGGTCCCGGAGTGGGACGTGCAGGGGGTGCCTTACAACTACATGGTTCCCGGCTACCGCAACGGGCGCGTGAACACGCTGCGGCTATGGAGCGCCACGGCCACTCGCGCGTTCGACCTCGCCAGCTTCAACTCGGGCGACTACGTCGACGCTGTGCGGGGACAGACCTTCGCGGAGAAGATCTCGGCGGTCCTTTACCCCGAAGACTCGACGCCGCAGGGCAAGGAGCTGCGACTGCAGCAGCAGTACTTCTTCGTCGCCTGCTCGCTGCACGACTTCATCGATCAGGTGCTACCGCCCGAATTCGACCTGCGGCTGCTGCCGGAACGGGCGATCTTCCAGCTGAACGACACCCACCCCGTCATCGCGGTCCCCGAGCTTATGCGAATCTTGATGGACGAGAAGGGCTTCGAGTGGGCCGACGCGTGGGCGATCACCCAGCAGTGCTTCGCCTACACGTGTCACACCCTGCTGCCCGAGGCCCTCGAGGTGTGGCCGGTGGAGGTGCTCGGACGGCTGCTGCCACGCCATCTAGAGATCGTCTACCGGATCAACGACGACTTCCTCGACGGGGTGCGGGCCCGGTTCCCCGGTGACGAGATGCGCATGCGCCGGATGTCGATCATCGCCGAGTTCCCGGAGCGCTCGGTACGGATGGCCTATCTCGCGACGGTGGCCGGCGCCAAGGTCAACGGTGTCGCCGAGCTGCACTCGCAGCTGCTGCGGGACAAGGTGCTGCCCGACTTCTCCGACTACTGGCCCGACAAGTTCACCAACGTCACCAACGGAGTAACCCCCCGCCGGTTCGTGCGGCTCGCCAACCGACAGCTGTCCAACCTCATCACCGAGGCCATCGGCCCGGGCTGGGTTACGGACCTCGACCGCCTGGAGGAGCTGGAGCCGTTTGCGGACGACGCGTCGTTCCGAGAGAGGTTCCGCGCGGTCAAGAAGGCCGACAAGGTCCGGCTGGCCAAGCTGCTGCGTACCCGCGACAGCATCGAGCTACCGACGGACATGATGCTCGACATCATGGTCAAGCGCCTGCACGAGTACAAGCGACAGACCCTGAAGCTGCTGCACATCGTCACGCTCTACCAGCAGGTGATCTCCGGCGAGGTGGCCGTGGAGGACATCACGCCGCGGGTCTTCGCGTTCGGAGCCAAGGCGGCGCCCGGATACCGGATGGCCAAGGAGATCATCGGCCTGATCAACGCCGTCGGCCGCACGGTCAACGAGGACAAGCGCCTCGAGGGTCGTCTCAACGTCGTCTTCCCAGCGAACTACAACGTGACGCTGGCGGAGAAGCTCATCCCTGCCGCGGACCTCTCCGAGCAGATCTCGCTCGCCGGCAAGGAGGCGTCGGGCACCGGCAACATGAAACTCGCCCTCAACGGCGCTCTCACCATCGGGACCGACGACGGCGCGAACATCGAGATCCGTCGCCTCGTCGGCGACGACAACTTCTTCCTGTTCGGCCTCGTCGAGCCCGAGGTCGAGGCGCTGCAGACCGCGGGCTACCACCCGGCCAGCTACTACGAGAAGGACCCGACACTGCGAGCGGCGATCGACCTGATCGCCTCCGGTGCCTTCTCCGGAGACGGCCAGTACAGCTTCGAGCCGGTGGTCTCCAACCTACTCAACGACGACCGGTTCCTCGTGCTCGCCGACTACGCCGCCTACCTCGAGGCCCAGACCAGAGTCGATGCCGCCTACGCCGACCCGGACCGGTGGTCCCGGTCGGCGATCCTCAACGTGGCCCGCTGTGGTTTCTTCTCCTCCGACCGCGCGATGCGCGACTACATCGACAGGATCTGGCACACCCCACCCGTCCTCGACGACTGAG
>NZ_JBDTKA010000121.1:0-3941 GCF_039935575.1 Lapillicoccus sp.
GGCGGTCGTGCGGGATGTCGGACATCGCTGTCGTGGAGGGTGGGCCGCGCCGGTCTATCGCACCATGCGTATCTCTATCAGCCCGTCGAGATCTGGATCCACCTGCTCGGTCCCGTCGGCTGTGAATCCGTTCTTCTCATAGAAGCGTCGAGCCCGCGCGTTGTCCTTCGCCACCCACAGCTGTGCAGGCCTCTCCCTGAGAGCCTGGTCAAGTAGAACTCGACCGACACCGTGGCCGTAGCAGCTGGACAGCACGTAGAGCGCGTACAGCTGCACATCGCGCACCGGCGGGTGCCCCTGTTGCTCGGCGGACGGACCGCTCATGACAAACCCCACGATTCGCCCTTCGCGCCGGGCGACCCGGACCCGCTCTCCGGCACCCTCCTGAGAGAGCAGAGCTGACCACCTCACCTGTCGACTCTCGCGCGCGACGTCATCGTAGAAGTGCTCCGGGAGCAGCTCTCCATAGGCTTCCCGCCACGCCTGAACGTGGACCGAGGCCAGTTCCTCAGCGTCATCGACGCGCGGCACCGCCACCTCGAAGTCTGCGGGTGCCACACCGAATTCTCCCACGCCGCGGTGCCGCGCTTCATCCTCATACCGTTATGAGCATGGTCGACTGGCGGCGGTAGGAAGCACCAATCCGGAGCTGCACAAGCGGTCCAGTGAGATCCAAGATGCTCGGCGAGAAACACCGTTGCCCGGACAGGCCCGCCGCGGCTTGTTCGGTCAACCTCACTGTTGGGCGGATGACCGCTGGCGCGGTCTGGAGTCTGTCTGACTGGTGGTGAGGTGCACGACGCTGCCCGGCGTGTTCCTCGACGAGTGGGTCGGCGCTCATGTCAGTCGAACACGCTCGCGGGTAGTCCCGCTAGGTATCAGCGCTTCGACCCTGTCATGCTCGCGGGTGGGAGGTCTGAGGTGGCCGAGGCAGACGAGGTGCTGTCGATGGTGCGCGGCGGGTGGGTTTCGTTGTGCCTGCGTGCGACGTGTGAGCTTGGTGTCGTGGACGCGCTGGACCAGCCTCAGGATCTCGCGACGCTGGCGTCTCGGTGTTCCGCGGCTCCTGTCACGTTGGGCCGGTTGCTGCGGGTGCTGGTCGACCTCGGCTTGGTCTCAACCGACGGGGGGCGCTACGCGGTGACGACGATGGGGGCGACGCTGCGCGTCGGCGATCCCAGCGGCCTACGGCACCTCGCGATGATGCAGACGGAGCTGCCGAATCTGACGGCGTGGCGGCATCTGGCGGACGCCGTACGACGGGGGAGCGCGGTCTATCAGGACGTCAACGGGCAGACGTCGTGGGAGTGGTTGGCGGCGCACCCGGCTGAGGAGGCCGTGTTCAATGCGTCGATGGCGCGAAGGGCCGCTACCCAGGCTGCCGCTGTGCTGGCGGGATATGACTTTTCCGGGGTGCGGCTGGTCGTCGATGTCGGTGGCGGCCAGGGGGCCATGCTGGCGGCGTTGCTGGCGGGCCAGCCGTTGCTGCGCGGGGTCGTGGCCGAGCGACCCGAGGTCGCCGCGGCGGCCACCGCGGGCCTGACTGCGGCCGGACTCGGGGCGCGTGCCCGGGGGGAGGCGTGCGACTTCTTCGCCGGGGTGCCGGCCGGGGGTGAGGTCTATCTCCTGTCCAACGTGTTACACGATTGGGACGATCCGCAGGCGGTCACGATCCTGCGGTCGGTCCACGCTGCGATGGGTCTAGCGGCGGAGTTGTTGATCGTCGAGAATGTCCTCGACGCCCCGGGGCGCACATCCCGTGAGCAGCGAGACGTCCACCTCGTGGACCTGCACATGCTGGTGATGTTCGGGGCCCGGGAACGTTCCCAGTCGCAGTACGACGACCTACTGGTCGCCGCCGGGTTCGAGACGTCCACCCTCGCGCCCTCGCCGAACAGCTGGAACGTCCTCCTCACCCGACCCGCCGTCTAAACAACACCACGCCCAGGCGCCGACACAGCTGCGCTGGACGCGATACCTGCCCTAACCGAGAGGCACCACTGATGGCCACCGGCACCAAGGACGACCCGTGGGAGCTGCGCACCGCTCCCGGCACCTCGCAATACACCATGTACCGCGACGAGCAGGCTGACCCACCGGCACTCGTCTGCCAGGTCGGGACCACGACGCTGCGCTACCACCTGCGGGCGGTCGAGGACCTGCACGGATGGCTGACCCAGCAAGGCGGTTGGGTCGATCTCGGCGCGGCCGATGAAAAGAAACCGGCCCGGCCGGGCACCGTCGAGGACTGGGGACGGGACCCTGACAACCCCGTCGGCGGCTGGTACGGCCTACGCAACGGCTACCGCGGACGTTTCGGCATGTACCTCCCGCCGCTACTCGAGCAGCTTGGCCTGGTCGAGCTCACCCACGCGCCGCGGAACAACCGCGTTCGCGCGACCGACACCGGACAGCCCCCAGGACGATAATCACGGTAGGGCGTTCCTCGCGTCGACCAGGTCGGGGGCAGCTACGGCGCCCCGTAAGCCGAAGGCGGGCTCAGTTATGCCAAACCCCCGTCAGACCCTGCTACCGAAAATTGGGTGTCCCGGCACCCGCCCGATGAAGACCCCCACACAGGGACCTCATACGGCCCCCACGGGTCGTACGGCCGCGCAGCCGGCGAGCCCATAAGGTCGCCGCTGGCGTCAGCCCCCGATTGACTTTCCGGACCGTGCATCGGTACGCACTGGAACCTCCGTTATCCAAGCATGAGGGGACGTCGGAAGGTGCCAGGAGCCCGCGCCCTGGGGTCGTAGTGCATCACGGCAGGACGGGCTCTGGGTGGTCGGCCGCGAACTTATCAGCGGCGCCGTCGGCGATGAACTCGTGGTCGCGGAGCCAGTCGACGGCGCGGCGCTGTGCCCGGGCGTCTCGCATCGCTTGCCACCGTGAGATCAGGTGGGGAGTTGTTCGTAGAGCTGGTTCTGGAACCGACGGAATTGCCCCCGACCCTGAACTGCTCTGGCCAGGCGTTGTCCGGCCGGACCGTCGCTGATGCCCTCAGCGAAGTCGGCCATGTCCCGGTACCAGACATACGACGGGATCGGGTCGATCGGAATGAGGTCCAGCTCGTTGATCTCGACCGGGTTCACCCCGTCAACGCCAGTGTCGCTGGTCCAGAACGCGAATTGCCCCGTCCGCGGGTCGAGGAACCAGCGGTGCTCGTCGTACGTCTGATCCGCCAGCGCGGTCGCGATCTCCTCAACGTCGATCCCGCCCACGTCGAGCATTTTTCAGGTTACAAGCGGAGCCTGAGGTCCCGAGAGGAATGGCCCTAGGTTGACTTGGAATGCCGCAAACGCGGCGGTGTGACCTGACTTGGCTCACGATTTGAAGTCGGCGAACAGCCCAAGGCTGTGACCTGCGGGTTTGCCGTCTCCGGGCGGAGAATGTGTGCACTAGCCGGGGTGCCTAGGCTGGGCTGGTGGCTCCGTATGTGTGCACCGTGTCTGGCTCTGCCCGACGCTCGCCTGCCAAATGAACTGCCTCCAGGAGTTCCGCCACCGCTAGGCTTTGACGTCTCGTTCACCTGACTAGCGTCGGCTTTGTCCGGCGAGCATCGGAGGCCAGGCAATGCCCTCGACCTTCCCGAGCGAATCACGCTCGTCCGCGCGCCCCTCTGCCCGGCAGTCGCTGTGGCCGTGGTCGCCGAAGGCGGCGGTCGCCTCGGCTGTGGTCACTTTGGCGGTGCTGCTGGTGGGTATGGCCATCACCAAGGCGGCCGCATCCTGGCCGTCAGCGGGCTCAGAATCCGCCATCTTGTTGGGCATTGCGACTTTGGCGCTGGTCCCGGTACTTCTACTCGTCGTTGAGCGGCTTTCGAGTTCCGGAGGCGAAGTAAAGGTAGCGGGAGTGTCCTTGTCGTTTGCCCAGGTCTCCCAGGCGGCGGCCACCACCGTGAGAACTACGACCCTTGCCGAGAACCTCGGCACCGAGAC
>NZ_JBDTKA010000122.1:0-5415 GCF_039935575.1 Lapillicoccus sp.
TGGCCATCGCCACCCTCGGCGCCGGCACCGCCGCCTCCGCCACCGAGAAGGGCGCCACCGGGGCCGTCAAGGGAGCCGAAGCCCTCGACGACCTCGCCGGCGCCGCGGCCAAGCTCGACGACGTCGCGGGCGCCACCACCAAGCTCGACGATGTGGCCGATGTCGCTCAGCTCGGCGACGGACCCGTGGCGATGCCGGTCAACAGGTTCCCTCCCTCCGAGGCGATCGCGGGCTACGCCGAGAAGGTCCCGCCCAAGCCGGGTTTCTACGACGTGAAGCTGCACGGTGGCCCCGATGCCGTCGAGATCACACTGTCGGACGGCCGGAAGGTGACGGGAGACCAGCGTCTGTTGAGCAGCTTCGTCAACTCGCAGGCCGACTATGCGGGTGAGAACCTACGACTGCTCAGCTGCAGCACCGGGGCGACCGACGCCGGGCTGGCCCAGAACCTTGCGAACAAGATGGGGGTCACCGTGGAGGCACCGAGTGACACCCTATGGATCTGGTCGAACGGGTTCATGCATATCGGTCCTGCAGCAGACGTCGCCAACGGAAGCTGGAGAGTCTTCACCCCGGGAGGTGGCACACCATGAGGCGAATCGGGTTCTTCGCACAGCTGAGGCACGGACGGCCCGACGGCCCGGACCTGGCAGCCGAGGCGGAACGGGCGGAGCTGGCGCCTGAGCGCAGACAGGCCGTCGCTACGTACCTGCGTGAATGTCCCGTGGTGGCAGCGACGAGCGAGCGAGCCGGCGACGCACTGGACGCCGCCAAGACCGACGTCTCGGGGATCAACATCCACACGGACGGCGAGTTCGTCTGGCCTGAGGACCTCGCGTACTACGCCGAGACCTACGGGGTGGGCGTCCCCGACGAGATCGTGGAGCGCGCTGAGCGAGGTGGTGTCCCGGTTCTCGACGACGAACAGATGGGGGCCGTCATGACGTGGATGCTCAGCCAGATGACGGCCTAGCGGGAACAGTCCTCCGTCCGATGAGCAGGCGGGTACGCCATACCCGGGCCTGACCGTGGTCAGCCAGTGGTTGGTCCCGACGACCACCGACCCCAAAGTGGCAACGAGAAACGGTGACATTCGACGCTTATCTGCCAGCACCGATGATGCGGCGGCGGATGTGCGGCCCTTCTCCGCATACCCGAAGGAGGCTGAGGTGGTCTATTCACCGGGGACCATCTTCGTCATGGGGCCAAGCGAGGTCATCCACCGCGTCGACGTCACCTATGTCGACCAGGCGGACCCCAATCGGGACCCCCTGGTAGCAGCGCAGTTCGCCGTCACCAGTCTCCGCGAAGTGGTGGAGCGGCTGCTGACCAGGGTGAATGGACGTACGCCCGTCGATCTACCCCACCCCGACAACTTCGTCGGAAACCTCGGCTGACAGGCGGTGCTGCCGTCGAACGAGCTCGGTCGCGTGCTCCACGGTCCCCCAGCGCACGCGGAACCGCGCGGTTCCGGCCTCGTTGTGGTCACGGCCACCGTCGATGACGCATCCCCGCATGAGGTTCTGCACCGTGCCCGTGAGGTGATGAGCTGTCTGCTCACCGTGGGGGCGACCGAGTGGCCGAACGAGCAGACCTGGGCTCGCCGCCTGCCAACCTGGTTCGTGACGGCCTGTCCCCTGGAGCAGAGCGCCGCCGAGCAGTAGCGCTGGCTGGACTGGTGGCGCACCCTCGATGCACGCGCGCCGAGGCGGAGGCGGAGTCAGGGCTGGGCCCTGCCGGAGCCACGGGCCCGACCTACGAGGCCGCCGACCTTGGCCGACCCCAGCACCGTGCGAGCTAAGCGCTCTCCTTGCGCTGCGGGCGCTTCGCGCGTGCGGGGGCCCGGCCCTGCTCGCGCCGCACGATCGTCGGGTTGACATTCTCGAGCACCACCTCGCGGGTGACGACAACGCGGGCGATATCGTCCTCGCTGGGCACGTCGAACATCACCGATTGGAGGACCTCCTCCATGATCGCGCGCAGCCCGCGCGCACCGATGCCGCGCAGCAGGGCCTGGTCGGCGACCGCCTCGATCGCGTCGGTGGTGAACTCGAGCTCGACACCGTCGATATCGAACATCTTCTGGTACTGCTTCACCAGCGCGTTGCGCGGCTCGGTGAGGATCTTGACCAGCGCGTCCCGGTCGAGGGGGGTCACGGTGGTGATGACGGGCAGTCGGCCGATGAACTCGGGGATGAGCCCGAACTTCATCAGGTCCTCGGGCATGACCTCGTGGATCGACTCGGCGAGGTCCTTGGGGGTGTGCAGCTGGCTGCCGAACCCGAGACCCTTCTTGCCGTTTCGCGACTCCACGAGCTTCTCCAGCCCGGCAAAAGCCCCGCCGACGATGAACAGCACGTTGGTCGTGTCGATCTGGATGAACTCCTGGTGCGGGTGCTTGCGACCACCCTGCGGCGGCACCGACGCGGTCGTGCCTTCGAGGATCTTCAGCAGCGCCTGCTGGACCCCCTCTCCCGACACGTCGCGCGTGATCGACGGGTTCTCGCTCTTGCGGGCGATCTTGTCGACCTCGTCGATGTAGATGATCCCGGTCTCGGCCTTCTTGACGTCGTAGTCGGCCGACTGGATGAGCTTGAGCAGGATGTTCTCGACGTCCTCGCCGACATAGCCGGCCTCCGTCAGCGCCGTCGCGTCGGCGATCGCAAACGGCACGTTGAGCATCTTGGCCAGGGTCTGCGCGAGGTAGGTTTTGCCGCACCCGGTCGGCCCGATCAGCAGGATGTTGGACTTGGAGATCTCGACGTGGTCGGAGTCCTTCTTGACCGGGCCCGCCTCCCCCGCCTGGATCCGCTTGTAGTGGTTGTAGACGGCTACGGCGAGCGCGCGCTTGGCGACGTCCTGGCCGATCACGTAGTTCTGCAGAAACGCGAAGATCTCGCGCGGCTTTGGCAGCTCGTCGAGGCCCAGCTCTGAGGACTCGGCCAGCTCCTCCTCGATGATCTCGTTGCACAGGTCGACGCACTCGTCACAGATGTAGACACCGGGGCCGGCGATCAGCTTCTTGACCTGCTTCTGCGACTTGCCGCAGAACGAGCACTTCAGCAGGTCGCCACCGTCTCCGATGCGTGCCACTCGGTGCCTCCCGTGAAGTCTGTGCGGCCCGTGCTGTCGCGGTCGCGCCGTGGTGCTGCCCTCGCGCCGGCAACGCAGGCTGCCGACGCGACGCTACCGGTCAGGTGTCCGGATGGTGTCCATTACACGCGGTCGACCGTGTCGGTCGCATCCCTCTTGACGATCTTTCGCTCTCGGCGCAAGGGTGCTGGCGGCTCGACCACGGTCGTTCGACGCGTCCTGCGCGGTCGCCGGCGGACCGGCATACCGTGCTCGTATGCGTCGTCGCCGCTACGTGATGAGGGAACCCTTGCGGGACAGGAGCACCTCGTCGATGAGGCCGTACGCCTTGGCCTCAGCAGCCGACATGATCTTGTCGCGTTCGATGTCCTCGTTGACCTGCTCGGGAGTGCGCCCGGTGTGACCGGCCAGCGTCTCCTCGAGCCAGGTGCGCATCCTCAAGACCTCGTTGGCCTGGATCTCGATGTCCGAGGCCTGCCCGTAGTCGCCCCCGCCCAGCGCGGGCTGGTGGATGAGGATCCGGGCGTTCGGCAGGGCATAACGCTTGCCCTTGGCGCCCGCCGCCGTCAGCACGGCCGCAGCCGAGGCGGCCTGCCCGACCACGAAGGTCTGGATGTCGGGCCGGATGTACTGCATGGTGTCGTAGATCGCCGTCATGGCGGTGAACGAGCCACCCGGGCTGTTGATGTACATGAGGATGTCGCGATCCGGGTCCTGAGACTCGAGCACGATCAGCTGGGCGATGATGTCGTCGGCCGACGCGTCGTCGACCTGGACCCCGAGGAAGATGATGCGGTCCTCGAACATCTTGGTGTAGGGGTCGAGGCGCTTCATCCCGTAGGACGTCCGCTCCTCGAACTGGGGCAGGATGTAGCGGCTCGACGGCGCGGGGACGTGCAGCCCCGAGCCAGCGCGGTTGTACGGGTGAACGGTCATGGTGGTCTCCAGTGTCCTGTCGCGTCGCTCAGCTGTCGGTGGCGGTCTCGCCGGTGCCGGTCGTCGCGTCGCCGGTGAGCGGTGCGTCGCCGACGGGCTTGCCGCGCTCGGCCTGTTCCGCCTTGGTGAAGACGTGGTCGACGAACCCGTAGGCCTTCGCCTCCTCGGCCGTGAACCACCGGTCTCGGTCGGAGTCACGCTCGATCTGCGTCAGCTCCTGTCCGGTGTGCTCGGCAGTGAGCTCGGCCATCTGCTTCTTGACGTAGAGCATCTGCTCGGCCTGGATCTTGATGTCGCTGGCCGTGCCGCCGATGCCGCCGGACGGCTGGTGCATCATCACCCGCGAGTGCGGGGTGGCGTACCGCTTCCCGGGAGAACCGGCGCTGAGCAGGAACTGGCCCATCGAGGCGGCCATACCCATGACGACCGTAGCCACGTCGTTGGGCACCCACTGCATGGTGTCGAAGATCGCCATGCCGGCGGTCACGGAGCCGCCCGGACTGTTGATGTAGAGCCAGATGTCCTTGGTCGGGTCCTCGGCCGTGAGGAGCAGCATCTGTGCGCAGATGGCGTTCGCGTTGTCGTCGCGGACCTCGGAGCCGAGGAAGATGATCCGCTCCTTGAGCAAGCGGTTGTAGATGTGGTCGTCAAGACCGCCGGTCATGCCTTCGCCGGCGGCGACGATCTCGCTGGAGCGAGCCACGGTGGCCTCCATCGTTCGGTAGTTCAGTCGCATGGACTGCTGTGGTCTCGCAGGTCAGGACGGGTCCGGACCTGCCTTGGCTGGCTGCCATTGACCCTAACGTCCACATCCCGCGCGAGAATCCCGACCGGAGCGCTGTTCGCCCTGGGCGCACAAGTACCCACCCCCGTCGGGTATGCAGTGGCCACTGGTGGGCACTGGTGGGCACTGGTGGGCACGGGGGGGCCGGCGTCAGCGAGCGACGGCTCCGACCTGCCACCCGGCGACCGGCGCGACCCAGTCCCGGGACGAGGCGGTGACGACCGGCGGGTATGCCTCGAACGACCCGACCACGTCGAACGTCACCTGAGTGGGCGTCGGCGCTGACGGCGCAGACGGCGCAGACGGCGCAGACGGTGACGGTGCTGGCGGCGCTGCTGGGCCGGCTGGGGCGCCGGCCTCGCCACGCACGGCGACGGTGCGGTCCGTCGCGACCTCGACCTGGACGGCCGAGCTCGTGGTGCCCGCGGCAACTGGGAGGCCTCCTACGGCAACCGTTCCGGCGGGTCCGGTCGTCGCCGGAACATCCGGTCCCAGGCCGACGGAGGTGGTCGCAGCCGTCGTGGTCGTGAGCACGCCGACAAGGCCGAAGGTGCTGTCTCCGACCACGCTCGACGCCGGGGTCACGGTCTGTGACCGACCGG
>NZ_JBDTKA010000123.1:0-25906 GCF_039935575.1 Lapillicoccus sp.
CGGGGTCGGATCGTCCACGCCAACCAGCTGGTTGTTGACGAGCTCGCATCCCTGACTACCGAACAGCTCCTCCACCGGCTGCGGACTCAGCTAAGGCCACAGGGGCTGGCCACCACTCTCGGGGGCCGGCTCGCGCTACTCGACGTCACCATCCATCATCAGGACATCCGACGCCCGCTGGATATGCCTCGCCAGATCCCTGCCGACCGGCTGCGATGGGTCCTGGGGGCCAGCGGGTGCAGTCCCGAACTGCCGGCGTGGCACCTCGCCCGCGGCCTGCGCCTGACCCCGACCGACCTGGACTGGACTCACGGCTCAGGACCGGAACTGACCGGACCGGCAGAATCCATACTGATGGCCATCACCGGTCGCCGAAGCGCGATCGGGGAACTGGCCGGCCCAGGGCAGCCGGTGCTGGCCGGCCGGCTCGCCCGCTGAGCCCAGCGCAGAAGCAAGCGCATGCGGGGGAAATCGCGGGTGCGTCTAACCGCCGCCAGTCGTCGTAGGCAGTTCATCCGGGGAGTGAGCGGGTGGTCAGGCGTCAGAACCGGAACCGGGTCAATCCGCCTGGCTCCGCGGATGAGACGACGGTCGCCGAGCGGGGCTGGAGCCGGTACACGTTCCAAGGCGGTGGTCCTTGAGATGGAGCGTTGAACGGTGCGGTGATCCCGGATCCGCTTGGGTCTGGCTTGGCTGGCCAGCCGCCGTCCGCCCAGGCCTTCGAAATGCGAGTCAGCGCCTCCGGCTCGGTCATCCGGACCGCGTCGCCTTCCACGACGACGTCGGCGTCCCGTACCGAGATGGCGATCGAGCACCGCGGGTCGCGTGCGAGGTTGCGGCCCTTTCGGGTGTCGTTGCCGGTTTGAAACCAGAACCGGCCATCGACCCATAAGGCGCCGACGGCGGTGACATGGGCGCTCCCGTCGTCGTTGATCGTTGCCAACCACGTCGTGCGCGCGTTGATGGCGCCGACCGGGGGCGCCGACTTCGCGTCGAGTTTGGCGACGATGGGATCCCAGTCCAGCGGCGGGAGGCCCTCGCTTGATCCAAGGTTGATGATTTCCATGTCGGCTATGACCTGTCGTTGACACAGAAGTCATCGGGGGTCATGCCGATGGGTGCCAGACGGTACGGGCGATGACTAGATCTCGCCTGACCACGAAGCATGCGATGGGACGCAGGCGCCGACCCTGGGTTGGTGTCGAAGTTGCGTCACATCGCCGCGAAAGGGCGGACCGTCGCGCGGGCCTACTACGCGCCCATACGTCCGCCCAGGTCGCTGTCAGTCGCCGACGGAAGGGACCCATTGCCGACTTTGGCGCACGAGAACTTGGGCTCATCACAGGTGTAGCGATCGCCGGCGCGGTCGACAGCGACTCGGCAACCGGCATGATGCCGGTCGATCACCCGGGTCGCCGGAGGGCTGTCCCGGCGATCGTGACTTATCGGCAGGAGGTGAGACCCATGAACGCAGTATCCACAGTGGGTGCTTCCCTGCAGTCCCCGATTGCGCAAGACATGAGGTAGTCGCCGCCGGGAGCGACCGACCGGCAATTGTCGATGGCGACTCCCATGAACACAACACCTTCAATCCACTCACGTCCAGGACCGGCCTCGATCAGACCCCGATCACCGGGACCGAGGCGCCTACCGTCCCCACGAACGGGCCTTCTTCAGCAGAGTCCTAGGAGCTGGCGACGCGAGTGCGGGTGTCGAGGTGCAGTAAGAGCGGCTCAGAGGTGAGCACGAGGTCTCGCGCGGGGGGGTTCCCTAGCTGGGTTGTGCAGAGTAGGCCGTCCGCGTGGAGAGCGGCATGAGAGCGTCCTCAGGCTATTCAACTGGGCAGCCGCGCAGCCGCCCCCGAGCCCGGCCGCGGGAATCTACCGTGTTCGATAACCGTTTCCGTCACCGCCCATCGACCTCGCGCAGGCGTCCTGCCAGAGCTCGTAGAGCGTGTCGGCCGCCTGCGGCGCTGCGGCCAGGATGCCCCCGGAGCTGGGGAACAGCGTCGGCTCGCCGGACGACGAGAGGACCATGCCACCGGCCTCCCTCACGATCAGTAGTGCGGCGAGGTGATCGACCGGGCCGAAGCTGCCGATAACCGATCCGACGCCGCGCCCGGCGGCGACCCCCACGAGAGTCATCGTGCCGGATCCCATGATCCGCGCGGTGCAGTGCCGCGCCCCGAGGGCCGCGAGCATCTCGAGCATGCCGGGCCAGACGAGGTGTCCGGCGAGCTCGGTTGAAACCACCTTGCCGCTGAGTGGATCGGCGTCCGTCTCGGCCGTGGCGATCGCCAGGGGCGCACCGTTGAGCTTCGCACCGCGGCCGCGGACCGCCTCAAAGAGTTCTCTACGCCAGGGGTCCGCCACGACCCCGACGAGCGGGGTGTCGTCGACCACGAGTGCGAGCGAGAAGGCGTTCCACGGGATGCGGTTGGCGAAGTTAGTGGTCCCGTCGACAGGGTCGAGGTACCAGCAGGGCACACCGGGCGATGCGGCGCCACCCATCTCCTCGCCGACGAAACCGTAACCGCTGAACCTCTGGCCGACCACGTCGCGAATGTGCCGCTCGACGGCGACGTCCACCTCCGTGAGGAGATCTGCCGCATTGACCTTGGTCGAGATCTGCCCGGGGTCGCTCGAGCTGGTGTAGTCGATCGCCCATTGGCCGAGTGCTCGAGCGACCGCGAGCACGGCCTCCAGATCTACCTCGCCCGGCACGGGAGACGGCGGCGTCCCGCCACTCGTCCTCTCCTCGCCGACCACCGTCTGCAACCGTTTCAGCTCATTGGTTGTCACCGTATCCACTCCCAGCTCACTGGCCCACCGCATGGTGAACTCGTCATCAACGGTCCAAACGGCGATCCTGCAACCGAGCGCGTGGATGTCCTCAACCATTACCGCGGTCATCGTCAGGAACTCGGAGTTGATGTAGTCGGGGGCGAGCTCGCGGATGTCTTCCGCCGTCGGCGGGTTCGGCTCGTCCCACGGCATCCAGATGCTCGCACTCGGATCGAGGGCGCGGATCGCCCGCATGGCTTCGAGGTCGCCGCACCAGGCGACGCTCGCGCTGCTGGCTGCTGCGACGCGGTAGGCGGCCTCCGCCGGACCCGCCCAGTCCATATCGATGAGAAGGGTCGACGTTGAGCCCTCGATCAGCTCAAGGACCTCGGCGAGCAGCGGAGGCCGATGGTCGCGATCACCGAGCAGCCTGACGGAGTCGTAGCTCGTGTCGGCAATTTGCGCCCGTATCCCCCAAAGGCGTTCGAGGGTCGGATCGTGCAGCACGACGACCCCGCCGTCGAGGGTGAGCCGCACGTCGATCTCGACGAACTGAGCACCGGCGGCGATCGCCGAACGGACTGTCGGCAACGTGTTCTCCCGGAAAAGGCTCGAATCCCCACGATGTGCGCTCGCCCCCGTGATCGGCGTGTCCTGAGGCTCCACCGTCACTTCCGCGGATCCCCGGTCCCCCCGCCATCGTCGATCAGCAGGTCGTCGCGGAAGGTCATCACTTTCGTGATGCTCGCGAATCCGGCTGATCCGAGCGCGGGAACATCGCCAGAGAGGTACGCACGCAGCAGCGCGTCCGGGCGCTGGAGGAACACCTCGTGGAAGTGGCCGCGCGGAATGACCCTCTCGACAGTCACCGGGACGCCGCCGGGCATCTGCTCCGTGCTGAAGATCACGTCCTCCGGCCGGATGCCGACGACGTCTCTGCCCGGCACGATCTTGCCATCCCTGTAACAGCCGTCGACCCGGTTCATCGTGCCGATGAAGGTCGCAACGAAGGCGGTCCTCGGGCGCTCGTAGAGTTCCGCCGGAGTGCTGTACTGCTCGATCCTGCCGGCGTTCATGACCGCGATCCTGTCGGACATGGACAGCGCCTCGTCCTGGTCATGCGTGACGATCACCATCGTGATACCGAGCCTCCGCTGAATCTCGCGGATGTCTTCACGCACCTTTACGCGCAGCTTGGCGTCGAGGTTGCTCAGCGGTTCATCCAACAGCAGGAGGTCCGGCTCCTGCACCAGTGCGCGGGCGAGCGCGACACGCTGCTGCTCTCCACCGGAGATCTGGCCGGGGCGCGATCCCCTGTGGTGAAGCAGGTTCACCATCTCGAGTACCGCGACGACACGGCTTTCGATCTCGGCCTTCGGCACCTTTCGCAGCTTGAGCGGGAACGCGACGTTCTTGAACACCGTCATGTGCGGCCAGAGCGCATAGTTCTGGAACACCATCGCGCTCGGACGCTTCTCCGCGCCGAGTTTGGTGACGTCTTTGCCGCTGACGACGATCGATCCGCTGTCCGGCGCGAGGAACCCCGCGATCATCCGCAGAGTCGTCGTCTTGCCGCAACCCGACGGGCCGAGCAGCGAAACTAGCTCACCGTCGTTGACGGAAAGTTCCAGATCGTCGATGATCGTGCGCCCGCCGAGCATCTTGTTCAGCCCGGTGATCTCGAGTCCCGCGACAGCTCGATCGGGGTTCGCAGCTTCTCGCTGCGCCGCTGCTTCAAGTGTGCTCACCGCACACCCCCTTATCTGATTTGGAAGCCCTCAGCGAGCTGGCCGCCCATGATGCGTTTGCGAGCGACCATCAGCAGGACCACCGACGGGATGGACATCAGGATCGAGAAGACGGCCGCGACCTGGTTCGGATAGTTCAACACGAGCGTGTACATCTCGGTCGGCATCGTGAAATACGTCGGGGCTCCGACGAGGTAGGTTCCCTGCGCCTCGTCGAACGCGGCGAGGAACGACATCACGACCGCGACCAGGATCCCCGGCATCGCCATCGGCAGCGTGACACTGAAGAACACGCGGAGCTTGGATGCGCCAGCATCCCTCGCCGCTTCCTCGAGGCTGCGCGGCACGGCCGCGAACGCCGCGGAGGGTATCCAGGTCATGAAGATGATCGTGCCAAGCACCTGCACGATCAGGATGCCGACGATCGTGTTCATGAGGTTGAGCGCGTAGAAGAGGGTCGCCAGGGTGGCGAAGAGGCCCATCTTGGGGAAGGCGTTCACCGCGAACAGCCCCACCAGGAACGTCTTCCTCCCCAAGAAGTCGTACCTGGCGAACGCGTACGCCGCTGGCAGGCAGATAATTGCCGAAAAGAATACGACGAGCGGGGAGAACACGAGCGAGTTCCGCACGGCGACGCCGAGGGCGGGGTCGCTGAACACCTCAGACCACCAGCGGAGTGTCCAAGAGTCCGGTGCCAGTCTCGGGTAGGTCCACGTACCGGCGAACGCATGCACCGCCAGCCAGAGCAGCGGGCCGAGGATGAACACGACCATGAAGATCACGAAGACGCCGATCAGGATCTTGCTCGTGATCCCTCCCGAACGGCCGGGTGCGACCTCCCGGACGGTTCGCGCCTTGGCCCGGTCTGGGCGAACGGCTTGCTCGGCGACCGTCAGGGGCGCAGTACTGCCCGTGCCGGGCATCAGACCCTGCCTTCTGTCTTGGCACTTCGGAAGTTCGCCCACACGTAAAACGCCGCGATGCCGGATGCCGCGACGAAGATCGCGAACGCCATCACCACAGATTGCTGCGGCTGGTTGTACGAGACGAAGTATTTGGTGAGCTCAACACCGAGCATGTTCGGCGTGTTCGCCCCGTTGAAGTAAGGCACGGTGAACGAGCCGATGACGCCGATCCCGGTGAAGGTCGTCGCGATCACGATCGGCACGAACGCCATCGGCACCATGACAGACCACGCGATGCGAATGTTGCCCGCGCCGGCGTCGCGCGCCGCCTCAATCATCGCATCGGGGATCGACTGCATACCCGAGGCGATGAGCAGCACGGCGAACGGGAGCGAGGTCCAGACCGACCCGATCACGACCGCGACGACGGTGTAGCCGAAGGTCGGCCCCTGCAGTCCGAAGGCGGCGAACAGGCTGCGGAGGAACCCGTCGGCCGCGTAGAACGTCACGATCGCCCACGATCCGATCACGACCGGGATGAACAGCGGAACGACGGCGAGTCCCGAAAGGAATGTGGCAACCCAGCCACCCTTCATCCGCAGGTAGAGGGCGACGCCCAGCGCCATAAACAGCACAACGACAGAGCTGATGATGGTCACGGAAACGGTCAGAAGCAGGTCAGCGCGGAAGGTCGACGAGGTGACCACCTCTTGGTATGCCGCCAGGGTTCCCCACCATTGCGCGGCTTCGTGGACATTCAGTCCGATCGTCGACACAACGGAGTTCAGCCCACCGGTGAAGCCGAGGGTGAACGCCAGCGCCAGCGCGATCGGAAACCCGACGAAGAACAGAATCAGCAGGATCGGCGGAAGGGCCATGAAGAAGCCGAGGGGCGAAAGCCCGGACGCCTTCCCGACGAACCGTTTCCGAGGGGAGACGGTGGTCATTACTTACCGGGGACCCGCTGTGCCCAGAGGTTGTTCAGGTCCTGCGTCATCGACGCGAAGTAGGTGAGTCGCAGGTTACCGGAATCCGTGCCCTCGAACGTCGCCTGAACCGTCGGCGGCAGCAGGTCCAGGTTGACCACCGGATAACCGGCGACCGTGGTGACCATGAGCTCCTGTGCGGGCGGCGTGAGCAGCCAGTTCGCGAGCGTGAGCGCGCCCTGCTGATGGGTCGAGGTCGTCGGGATGCCGAGGTAGGCGGCTCCACCGGTGAGCGACGGGTCGGAGATCTGCGTGTACTTGGTTGTCGCCGGCAGCTGTCCGCTCTTGATGCCGGACAGGAGCATGTCTGACCAAATCGGCGTCATGTCGATCTGGCCGCTGCCGAGCAGATCGATCGTGGCAACGTTGCCGTTCGGGTACAGGCCATTCTGGTAGATGTACGGGTTGAGGCTCGCGAGCTCCTTGAAGCCCTGGTCCCAGTCGCCTTCGAGGTCTTTCGCGTATCCGGTGACCATCTTCGTGCGGTCGGCCGCCGGAACATACTTGTCCAGAACGGTCGTGACGAACGACTGACCGGAGCCGCCGGTGCTCGGGGTGTTGTAGGTGAACTTGCCGGGATGCGCCTTGATCCAGGCGAGCAGCTCGTCCGTGGTCTTCGGCGGTGTCTTAACCGTCGCGGAGTTGTACCCGAGCAGCACGGAGGAGCCGCGATAGGGGATGCCGCCCGTGCCGCCGGCGGTCAGGGTTGTCGCAGGGACGTCCTTCAAGTTCGGGATGTTCGTTGTGGATACCGGCGTCAGGAGTCCTGCCTTGGCGGCCTGGGTGACGAAGCCAGCGTCGACGAGGTCGAAGCCCGGGTCCTTCTTCTGCTGGGTCGCACTGGTCAGCTTGGCGATGGTCTGGGTGTCGTGCTCGCCGTGGAGGTCGAGTGTGACCTTGATCGTGTAGCCCGCGTTGGCCTTTACGAAGGCGGGGATCAGGGACTTCTCCCACAGGTCCTGGATGTTGGCTCCACCGCTGATGAAGACCGTGAGTGCCTTCTCGGAGGTACTCGGCGCGGAACTACCGCTCGACGTACAGCCGGCCAGTGCCAACACTCCTACCGCGGCAACGGCGGTGACGGTGAAGCTAGGACGTGATTTCACTGCGATCCTCCTGATGATCATGTGGCACAACCCGAGTGGCTCATGGACCGTCGGGACAGCATTCCCGAGCCGTAGGAAGGTCCGGGACAGCCGTTGCTACCTCGTTACAAACTACTGACATGCGCACAAAAGCCAAGGGTGCCGGGAGGTTGTTACCAGACGTTCACCAACCTGTGCTCCGCTCGCGAACGCAGGACGAACGACAGGTGAATCAACCGGCCCAGCCCGGCAGCGCCGTCTCGGATCTTCCTGGTCCCTACAGCCATGTCCTCAGCCCCCTCACGGTTCGTGTGCTGATCGATACGGATCTGCAGCGGGTTGTCGTCCAAGAACTCGAGGTCGCCCTCGCAGAACGGGACGATGCGAAGCCGGGCGAGACCGCGCGCATGGCACCCTGCGCCTTGAAGCAGGTGCCGGGCGCGTGATGGTCGAAAATTGGCTCGACCCCCCCTGGCTCGTATACGTCTCGTGGGCCCGATCACCTTGGCTGCGAATGGCTTGCACGACTCGTGCCCGGCTCTAGCCCGTGGCGATTCAACCGATCGCGCAGCACCCCGTCACGCCTGGGCGTCCGATCGGACCCAGGTCGACTCCCGTGAAACTAGTGAGGACATGATCGTGAACATGCGGGACGATTCAGAACTGGTGGCGGCCGCGGATGCGGTCTTTCGCGACGGCCGCGCCGCACGATGGGAGCTCGTACGACGCACTCCCCTCGCATTTGCGACGCATCATCCGCAGGGGCTGGCCTTCGTCGGCGACCGCATCTTCCTCTCGTCGGTAGAGTTGCTCGAGAGTCCCGAGCGATTGCCGGGCGGGCCGGGGGCAACCGCCGGACGGGGCATCGGCCACGTCTTCGTGCTGGACGCCGAAGGCGGTCTCACGCGGGACATCATCGTCGGCGACGGCGACCGTTACCACCCGGGCGGAATCGACTTCGACGGTACTTCGGTCTGGGTGCCCGTCGCCGAGTATCGGCCGCGGAGCAGCGCACTGGTGCTCTCGATCGACCCCGGCACGCTCGCGGCGACCGAAAGACTCCGGATCGCTGACCACGTCGGGTGGATCGTCGCCGATCCGGAGAGCGGACAGCTGCACGGCGGCAGTTGGGGCTCGCGCGAGTTCTCGACCTGGGATCCCGCGGGTAACGAACTGGATCACTGGGAGAACCCGAGCACTTTCGTCGATTACCAGGACGCGCAGTACGCGGGCCACGGGCGCGTGTTCTGCAGCGGGATCGCGGCTCTCCCCACACCGTTCGAAAAGGCGGCGCGCGAGCTCGGCGGATTCGCCCTGGTCGACTTCGGCGATCGGCGGATCGTCCGCGAGATGCCGATCCCGCTGTTCAGCAGCGCACGGCACGTCGCCACTCGCAATCCGTTCGCCCTCACGGTCGATTCCGGCAAGCTGGTGATGCACGTCGCGCCGGACGACGGCACGGAAGCGGCCGGTACAGAACTCCTGAGCTATCGGGCGACGATATGAACGCCGAGTACGAGTCCAATGCCTCAGAGCGAGCCGCGCTCGAGCAGGTGCGTCCGTCCGGCACCCCTCTGATGTCGAGAGGCGGGTTCGCCGGGCCTCGAGGTGGAGGTCTTCTTGGCGGAGGTGGGCGCGGCTAGCGCGTCGCGGGTGCGGGTCCGGGAAGTGGCTGAACCGAGGCGCTGGTGTGCGGGGGTGAGCCGACCGCGCTGGATTGATGTGACGCCCCACGGTGCCCTTCCCGCATGGCCTCGGCTCGGGATCTCCCGAGCGGCGAGCTTGCTCCGGCAGTTGGCCCGTCCGTCGGTCTTGAGTCGGATCTGAGTGGTGACGGCGATGGCCAGTCGATCAGCAGCCCGCGGGGCCCGCGCCGAGCTCGAACAGGTCGCCGAGCTCCTCGGTGCGGGCGTCGCCAAGCCGCTGCTGGGCAAGGACGTGCTGTCCGACGAGCTGCCCTAACATGCGAGGCTCCCTGTCAGGCAACCTGGCCACCATGGGCCCCGGCGTCCCCAACGGCACCGGCGCGAAGTTCGGCTGCCCCGACCGGCCCGTCATCGTTTTCGCCGGCGACCGAGCCATACAGATGAGCGGCCTGGCCGAGCGCGATGGAGGGCTCGCCGAAGTTCGCCGAGTCCCAGACGCTGGCCGTCGACCGCCGACCGCCATCGACGTGCATACCGACCCCAACGTGCCACCCCATCCCCCGCACGCCACCTTCGAACAGACCAAGGACGCCGCCCAGTCGATCGTCAAGGGCGACGAGAACGCCTGGTGGTCATGAGCGGGTTCATCTCCGACATGCGCCGCGGCGGCAACGGACTGCTCCTGCGGATCTGACAGAGGCCGACGTCGTTCTTCCCGGCCGGTGCCGTCGGCCGATAGGCGTCCGCGGTGTCGAAGGTCGAGATCCCGACGTCTAGCGCGGCGCGGACACACTTCTCCGCCGTGTCGTTCTCGATCTGCAAACCGTACGGGGCGGGGTCCCCCAGCCCTGGGGGCGTCCCGGGCCTGTCGGCC
This sequence comes from Lapillicoccus sp., assembly GCF_039935575.1. GTDB lineage: Bacteria > Actinomycetota > Actinomycetes > Actinomycetales > Dermatophilaceae > Lapillicoccus. Next base: position 10,028 of record NZ_JBDTKA010000123.1, read on the forward strand.
GGCTCGCCGTCATTCGCGGTAGGCCGCCTGGACCGCCTCGTCGAGCACACGTCGCGGCCAGCGAGCCGCCAGCAGCACAACCGCGCCGAGGCAGATGACCGCGCACATGGTGACCGCGGCCCCGGGGGTGGCCAGCTCGGAAAACCAGCCCGCCAGTAGGTAGGAGAGGCCTGCTGCGGTCACCGACAGGGCACCCGCCAGACCAAAGATGGTGCCGCGCCGGTCGCTGGGCGTGACGAGCGTGAAGGTCGACTGCAGCGGCACCATGAACGCCTGGAGCGTGCCGCTGATGAACCAGAGCACGAACACCACGGGCGTCGACAGCCCCACGACGGTGAACAGCAGCGGAACCGGCATGGCCAACGCCAGCAGGATGATCCGGTCGTTCGAGACACGGGGCTCCCAACGGCTGACGACGACGACTCCGAGGGCCGCCCCGGCGATCGGCGCCGCCATCAGCAGACCACCCAGGCCCGCACCCCCGGCATACGGGATGGCCACCGCCTCGGGCGCTGCCACCCCGACTGCGGAGACCAGGCTGAGCAGGAGCAACCGGCTGAGGACTGGATGCCTCGCGATGTGCGCGATCGCTGCCCCGAGGTCGTCGAAGAAGCCCCGCAGCCCGGGTGAGGAGTCGCCGACCACCGGCCGGACCTTCACGACCACCAGCACGACGACCGCGGAGACGACGAAGGTGAGCAGGTCCGCCACGAGCCCACGCACCGCACCAAGGCCGGACACGATGAGCGCGCCGAGCACGAGCCCGACCGCCTGGTTGAGCTGCTCGGACAACGCCGTCATCCCCAGGGCACGGACGTAGACCCGGCGGTCGGTGAACAGGTCGGTCAGCAGCACCTGGTTGGCCGCGGCAGCCGGGCCGCCCAGCGTCTCCAGCACGAACAGCGCGACGAGTAGGGCGGCTAGGGGTGCCTCGGCCGTCACCAGCGCGATGAGGACGAGCACCATCAGCGCGCGGGACAGGTGCGAACACACCAGGACGTATTTGTATGGCAACCGGTCGGCGAGCGGTCCGAGCAGGGTCCGCCCGAAGATCGACGGCAGCAGGCTCACCGCAAGTGTGGTCGCGGTGGCGAGCGGGGAGCTGGTCCGGTCATAGACGACTGCCGCGACGGTGAGCCGGGCGATGTAGTCGCCCCAGGTAGACAGCGCCCCGGCGACGAACAGCGCAGCGAAGCCGGGGACCGCGAAGACCTCGGAGTACGGGGGCATCTGCGTCCGTGCTAGATGCCGAGCCGTCATTGCGATGACGCTACCGGGTGTCCCGACGCTCAGCGCGCCTGGTAGAAGTTCGCCTCCACGACCGCCCGGCAGCGGCGGCTCACCCGCATGTAGTCCTCTTCCAGGGTGGCCTGGGCCCCCGGACGCCGTCCAACGATCCGGCCGATCCCGTCAGCGTCCCGCAGGTCGCTCGGCACCGACGCGACCGGACGCCCCCGCCACAGCACGGCCGCGTTACGCAACGAGGCCGCCAGGCCCCACCCGACCCGCAGGCTCTGGGCTTCGCCCGGCGTGAGATACCCCCCGCGCTCGACCGCGTCGAGACCTGCCATCGTTCCGGTCACCCGCAGCGCCGGGTCGTCGTACCCGTGCTGCAGCTGCACGAGCTGGACCATCCACTCGACATCGGAGAGACCGCCCAGGCCCAGCTTGAGATGCGTACGCCGGTCTGCACCTCGCGGGAGGCGCTCCGACTCGACCCTCGCCTTCATCACCCGGATGTCGCGGACCTGGGTTGCCGTCAGCCCACCCTGGGGGTAACGGATCCGGTCGACGACCACCATGAAGTCGGCCCCCAGCTCGGGGTCGCCGCCCACGGGACGCGCCCGCAGCAGGGCCTGGAACTCCCAGGTCGCCGCCCACCTCGCGTAGTAGGACTCGTAGGACGCCAGACTGCGGACCAGCGGGCCGTTCTTGCCCTCGGGCCGCAGGTCGGTGTCGACATCGAGCTGCGCGACCAGTCCCCCAGTGCCCATCAGACGCAGCAGCTCCTGGACCACCAGGACCGCCCGCCGCTGTGTCTCGGCGTCGCCGAGGCCCTCGACCTCCCCCGTGGGCCGGTACACGAACAGCACGTCGGCGTCGGAGGCATACCCCATCTCGCGGCCGCCGAGGCTGCCCATGCCGATGGCGGCGAGCCGGGCGCCGAGCGGGGCGCCGATCTGCTCCTCGACCCGCCGGGTCGCGATGTAGAGCGCGGTGTGGAGGGTGGCTCCGGCCAGGTTCGTATTCGCGATATCGACGCCCTCGGTGCCCAGGTCCGTGTTGAGGTCGGTCATGACGATCCGCAGCAGCTCGTGGCGCCTGATGCCGTGCACAGACCCGATCGCGCCTGTCGCATCCTCTTTGCGGCTGACGGCGCTCGCCATGGTCAGCTGCAGCTGCTCCTGCGTCCGGGGCGCCAGCCCGCTGCTCTCACCGAGGATGGCGACCGACTCGGGAGCGCTGATGAGCAGGTCAGCGGCATACCGGCTCCGGGCCAGCGTGCGCGCCAGGCGCTCGGCGGAGCTGCCTTCGTCGCGCAGCATCTTGAGGTACCAGTGAATCGTGCCGAGCTCTTCGCTGACCCGACGGAACGCCAGGATGCCCGCGTCGGGGTCGGCTTCGTCCGCGAACCAGCCGAGCATGACGGGCAGCAGCGTGCGCTGGATGGCGGCTCGGCGCGAGACACCCGTTGTGAGCGCCGCAAGGTGCCGCATGGCCCCGTTGGGGTCGCGAAACCCGAGTGCTGACAAGCGTGCTCGGGCTGCCTCGGGGCTCAGTGCCGTGTCCGCGGACGTCAGCTTGGCTGCCGCGTTGAGCAAGGGTCGGTAGAACAGCCGCTCGTGGATCCGGCGGACCTCGCGCGAGCGCGACTGACGCAGCTCGACGACCTCCTTGGCCGGGTTCGCGCGCAGTCCGATCGCGCGGCCGAGGCGGCGCAGGTCGGGCTCGCTGGTCGGCATCAGATGCGTGCGGCGCAGCTTCTGCAGCTGGATGCGGTGCTCTAGAGTCCGCAACAGCCGGTATGCCTCGCCGAAAGTCGTCGCGTCCTCGCGGCCGACATACCCGCCCTCGGCTAGTGCCGACAACGCCTCGAGGGTGGTCGCCGAGCGCAGCGACTCGTCCGACCGGCCGTGCACGAGCTGGAGCAGCTGCACCGAGAACTCGACGTCACGCAGTCCTCCGCGCCCCAGCTTGAGCTGGCGTTCGGCCTCCGCGGTCGGGACGTGCGCCTCGACCCGTCGACGCATCGCCTGGACGTCCTCCACGAAGTGCTCCCGCCCGGCGGCTTCCCAGACGAACGGGGCGATGGTCCGCATGTAGGCCGTGCCGATCTCGAGGTCGCCAGCCGAGACCCAGGCCTTCAGCAGCGCCTGGAACTCCCAGGTCTTGGCCCACCGCTCGTAGTAGGCCCGGTGGCTGGTGATGGTGCGTACCAGCGGACCGTTCTTGCCCTCGGGCCGCAGCGCGGCGTCGACCGGCCAGAGTGTCCCCTCCCCCGTCGTCGCCGAACACGCCTGCATCATGCCGGTGGCGAGGCGCGTCGCGACCTGGAGGGCGCGCTCCTCGTCGATGCCTTCGGCCGGTTCGGCCACGAAGATCACGTCGACGTCGGACACGTAGTTGAGCTCACCGCCCCCGGTCTTGCCCATGCCGATGACCGCCAGCCGGCAGTCGTCGGAACCCGGCCCGAACTCGTCACGCGCGATCACCAGCGCCGCCTCCAGCGCCGCTTCCGCGAGCCAGGACAGCTGCTCGGCAGCCGCCGGAAGATAACCCACCGGGTCCGGTGAGGTGAGGTCGAGCGCGGCAATGGCCAACAGCTCGCGCCGATAAGCGATCCGCAGGGCGTCGTACGCCGGAGGGAACTTGCCGCCCGCCGGAGAGCGGTCCGTGCGGGGCCCCTTGCGCGTGCTGCCGTTGGCGTTCCCCAGTGGGGCTGTACCGGTGCCCGCCGACCCGGGTGACTCGGGTGACGCGGGTAACGTGGGCGACGCAGTCGAGCTGACCGCCTCGACGAGCCGGTCGCGCAGCCCTCGGGCGGTTGGCACCGTTGCCTCAGCGACGCAGAGCCAGTGCTCGGGGTGGCTGACCAGGTGGTCGACGAGAGCGACAGACCCGCCGAGGACTGCCACGAGACGGTTGCGGGCCGGGCCGTGGCGTCGGAGCGCGGCGAGCAGTGCACCCCCGTCCGACGTCGGTCCGGTACGCCTGGTCGCGAGTGACTCCACGACGCGAACCAGTCCGAGGAGTGCCTGGTCGGGGTCGGCGGCCTGGCTGAGCGCGTCGGGGAGGCCGTCGTGGAAGATGTCGTCTAGCGGGTCCGCGAAGCCCTTGAGCGCCTTGTCCTGTAGCAGCCGCTCCGCACGCGCGGGGTCGGCGAAACCGAGTCGGGCGAGCTGTCCCGCGGGGGTGCCCGACCGTCGTCCGCTCGCCCCCTGGACCGCTCCCGCCACTAGAGGCGAGGAAGGTATCGGTCGAGCTCGAACTGGGTCACCTGGCTACGGTAGTCCTCCCATTCCGCCAGCTTGTTACGCAAAAAGAAGTCGAACACGTGCTCCCCCAGCGTCTCGGCGACAAGCTCACTGCGCTCCATGAGCTCCAGCGCCCGTCCGAGCGAGCGGGGTAGCGGTTCGATCCCCATCGCTCGACGCTCGGCGTCGGTGAGGTTCCAGACGTCGTCCTCGGTCTCGGGCGGCAGCTCGTAGCCCTCCTCGATGCCCTTGAGCCCGGCGTTGAGCATCACGGCGAACGCGAGGTAGGGGTTGCAGGCCGCGTCCAGCAACCGGACCTCCACCCGTGTCGACTGGCCCTTGCTCGGCTTGTACATCGGGATCCGGATCATTGCGGACCGGTTGTTGTGGCCCCACGTGACGTACTCCGGAGCCTCGCCGCCGCCCCAGATCCGCTTGTAGGAGTTGACCCACTGGTTGGTGACAGCAGTGATCTCGGCCCCGTGCCGCAGTAACCCGGCGATGAACTGCCGCCCGGTCTGGCTCAGCTGGTAGGGAGCTCCGGCCTCGTGGAAGGCGTTGGCGTCGCCCTCGAACAGGCTCAGGTGGGTATGCATCCCCGATCCGGGGTAGTCCACGAAGGGTTTCGGCATGAACGTCGCGTAGATCCCCTGCTCGAGGGCAACCTCCTTGACCACCGTCTTGAAGGTCATGATGTTGTCGGCGGTGCTGAGTGCGTCGGCATACCGCAGGTCGATCTCGTTCTGGCCCGGCGCACCCTCGTGGTGGCTGAACTCCACGGAGATCCCCATCGCTTCGAGCATGGTGATCGTGGCCCTGCGGAAGTCGTGGCCGGTGCCGTGCGGGACGTGGTCGAAGTAGCCCGCATCGTCGACCGGCTTGGGTCGCTTGCCCCGTTTTGGCTTCTTGCTGAGCAGGAAGAACTCGATCTCGGGGTGGGTGTAGAAGGTGAACCCCAGCTCACCCGCCCGCCAGAGCGCCCGGCGCAGGACCTGTCTCGGGTCAGCGAAGCTGGCCGACCCGTCGGGCATCGACAGGTCGCAGAACATCCGCGCGGTGCCCGGGCTGTCCCCCCGCCACGGGAGAACCTGGAAGGTCGACGGGTCCGGTTTGGCCAGCATGTCGGCCTCGAAGACACGAGCGAACCCCTCGATCGCCGAGCCGTCGAACCCGATGCCCTCCGAAAAGGCCGACTCGAGCTCGGCGGGGGCGATCGCGACCGACTTCAAGGTGCCGAGGACGTCGGTGAACCAGAGCCGGACGAAGCGGATGTCGCGCTCCTCGATGGTGCGGAGCACGAACTCTTGCTGGCGGTCCATGTGACGATCCTGCCGCACCGAGGTTTCGGGGCTGTTACACCGCGCGCAATGCGCCACCTCAGGCGGTGAACCGGGTCAGTCGAGCACGGAGCGCGCGCTGTGGTGACCTGGTATGCCGGACACCCCGCCACCGCGACGCGCACCCGCGCCGCTCAGCGTCACCGCCGGGTGGGCTGTCTCGACCCCCCAGGTGCCCACCTCCGCGGGCTCCTCGGCCCACGGCCACTGCAGGGGCCGGTGGAAGATGTTGCCGCCGGGTAGGCCGAGATCCCGTTCGAGGTCGCGCGGGGTCCGTACCTCTATGCAGGGGTCCCCGTTCGCGTCGGTGACCAGCACGTCGGCCAACGACTCTGCGAGCACCGAGTCGAGCGCGTGCAGCGCAGCCTCCAGCGCCTCCGCCCGGCGGGCGGCGTGGTCGTCGTCGGTCAGGTGCTCGAATAGCCGGGCCGGGGTGTGCAGCCCGAAGAGCGTCAGGGTCTGGGCGTCGGAGCCGGCCAGCGCCGGTCCGAGGATCGAACGGTCCGACAACGTGTGGCAGTAGACCTCGCAGGGCAGCGGGTCCGGCAGCCGGCCCGACTCGGCACCGGCGTAGGCAGCCCGCAGCTCCGTGAGTGTCTCCCGGACGTGGAAGGTCCCGGCGAATGCAGTGCCCGGCGCGACCCCGTCGTCGCGCAGCCGTGGCAGGCGACGCAGCAGCATGTTCACCTTGAGCTGGGACCCTTCGGGCCGCGGGCCGGCCGAGACCGGCGCCGACCCTGCGGCGGCGAGGAGCTCGTCCAGGACGGCCGGGGCAACTCCCGCGTGCACATGGCCGCGAGTCGTGTGACCGTGACCGTCCCGACGCCAGACCACCTCGCCGTCACCCGAGACGGAGGACACGTCGACCCCGGGAACGATCTCGGCTCCCGCGTCGGTCGCCGCGCGGGCCAGCGCGTCGGTGACCGCGCCCATCCCCCCGACCGGCACGTCCCAGTCGCCTGTGCCCCTGCCGACCAGATGGTAGAGGAAGCAGATGTTGGCCGCGAGGTCCGGGCCGTCGACGTCGGCGAAGGTGCCGATCAGCCCGTCGGTGGCGACGACTCCCCGGACCAGGTCGTCCGAGAAGGTGGCGCGCAGCAGCTCGCCCAGCGGCGCCGTGGTGAGGGCAGCCCACAGCTCGTCGTCAGCGGCCGTCGCCCGCATCGCTTCCGCGTCGACCAGCGGCTCGAGAAAGGTGGGCCAGACCCGCCCGGCGATCTCGCCCATACGAGCATAGAACCGTTGCCACGCATCGAAATCGGCGTCACCACCGGTGACCCGGCGGAACGACGCACGGGTCGCCTCGAGGTCACCGGTGTCGACGAGCAGGCCGGTGGTGGGTTCGACCGGGTTCGGGGTGTACGAGGAGACGCGACGGCGCACGAGGCGCAGGTCGAGGTCGAGGTCCTCGACGATGCGGCGGGGCAACAGCGAGACGAGGTAGGAGTAGCGGGACACACGAGCGTCGACCCCCGGGAACGGCCGCTCCGACACAGCCGCGCCTCCGGTGTGGTCCCGTCGCTCAAGGACGAGGACGCGCCGACCGGCTCGAGCCAGGTATGCCGCCGCCGTCAGGCCGTTGTGCCCGGCCCCGACGACGATGTCGTCGTATGTCGAGGTCCCGTCCGCCATGGCACGGATCGTGCCACGCTCCGCGCCCTCGAACGTACGGAGGCGTGGTCAGCGAGACGCCATCCTCGCCGCTACTGGTCGTAGACGTCGCGTCGATGCCCAAGCCTCACGACGACCACCACAAGCACGTCGTCCCCGAACGTGTAGATGATCCGGTAGTCGCCGACCCGGACACGCCGACCCGGTCGACCTTGGAGGGCACGCGCACCCGGCGGGCGCGGAGCGTACAAGGGGTGTTAGGCGAGACCCGGTATGCATCGATGCGGGGCTGTCTCGCACGCCGCCGGACGCGCGTCAACCGCCGCAACTAGTCTCGACACATGGCGCAGCTGCGACTCGCGATGGCTCAGGTCAACCCGGTCGTCGGCGACCTGCCCGGCAATGCCCGGATCGTCCGCAGCCGGGTCCGGGAGGCGGCCGAGGCGGGAGCGCACCTGGTGGCCTTCCCGGAGATGGTCCTGACGGGGTACCCGGTCGAAGACCTGGCGCTGCGCGCCTCGTTCGTGGAGGCGTCGCGGGCGGCGTTGGCCGGGCTGGCGGCCGATCTTGCGGCTGACGGACGCGGCGACCTGCCCGTCGTGGTCGGCTACCTCGACCGCGCCTCTGACGGGGCGAACGACGACGACCCGACGGGTACTCTCCCGCAGAACTGCGCGGCGGTGCTGCACGGCGGACGCGTCGTCGGGCGCTACGCCAAGCACCACCTGCCGAACTACGGGGTGTTCGACGAATACCGGATCTTCGCCCCAGGTGACACGCTGACCGTGGTCCGCGTGCACGGCGTCGACGTCGCCATCGCGATCTGTGAGGACCTCTGGCAGGAGGGCGGGCCGGTCGCGCAGACCCGGGCTGCGGGCGCCGAGCTGCTGCTCGTGATCAACGGATCGCCCTACGAGCGGGACAAGGACGACACTCGCCTGGAGCTGGTCCGTCGACGGGCAGCGGAGGCCGACTGCGCCCTCGCCTACCTCAACATGGTCGGTGGTCAGGACGAGCTGGTCTTCGACGGCGACTCGATGGTCGTCGCATCTGACGGGGTGGTGCTCGCTCGCGGACCGCAGTTCGTCGAGAGCCTCGTCGTGGTCGACCTCGACCTCGAACCCTCGACGGTGTGCGTCCAGGACCTGCCGCCAGATGTCGTCCACACGGTGGTGTCCGAGGACGAGGTCGAGGCATACGAGCCGGTCGACCCGCCGATGTACCCGCGCCTCGACCCAGTCGAGGAGGTTTGGCGCGCCGTGGGTCTCGGCCTGCACGACTATGTCCGCAAGAACGGGTTCCGCCAGGTGCTGCTCGGTGTCTCGGGCGGGATCGACTCCACGGTGGTCGCGACGATCGCCGCGGACGTCCTCGGTGGCGACAGCGTCGTGGCGATCAGCAACCCGAGCCGCTACTCCTCCGAAGGCAGCAAGGACGACGCTTTCGAGCTGGCGAAGAACCTCGGCCTGCACTACCGCGTTGTCCCGATCCAGCCGATGGTCGACCCGTTCCTCGAGGCGCTGGGCCTGACGGGTGTCGCCGAGGAGAACCTGCAGGCCCGGGTCCGCGGGGTGATCTGGATGGGTGTCTCGAACCAGGAGGGGCCGCTCGTTCTCGCGAACTCCAACAAGAGTGAAGTCTCCGTTGGCTATTCGACGATCTACGGAGACAGCGTCGGCGGGTTCGCGCCCATCAAAGACGTGCCCAAGACGCTCGTCTGGGAGCTCGCGAAGTGGCGCAACCGGTATGCCGTCGCCCGGGGTGAGATGCCGCCCATCCCCGAGTCGACCATCACCAAGCCACCCTCGGCCGAGCTGCGGCCAGGGCAGACCGACCAGGACTCGCTGCCCGAGTACGACGTCCTCGACGCGATTCTCGCTGGTTACGTCGGCGTCGCACACGGGCGGGAACGGCTGATCGCCGACGGGTTCGACCCGGCGACAGTGGACCACGTGATCGAGCTGGTCGACCGTGCCGAGTGGAAGCGGCGGCAGTTCGCGCCGGGCCCCAAGATCTCGCCGCTGGCGTTCGGCAAGGACCGCCGCCTGCCGATCACCAGCCGCTGGCGCGAGCAGGACGACACGCGCACCAGGTCGACCTAGGACCGCGATCCGAGCGCACGCAGGAACAGCGCCTCGGCGAACGCGGTTCGACGCAGCTCGTCGGGACTGACACTCTCGTCCGGAGCGTGGATGCGACAGGCCGGCTCCTCGACCCCGATGAGCAGGATCTCGGCGTCGGGGTGCGCCTCGCTCAGTGCGGTGCACAGTGGGATGGCCCCACCCTGACCGGTCTCCACCATCGGTGAACCAAACGCCTCCTCCATCGCGACACCGAGCGCGGCGAAGGCGGGACCGTCTGTGCGGGCGGCGAACGGCTGACCCAGCGTTTTTGGCTCCACGGTGATGTGGGTCCCCCAGGGGACGGCAGACTCAAGGTGAGCAACCAGGAGCTGTTGCGCCGCAGCAGCATCGACGCCCGGGGGGACTCGTAGGTTGACCAGGGCCCGGGCCTCCGGCTGGATCGACGCGGACGCCCCCTGCACCGATGGCGCGTCGATGGCCAGGATCGTGGCGACCGGCCGTGCCCACAAAGAGTCGGCGATCGAACCCGTCCCCAGCAACCCGACACCCTCGAGAACCCCTGCGTCAGAACGGAACCGTTCAGCAGGGTATGCAGCACCAGTCCAGCTGCCGCTCGCGTCCAGACCGCTCACGACGGTGTTACCGGCATCGTCCCGCAGGGTTGCAAGGACGTGGACCAGTGCGGCCAGCGCATCGGGCGCCGGACCCCCCATCGCCCCGGAGTGGACGGGCCCCTGCAGGGTGCGGACCGTGACCAGCACGCTGCCGGTGCCGCGCAGGCTGGTCGTGACCGTCGGCATACCGGCCTCGACATTGCCCGAGTCGGCCACGACCACGACGTCGGCCACGAAGGTCCCCGGGTCGCTCCCGACCAGGGCGACCAGGCCCCCGGTCGACATCTCCTCGGAACCCTCGCAGACGATGGTGAGCGCGACGGGCCAGTCTCCGCCGCCGCCCATCGACCCATTCGTCGCACCGAGGGCGCGCAGTGCGGTGAGGTGCATGACGAGGTTGCCCTTGCAGTCGGCGGCACCCCGGGCATACCAGCGACCCTCCCGCTCGGTGAGGGTCCACGGGTCGGATCCCCATGCGTCGAGGTTGCCGACGGGCTGCACGTCGTAGTGGGAGTAGAGCAGGACGCGTGGCGCGCCTGGCGGACCCTCCGTGCGCCCGACCACGGCGATGCTGCCGTCGACGGTCTCGAGCAGCCTGACGTCACCGATCCCCAGCTCTCGCAGCAGGTCAGCAACGTGCTCGGCCGCGGACCTACACTCGGAGACGGCCTCGACCTCGGCGCCGGCGACGCTGCGGAAGGCCACCAGCCGGGCCAGGTCCGCACGGGCCTGCGGCATGAGTGTGTCGACGGCGTGCTCAAGGTCGGCGTGGTCGGCGTTCTCGGGCATCAGAGCAGCTGGCGAACGTAGGTCGGCAACATCTGCCACCACGTCGGCCAGTCGTGGTCGTACTCCGGACCCCAGATGTCGACGCGGTTGGGAACGCCCCTGCTGCCCAGCATGTCTCCGACTTCCCATGACTGTCCGGGGTCCTCCCAGCGCCCGTCCCCCGAGGCAAGGATGACCATCCGCTGACGCAACGCGTCCAGCTGAGCCCCCTCCATCCCCGGCACGAAGTGCAGCGGCGAGGAGAAGTAGAGGTCGTCGTTGCACCCGCCCAGGAACTTCTCCAGGCGGTAGGAACCGCTCATGCAGATGGCCGCCCGGAACAGGTGCGGGTAGCGGCATACACAAGCCAACGCGTTGAACGCGCCGATCGACGATCCCGCCGCGATGATCTCGTGCCCCCCGGTGTCGGCCTGGATGGCCGGCACGACCTCTGACGCGATCGCGTCGTGGTACTGGTTGAGCAGCCACATCCGATGCTCGGGCGACCCCTCGTGCGTGGCCAGTGCGCGGCCCGCGGTGCTGTCGACGGAGTAGACCTTGATCGCTCCGCCGTCGACGAGATCCGCCAGGTGGCCGAGCAGGTGATGACGTTCGATCTCTTCGGCGTCACCTCCCGCAGTCGGGAACACCAGCACCGGTGTGCCGTAATGACCCCAGCGGGCCAGGGTGAGCTCGCGCTGGGTGCGGGGCGAGTGCCAGCGCTCGACGAGCTTGTTCACGGGGTCCCTTGTCTCTCGGTGCTACTCGTAGACGAACTTCTGCTCGCCGGGGAAGATCCAGGTCAACGCGTCCCGCAGGCGGTCCCGCCAGTTCTCCCAGTTGTGACCGTCGCGGGCCTCGACGTAGCGCACCTCCATACCGGTGTCCCTGAACGTCGACACCATCGAACGGTTCGGGGTGATGAGTGGTTCGTAGATGCCGCAGGTCTGGTAGATCCGCTCTGCCACCGGGCGAGGGCGGGCCCGGTAGGCGTTGACGAACTTGACCACCGGGTCGAAGACCGGCCCGCCACCATGCTCTGCCCCGATGTCGGTGAACACGAAGGACCCCGACTCGAGCAGCAAGGAGCCGAAGACCTGGGGATACCGCACGGCCGTCGAGAGCGACGCGACTCCCCCGAAGCTCGAGCCCATCAGGCATCGACCACTTGCCCGGTCGATCAGGGGCAACCGCTCCGTCAGGAACGGGACCAGCTCGCGAGCGACGAAACGGGCGTGCGGGGCGTGGTTCGCGTACTCGACCAGCCGGTTGCCTGGCGGGACGAACGCCGCCACCAGCGGCGCCACCTCGCCGCGATGGATCAGGTTGTCGAGGACCGTCTTGGCCGACGCATAGTTGAGGTAGTCCTCGCCGTCGTGGCAGATGAGCAGCGGGTAGCGGGAGACGGCCCGGAACCGCGCAGGTAGGTAGAGCTGCATACCCTGCTCGCGTCGGAGTGCTTTGCTGCGCAACGAGACCCATTCGAGCGACCCCGGCCGCGCCTCCCGGTCGTGGAGGCTCCACGTCGGCACGACGTAACCGGATGCGGCGGCGACCGAGCTCGACCCGAACGGACCATGCGCCAGACGTGGGTTGAGCGGGTCGTTGACGTACTCCTCACGCACTCCACCGCGCACGATGTCGAAGTGGTACTCCACCCGCGAGCCCTCGGGCAGCTCGATCGTTGCGTACCAGAGGTCGGTGTCGGGGAGCCGGCGCAACGAGACAGGGTCCGGTAGGCCGACGACCCGGTGGCGGACCAACACCTCGTCGGCGTCGCCGCGCCAGAGGAACGTCGCGAACCGGCCCTCGATGATCGGCGCAGTGTGGCGGGCGATGAAGCGCTCGACGGCTCCGGCATCGGACGAGCCCAACCGGTCGCGCAGCCGGTTGATCGCCAGCTTATGGGTCTGGCCGCTGGAGGGTGCCGTGGTGGTCGAAGAGGTCACGCGGCCTCCGCCACGACGTGCAGGCTTCCGTCGAGCGCAATGACGCGTGCCCCGGGCGGCAAGGTGCCGTCCACACCGATCAGGACCTTTGCGCCGTCGTCCAACAACAGACAGGTGGACCCCTCGAACCGCCGCGCCAGAACCTGGTTGCGGACACGGTCCTCCAGGCGCAAGCGACGGCGCGCGTGCGGGAGCGCGACGACATGGTCGACCCGAGCGACTCCGCGGTCCCACACCTCGGCACCGAACGCCCCCTGAGCGAGGTCGTTGAACAGTACGACTGTCCGGGTCATCGCCATGGCGCCGGCGGACCACGCGACGACCGGCAGGTCGTCGGGCGGCCGAACGTCGAAGAACTGCATCGAGCGCAGCAGGTAGCCGACGTGTCCTCCGGCGACGGCGAGCACGCTGCACCCGGCCAGCTCCTCGGCTACCTCTGCGCGGTACTGGGCGTAGAGCTCGCTGCGGTCGAGGACACCGGTCGCGTAGGCCTCGCCATAGAGCATGCGCACCTCGTCGAGGAACCAGGTGTCCAGACGGCGCACGGCCGCGACTGCGTCCGAGACACCGGCTGCGACGACGTCGGACCGGCCGGTGCGGCGACGCACGGCATACACCGCGTCGAGCGCGTGGTGCAGACGCACGGCATACACCCCAGCGAGGTCGTCGACCGCGTCCCGGAGCGCAAGTGCGGCGACTCCGACTGAGTCGTCGCGTTCGATCACCTTGGTCATCCGGCTGAGCAACCTGAGGTTGCGGCTTCGGCCGTCGAGCACGCCGTCGAGCTCCGCATCGTCGAGCTCGCGGTCCTGCCAGCCGGCAGTGATGGTGGCCACCGGACCCTCGACGTCGAGGCTGCGTACGACGGCTCCGGCCGTGGTCAGGAATCGCTGCGGACCGAGCAGAAACGTGGGGGCGTTCATCCGGCGTGCACGTGCACGGTGCGGCCCACGTCGTCCAGCATCGCTCGGGCGGTGTCGTAGTCGGGGTGCTTCACCCTGATGTAGGCGTTCGCCATATAGCCAGCCTCCACCGCCTGCGTGGGCGTACCCGGGTCCGGGAGATGGGCGTCGATGATCCACTCGTCGTAGCGACCGCGGACTTCGTCCAGGCCGCTGTAGCCAATGATCATCCCGTCCGCCTCCGGTCGCAGGGCCACGATCCCGGCGGACCAGCGACGGGAGAGCGCCCGGTCGGGGGTGCCGTGGGCCATGACGTGCGCCCACTCCCGGTACACGTCGACGTCGTTTGCGGCCGAGTAGAGGTCCCAGGCGCCGACGCCCGGTGGGCGGCAGCCGATCTCGGAGAACCGCAGCCCTTTCGGTCCGTGGAACCACTCCATGTGAGTGGCCGAGGTCTCGATGCCGAGAGCCTGGATGACGCGGGCGCCCAGCTCTCGGACCTCGCCGTAGAGCGACGACTGGTCGATCCGGTTGGTGGTGACGAACTGCGGCGAGATCCAGCGGTGGCGCATCGCCTCGAGGACGTTGGGGTAGTAGTGCGTGACCCAGTCGTGGACCACGTGGCCGCCCAGCGCGATCGTGTCGTAGAAGCCCTCGTGGCCCTCGACGAACTCCTCCACCGCGATCGAGCCAGCCCCTGCAAACGACTGCAGCGCCTGCTCCAGCTCGGGGTCGTTGTCGACGCGTACGGTCCCCTGGGCGCCCGCACCGGCACGCGGCTTGAGGATGAGGGGATAGCCGACCCCCCGGGCGAAGTCGCGGGCCTGCTCGGTGGTGTCGACCGCCGCCGAGGCCGCAGTGGGCACGCCGGCGTTTCGCAACGCCTCCTTCATCGACGGCTTGTCCCGGCAGAGCCAGGTCGTGCGCACCGAGGTGCCCGGTATGCCGCGCCACTCCCGGACGCGGGCGGCAGCCATCTGGTGCGACTCGATCGTGGACTCGAGCCGGTCCACCCACATCTGCTCCTGCGCCCACCGGACCGCCGCGTCAAGCTGGTGCTCGTCGGTGACGTTCGACACCTGGTAGTAGGCGACCATCTGAGCGCGTAGCTCGTCGCCAAGCGCCCAGTCCGGCGACTCGCCGACGCCGATCACGTTGGCCCCGACACCGGCAAGCGCAGCGACGAAGCGGCGCTGGTTGTTCGGGAACGCCGGTTCGACGAAGACGATGTTCACGCAGGTGAGACTAGTGCGAGTGGGCTACCCAGGTCGTCGAGTGGGCCATGCCGACCCCCCCGGAATGGGGAGTGACTTGACCTGCACCTGTGCGTTCTTGACCAATTCTTGGTGAAACGACCCGGTTGCACTGCACCCTGAGGCACCGTGTCCCTTGGCGCCAGTTCTGAGCGGACAGCGTGCAGATGCCGATCAGGAGTCACTACATATTTGGGGGAAAAACGTCATGCGTTTGGACGTTCGCGAAAACGGCCGGTCGAAGCTCTCGCTGCCAGTGCGGGTCTCGGCGGGCACCGTCGCTTTGGGGGCCGTCGGCGCTCTGCTGCTCGGCATCGGTTCGACCGGTTCTGCAGAGGCATCTACGACGGTAGGTGGCTGCGTGACCAGCAGCAATGGCTTCACGTTCGACTGCGCCACCGGCGTTCTGTCCTGGAACAACACCGTCACGATCACCCAGGGTGGCAACCAGGCCAAGCTGTTCGACGCGTCCACGTCCAAGCAGACCCGGATCGCGCTGATGACCCTGCCCCTCGGCACCGGTCCCGGTTCGGTGACGCTGGCGTCGCCGTCCGCCGTGCCGTGCCTCTACCAGTGGGACGTGGCTGCTGCGAAGGTGACCGGGGGGGCCACGAAAACCGAGGGCACCACCACGACCCCTGCCGCCAACGGGCACTTCAACGCCGGTGCGCGGGGGAGCAAGCCGAGCTGCGGGACAACGCCGCCCCCCACGACGACCACCACCACGACACCGCCCCCCACCACGACGGCCCCGCCGACCACCACCACGACGGCCCCGCCGACCACCACCACGACACGGCCCCCCACCACGACGGCCCCGCCGACCACCACCACGACACGGCCCCCCACCACGACGGCCCCGCCGACCACCACCACGACGGCCCCG
>NZ_JBDTKA010000124.1:0-22205 GCF_039935575.1 Lapillicoccus sp.
CTCCCCACCGTGCGCCGGCCAGCTGTCCGGCGATTGCCGCTGTGGTGTCGGCGTCGTCACCGAGGTTAGCGGCACGCAGGACCGCGTCCCGGAAGTCGTCGGCGCCGTCGACCGCCCACAGGGCCGCCTCCAGCGCCCGGACACAGTGCCCGGACCCCTTGATCTCGTGATCGGTCGTGGTCCGGAACGAACCCCGGACGACCTCGTCGATAGCGGGGTCGAGGTCACCCCATACCCAGAACTCCGGCTTGGTGACTGCTGCCCACGACTCGCCCTGGACCAATGCCGCGATCATCGCCCCCATCACCCGGCAGGCGTCGACAGGAGCGCTCGCGTTGTGGGTGGGCAGGCTGGACTCGCCGGATCTCGAAGCAGCTTCGCCGATGTCGGCGAACCAGCGGATCGGGACCGGGGCCAGCCGCATGAGCGAACCATTGGCCTGCATATCGGGATTGATCCTCGGGTCAATTGCCTCGCCGGTTTCCTTGAACCGGGAGAGAGCGGCGCTGGTCGTGTACCCGATGTCGAAACAGCGGCCCGTTGACGACAGGTAGCCGTCGTCGCGCCACATGACGTAGCGCCGCATCTGGTCCTGGAGGTCCATGCCGCCTGTGTCGAGCAGCGACTCCGCAAGGCAGAGGGCCATCGACGTGTCGTCGGTCCACTGGCCCGGTTCGAGGCCGAACGGTCCACCGCCGGCCATGTCCGTGATCGGCTCGACCCGGTCACGCGGCGTGAACTCCAGGGTCGTGCCGGTCGCGTCGCCAGCCGCCAGGCCGAGCAACGCGCCCACGGCTCGATCTTCCCCCGACCGATCCGGCGCCGCTGTAACCATGCTGGCCATTGTGCGCGTCCCCTGCAGGCCGCGGGCATGTATGTCAGGACGTGACAACCCACCACCACGCCCAAGAGTGAGACGAGGTACTCATGAGCCTGTTGTGAACTGCCCGTTTTCTGTAAGAATGCGTCGGCACGTCTGCTGTGTCGTGCGTAACTGGCGGGGAGCTTGAATGCGCAGTACGCGTGCACCTCATCGTTTGGCTCAGGTCTCGGGCAGCCGGAGAAGCGTGACAGCTGCCGTCGCGGCGTCGCTGGCGCTCGCCATCGGGATCATCCCGCTGACGGGTACCCAGGCCTTTGCGGACACGAGCTCACCCACCCCCGGCGCTACGGCCACGGCGACGCCCACCGTCGACCCGACGAACACCACCCAGCCGACAGGCACGCCCACCGGGAATTCAACGAGCGAACCGGTGGCGCCGGCAAGCGCCCGGACTACGGCCGACGCGAGCCCAACAAGCACCACCACACCAAGCTCACCGGTCACGCCGACCCCGACGCCGACCCCGACCTCGACCACGACCCCGTCCGCTGCCGAATCGTCTGCGCTGCGGGCTGCCCCGCTCGTCGTGCCGCCGGCATCTGGCAACAACGCGGTCATCACCGTCAAGGTCGGCTCAGACCGGGTCGGGATCACATCGGTGTCGCCCCTCGCCGGCGTCACGCTCGGCCTGTTCGACACGGCTGCAGCCACGACACCGGTTGCCACATTCGGTACCTGTGTCTCCGATGCTGACGGAGACTGCAGCTTCACCGTGCCCAACACCCAGACAGGTGGTGCGAACCGCGACAAACGGTTCTACGTCAAACAAGTCACTGCGCCGGGCGGGTACTACGCCAATCCGACCTTGGCGGTTGGTACGACCGTGGCATCGACGGCCTACGCGTTCCAGACGGGTACCCAGCTGCGCAGCGGCGTCGTCTACAGGTCGTTGACGGACTTCATGATCGACACGGGCAGTACCAACAACATCGCCTCCGGAGGGATCTGGCCGGACAGTCGAGTCAACCCTGCCCTGCCGCCGGCGTGCGGCCTGAAGGTTGCCATCGTCGCTGACCTGTCGAACTCGGTGACGACCACCGACCTGGTCAACCTCAAGGGAGCGGCGACCACCTTCGTCAACGCCCTGACCGGTACGCCATCGACCGCGTCGTTGTTCACCTTCGCGACAGACTCACCGGCAGCCGGCGCCGTCAACGTCAACCGACCCCAACAGATGCCCGTGTCGACAACCACCGATGCCGCGACGGTCAACGGCTACATCAACGCCTGGGCGCTGCCGGGAGGTCAGGACGGTGGCACCAACTGGGACCGGGCGTTCTCCCAGGTAGCGAACGCGACCCAGCACTACGACCTTGTCGCGGTCATCACCGACGGCAACCCGACCTTCTACTCGACGAACCCGGTGCAGGGTCCAGGCACCCAGACCCGGTTCCGCGAGGTCGAGAACGGCATCTTCTCCGCGAACGCAATCAAGGCCAAGGGCACCCGGATGCTCGCGGTCGGAGTCGGTTCCGCCATCGGCGGTGCATCGGACAACCTGCGCGCCATCTCCGGCACGGTCGCAACCAGCGACTACTACCAGAGCGCCAACTATGCCGCCGCGGGCGCGGCCCTTCGCGCGCTGGCCCTCGGCAGCTGCAAGGGAACGGTTACCGTCGTCAAGCAGGTGCTGCCTCCAGGTACGCCGGCGAACTCGCTGGTCGGAGCGACACCGGCAGGCGGCTGGACCTTCGGGGCGACGGCGACGAATGGCGTCACGGTCGCTCCGGCAAGCGGCCAGACGGCCGCCGGTACGGGAGCCGTCAACTTCAACCTCACCTTCCCCGGCGGCATTGCGAGCGCCGCTGTCACCGGCACCGAGACCCAGCAGGCTGGGTACACGCTGCATCCGGTCAACGGCGCCAACGCCGTGTGCACCCGCCTCGACACCGGTGCGAGCGCGCCGGTGACCAGCTCCGGAGCCCTCGGGTTCACCGTCACCGCAAGCTCCACCTACCCCATTAGCTGCACCGTCTACAACACCGCGCCGCAGCCGCCGGCGCAGATCGTTGTGTCTAAACGGTGGAACGTCAACGGGGTCTTCTACGACGAAGGAAACCAGCCGCCAGAGCTCGTGGCCGCACTGCAGCTCAACGGATCTGCGCAGGACTGGAGCACGCCGCGCGCGGGGTTCCAGGCGGGGAACCTGGTGTCGGTCGACGAGACGTCCAGCGTGGCAAGCACGTCCCTGTGCACCCTCACGAACCGGCGGTTGACGAACAGCAACGGATCCGTTGTCGACCTCGCATTGCCTTATACCGCGGCGCTTCAAGCGGGTCCGAACTCCTACCAGATCACCAACACAGCCACCTGCCCGTCGCGCCTGACCCTGGTCAAGACGGTCGTCAACGGCCCTGCCGCCGCCTCCGCCTGGACCTTGAGTGCGACAGCGCCCACCGGTGCAATCGCCGGCCCGAGTGGGACAACCGGTGTCAACGCTCTGGTGAGCCCCGCCGTGAACTACCCGCTCGCCGAGTCGGCCGGTGACCCGCGTTATGTGCAGATCGCCGCCCCCGGCGCGACCGCGATCCCGGGCTCGACGATCAGCTGGTTCTGCGTGCAGCTCAACCCGAGCACCGGGGCGGTGATTCCCGGATACGCCGACGGCCTCAACGGTGGTGTCTCGGTCCCACCCGGGTTCTCGGTTCGCTGTGAGGCCAGGAACGTCACCACCCAGGTCACTCTCATCAAGCAGGTCGTGAACGCCCACGGCGGGACTGCCGTATCCTCCGCCTGGACGTTGACCGCCACTCCGACGGGCGCGGTGCCCCCCGGGCTCGGGCCGCAGTCAGTCACCGGCAGCCTGGCTGGGGCGTCGTTCTTCGTTCGCCCCGGGCAGACATACGGACTCTCTGAGTCGTCGATCCCGGGCTATCAGCTCACGTCCCTGACGTGCGTCATCTCCAGCGACCCGGGCGTCCCGCGCGCGGCGACCCAAGTCACCCTCAAGGTCGGTGAGCAGGCGGTCTGCACGTTCGTGAACACCGACCAGCCGGCGACCTTGACGCTCGTCAAGACGGTGACGAACGACAACGGCGGGACGGCAGTGCCGACAGCCTGGACACTGACCGCTGCCGGCCCCACCGCTGGCGTGTCCGGTCCGACCGGTTCAGCGCCCGTGACCAACGCGCCTGTCGCGGCGGGGACTTACACCCTCTCCGAGGGTGGCGGTCCGTCCGGTTACGCCGCCGGTGCCTGGTCCTGCGTCGGTGGGACGTTGACCGGCTCCAGTCTCGTTCTCGGAGTCGGGGTCTCGGCGACGTGCACCATCAACAACAACGACCAGCAGGGCCAGCTCACACTGGTCAAGACGGTGACCAACGACAACGGTGGCACCGCGACGCCCCTCGCCTGGAATCTGTCGGCCGCTGGCCCCACTCCCGTCGTCAACGTCAAGACGGGGACCACGACACCGGTCAACGCCGGCACTTACACACTGTCGGAGTCAGGCGGCCCGGCGGGGTATACGGCAGGCGCGTGGTCGTGCACGGGCGCCATAGCAAGCGGCGCAAGTGTCGTAGTGCCCAACGGCGGCACCGTGACATGCACCATCAACAACGATGACCAACAGGCGCACCTGACCCTGGTCAAGACGGTGACAAACGACAACGGCGGTACGGCAGTGCCGACGGCGTGGACGCTTGCCGCGGCTGGGCCGACAACCGGCGTCTCTGGTGCCACCGGTTCGGCCACCGTGACGAACGTGCCGGTCAACGCAGGTGCGTACGCGTTGTCCGAGTCCGGGGGGCCAGCTGGCTATGCCCCGAGCGCGTGGTCCTGTACCGCCGGCACGTTGACCGGCTCCAGTCTCGTTCTTGGAGTGGGCGTCTCGGCGACGTGCACGATCAACAACAACGACCAGCCCGCGAAGCTGACCCTGGTCAAGACCGTGACGAACAACAACGGCGGCACATCAGCGCCCAACGCGTGGACCTTGACCGCTGCCGGCCCGACACCGATCAGCGGCACGACGGGCTCACCCGCCGTGACCGCCGCGCCGGTCAACGCTGGCACCTTCACGTTGAGCGAGTCGGGACCTGCGGGTTACACCGCTGGTGCGTGGTTGTGCACCGGGGCCACCGCCACCGGGGCCACTGTCGTGGTTCCGAACGGCGGAAGCGTGACCTGCACCATCAACAACGACGATGAGGGTGCGGTACTCACGTTGATCAAGGTGGTTGACCCCGCAGCCTCGGGCTCGGGCAAGGTGCCGGCCGACTGGACCTTGACGGCGACGCCGCAGAACATCCCCGGCCAGCCCGACGTGGCCGGTAACGGCGACAACACGAGCCCCGGCGGCGTCAACCAGGTCTCGGTCTTCGCAGGCGCCTACGCCTTGAGCGAGGCAGGTCCGGGCGGCTTCACCCCCGGAGCATGGGTGTGCCAGGGCGGCGTCTACAACGGGACCACCGTCACGGTTCCTCTCGGCGGGAACACGACCTGCACGATCACCAACACCGCGGTCACGCCGACGCTGACCCTGGTCAAGAAGGTCCTCAACCAGGCCGGTGGGACGGCGGTCCCTCGCGACTGGGCGCTGAGCGCGGCGGGCCCGTCGCCGATCACCGGTCGTGACACCGACGCGTCCATCACGGCAGCGCCCGTCAAGGTCGGCACCTACACCTTGACCGAGGCCGGCCCCGGAGGCTACGCCGGGTCTGCCTGGGTGTGCATCGGATCAGCTTCCTCGACGGCAACCTCGGTGACATTGACCGAGGGCCAGGACGTCACGTGCACCATCACCAACACCGACATCCCGGCGAAGCTGACTCTGGTTAAGACGGTGACGAACGACAACGGCGGCACCGCGGTGCCCTCTGACTGGACGCTGACAGCGGCGAAGGCGACGGCTCCCACGAAGACGGTGACCGGAGCTGGCAACTCGCCGGCCGTGACGAGCCAGACCGTCCCGGCGGGCTCGTATGCCTTGTCGGAGTCGACAACGCCGGCTGGCTACACGCCGTCGTTGTGGACCTGCACGAACAACGGCATCGACCTGCCGGTGACGTCAGCCGCGGTGGCGGTGCCGTTGGCCGGCAATGTCACGTGCACGATCACCAACACGGACGTCCCAGCGACGCTGACGCTGAAGAAGGTGGTGGTCAACGCCAACGGCGGCACAGGGGTGCCCTCTGACTGGACGCTGACGGCGGCGAAGGCGACGGCACCCACGAAGACGGTGACCGGACCTGGCAACTCGCCGGCCGTGACGAGCCAGACCGTCCCGGCGGGCTCGTATGCGTTGTCGGAGTCCGGTGGACCGGCGGGCTACATCGCGTCGCCATGGACGTGCACGAATGGTGCGACGAGCATCCCGGTTACCGACGCGTCGGTGACGGTGCCGTTGTCCGGCAATGTCACGTGCATGATCACGAACACGGACGTGCCCGCAGCGTTGACGTTGAAGAAGGTGGTGGTCAACGCCAATGGTGGGACGGCCAACGCGGACCAGTGGACGTTGACGGCGGCGAAGGCGACCGTTCCGGCGAAGACGGTGACGGGACCGGGGAACTCACCGGCGGTGACGAACCAGACCGCCCCGGCGGGGTCGTATGCGTTGACCGAGTCGGGTGGCCCGGCCGGGTACACCGCGTCGTTGTGGACGTGCACGAACAGCGGCATCGACCTGCCGGTGACGTCAGCCGCGGTGGCGGTGCCGTTGGCCGGCAATGTCACGTGCACGATCACAAACACGGACGTCGCCGGCACCTGGGCGATCAGCAAGGCGAGCAACCCCCCGACTGGTTCTACCGTCCAGCCCGGTGACGTCATTACATACACCGTGACGGCGCAAAAGCTGGCCGGTCAGGACCCGCGGAACGTCGTCGTCAACGACGACCTCTCGGCCGTCCTGAACAACGCGACGTTCGTCGTCGGCAGCATCACTGCGAGTACCGGCACCTCCACCCTCACCGGGATGACGCTGGCCTGGACGATCCCGCAACTATCGGGAAGCCAGACGGTGACGTACCAGGTGAAGGTCAACGCGGGCGCATCCGGAGTGACTCTGCGCAACGTCATCACGAGTCCTGGCTCGAACCCGTGTGTGACACCGGCCGACCAAGCGGCTCGTGCCCTGGCTGCCGTCCCGGCGGCGGCCGACGCGCCGGACTGCACGACGACCACACACGACACGCCCGCGTGGAGGATGGTCAAGTCCAGTGACCCGACGACGGGTTCCACGGTGCCGGTGGGCAGCACGATCACCTACACGCTCACGGTGACCAACACGTATGCGCCCCCGGTCACCGGAGCGGTCGTCACAGATGATCTGTCGGCCGTACTGAACCACGGGACGCTGGTGGCCGTGCCCGCCGGAGCGACGCTGACCGGGACGACGTTGACCTGGGCGCTGCCGACCCTGGCAGCGCTCGGCGACACGGCAACGCTGACCTACCAGGTGAGGCTGAGCGCCGACGCCTACTCGGTGACGGTCACCAACGTTGCCACCCCCGGGGCGGGTGGCACCTGCACGGTCTGTTCGACGACGCACCTGACGTCGGCACAGACAGTGGTGCCGCCGATCCCGCCAGTCCCGCCCAACCCGGCACTGCCGAATACCGGTTCGAACCCCGCCCCGATCCTCTGGTGGGCAGCGGTCCTGCTCCTCGTCGGCGCGGCAGCAGTGCTCTGGTCCGGGCGCCGCCGAGTCGCTGCCCAGCACTCAGATAGCTGACCGATCTGCGTGAAAGGTTGCACCCCTCATGAGGGGTGCAACCTTTCACGCAGACAGAGCCTGGCTCATCTGCGCAGGCGTGCCTGCAGGCGGCTGGTGTCCCCGGACGTCCAGCCGGCCGCAGTGAGAACCTGTTCGGCTCCGCCCGCGGCCCTCAGTGCGGCCAGCAGCCGGCGCATCGTCTCGCCGCGGGGAGACTGCTCGTCGACGGTCTTGCCCACGAGGTTGGCCGCGTAGGCCTCGCGTCTGCGGAGGCGCTCGAGGATCTGTGGCACCCGCTCCGCGGACAGCTCGAAGTCAGCCACCACCGCGTCGTCCGCCGCCCCGGCCAGGCTGAGCGCCACGCCGACGATCGTGCCGGTCCGGTCCTTACCCGCCGCGCAGTGGACCACCACGGCGCCCGGAGCATCCGCGATAGTGCGCAGTGCCGCCACCACCGAGTCGGGCCGGTTCGCCAGGTAGCCGAGGTAGTGCTGTGACCAGAATGCCTCGTGCTCCGGTCGCTCGGCGGCGACACGCTGCACCTCCTGGTCCCGCCGGTCGTCCCCGACCATCGGGTCCCGCACCCAGGGCAGCGCTCGCTCGGTGGTCGGGATCCCGGTCTGCACCGTGTCCTCGGTGTAGAGCGTGTGATGGTGGATGGTGACGCGCGGCTCGGCGACCAGCGGGCCGTCGCCCTCCTTGGCGACCTCGACGTGGGTGCGCAGGTCCACGACGTCCGTGAGGCCGAGTTCGTCCACGAGGTGCCGGACCGCAGCCGGGGAAAGCTCTTGCAGGTTGTCCGACCGGATCAACCGCCCCGACGCGATCGTCCCGCCGTCGGTCGTGGGCAGTCCGCCGACGTCACGCATGTTGACGACGCCGTCCAGCTCGATCCAGGCGGGAACAGTCGAGGCGGGGCGGTGGGCATCGGTTGTCACCCGAGGACACTACGACTCTGCTCCGAGGTCGGCACGGCCAGCGCTTCGATGTCGCTTCCAGCGACGAGCCCCTCGCACAAAGGTGAAGGCCCCGGAGAGTATGAGTCTCCGGGGCCTTCGGCGGCGAACCAAGGTCCGCCGCAGGGTGTCTGAGGTCTGACCCTCAAACGCGTCCGAGGTCTGACCCTCGAACTCTGTCCAGACGAGTCTGGACAGCCCGATCGTCATCCCAATCGCGTTCTCCCTGAAGAGAACTCGGTTGTTCAGATGTTCGGTGCGCCTCCGGAGAACCGGTGGCGTGGGTTATGTCTAGCCCTCCGGCTGCGCTTCGCGCAAGAGTCGGTCCCGAACTTTTTCGCTCCCCCGACATACCCTCGGCGTGTCGCTCCGGACACGCCGTCGAGTCAGCCTCACGCGGTGTCGGACAATGGGGTCATGCCCGGCGCGCTGCCCGAGGGGGAGCCCTCTCCCACGACAGGCGAGCTCCCGGCCGAGGCGACCGCGACGCTCGGCGAGCGCCCGTTCGGCGTCTACGTCCACGTGCCGTTCTGCTCAGTCCGGTGCGGTTACTGCGACTTCAACACTTATACCCTCGCCGAGCTGGGAGACGGTCGTGTGCCCGGTGCGAGCACCGCGACCTTCGCGGACGCTGCGCTCGCCGAGCTCGACCTAGCAGCTCGTGTCCTCGGCCCGGACGCACCGACTGTGGACACCGTCTTCGTGGGTGGCGGTACCCCGACGCTGCTCGCCTGGCAGGACCTCGTCAGGGTCCTCGACGGCATCGGCACCCGGTGGGGTCTGTCGCCCGGCGCGGAGGTCACGACCGAGGCCAACCCTGACTCCGTGACGCTCGAGTCCCTGCAGGGGCTCCGGGCCGGAGGTTTCACCCGCGTCAGCCTGGGGATGCAAAGCGCGGTGCCGCACGTGCTTCGGACCCTCGACCGCACCCACGATCCCGAAAACGTGGTCCGCGCCGTCGTTGCCGCCCGCGACTCAGGTCTCGACGTCAGCCTCGACCTCATCTACGGCACACCGGGGGAGAGCCTCGCCGACTGGCGTACCAGCCTCGACGCCGCGGTGGCCCTCCGCCCGGACCACGTGTCGGCCTATGCGCTCGTCGTCGAGGAGGGGACCAAGCTCGCCGCCCAGGTGCGGCGCGGGGACGTCCCAGCGCCGGAGGACGACGACGAGGCGGCGAAGTACGAGCTCGCCGACGAGCTGCTGACCGCGGCGGGTTTCGGTTGGTACGAGGTGAGCAGCTGGGCGCGCGGGCCGCAGTTCCGGTGCCGGCACAACGTCGGCTACTGGGGGGGCGGCGACTGGTGGGGCGTGGGTCCCGGCGCGCACAGCCACGTCGGGGGAGTGCGCTGGTGGAACGTCAAACACCCCGTCGCGTATGCCGACCGGCTCGCCGCGGGGGCGTCGCCGGCCGCGGCCCGGGAGATCCTGACGACGGAGCAGCGGCACGACGAGGAGGTCCTGCTCGGCGTCAGGCTGGTCGACGGGTTGCCCGTGGACCGCTTGGACCGGGCGGGGCGAACGGCGGTTGCCGGCCTCGTGGCCGAGGGTCTCGTGGACGGCCGCGTCGCACTGGCTCAGCGCCGAGTGCGGCTGACTCGGCAGGGGCGGCTGCTGGCGGACACTGTCGTCCGGCGGCTGCTCGGCGTCGGCTGACGCTCGCCCACCCCCGCTTGCGTCCGACGAAGTGGTGGCCAGGGCCACCACAACGTCGGACGGATGGTGTGCCGGGGGCGGTGCGTCCGACGTAGTGGCGGCCAGGGCAACCACAACGTCGGACGGATGGTGTGGGGGGGCGGCTGCGTCCGACGAAGTGGCGGCCAGGGCAACCACAACGTCGGACGCAAGCGCGGTGCTAGGTCAGTGCAGCTGCAGGGTCAGTGCAGAACCGGGATGGAGAACGGGTACGCGTACGCCTCGCCGTTGCTCGCCCGGATCGCGCCCTTGATGTGGCAGAACAGTGCTGCGACCCCGGCGACGACCCACACGATGATCCCGACCGGGAACAGGACCACGGTGAAGATGCAGACCCAGCCGACGATGATCAGCAGCCACACGGCGAGGTTGAAGTTGAAGGCCCCAGCAGCGGCCTGGCGGGCAATCGCGCTGCGGTCCTTGTAGAACACCCAGACCAGGAGGGGTCCGACGATGCTCAGCCAGCCGGCCGAGACCACCGCGGCGATGAGCGCCGACAGGTGCGCGAGGATGCTCACGCTCCGCTCGGTCGCGCTGCTGAGCTGTCCGCCCGCGGGGGTGGGACCGACTGGGGGCTGGCTGGTCATGGTGTCCGTCCTGGTGACGTGGTGGTGCGGGATGGTCCCCGCTGACACCATTGTGGACGCCACCGAGGGCGCGGGCGCTCCGTCCGACCCGGTTTCAGGGTCGGGTCAGGGTCGGGTCAGGGTGAGTCCTGACCCTGAACCGGAGCCGTCACAAAGTCGACGAGCTCCTCGACGCTAGCCAACAGGCTCGGTTCCAGGTCGGCATAGCCGCGCACCGACCCGAGGATCCGTTTCCAGGCGAGGGCGATGTCCGTCTGGCTCTCGTGCGGCCACCCCAGGGCGGCGCAGATGCCGTGCTTCCACGACTGGCCCCGCGGCACGACCGGCCAGGTCGGCAGGCCGAGGCGTTCGGGTCGGATGGACTGCCACACGTCGACGAACGGGTGGCCGAGCACGAGGACATCGCCCCGCGCCTCCGGCTGTCGTCGCACCGCCTCCACCACTGCCGTCTCCTTGGTCCCCGGCAGCAGGTGGTCGACGAGGACGCCCATCCGTCGCCCGGGGCCAGGTCGGAACGCGCGAACCACACCCGCGAGGTCGTCGACACCGTCGAGCAGCTCCACCACGACGCCCTCGACGCGCAGGTCGTCACCCCACACCTTCTCGACCAGCTCGGCGTCGTGCCGGCCCTCCACGAACAACCGAGAGCCCGAGGCCACTCTCGCCCGGACCCCGGTCACCGCCGTCGAGCCGCTGGCCGTGCGGGCCTCCCCTCGGCGCGCCGCGGCCAGGGCCTCCGCTGCTGCCCGTACGGGCGCGACGAGCACGACGGGCGCGCCCTCGAGCAGGTAACCGGGTCCGAGCGGGAACCCACGCGTGCGGCCGCGGCGGTCCTCCAGGTGCACCACCTGCATACCGCCGGCTTTCTCGACGCGGGTGACCGCACCGCACCAGCCGGTGTCGACCTCCTCGACGACCAGCCCGGGTTCCGCGGGGACCTCACGCGGCGGGGGGCGGCGAGCCCGGCGCCAGTCCCCGGCGAGGACGTCGCCCCCGTAACGATCCATCACGCCCCCATCCCTTGTCAGCTTGTTCGCGATATCCGCTTCGGGAGCGTATGCAGCCCGTCCCTCGTTGTCCGTACGCCTCGCCGAACGGGAGGCATCCGAGCCGAACACGTAGACTTGGCACTCCGGTATGCCGAGTGCCAAGCACCCTCGCCTGGCACCGGTACGGAGCGAGACAGCTGGGCGAACGGAGGTGTGTGGTGAGCGACGACCGTCGGCTGCAGGTGCTGCGCGCCATCGTCCAGGACTACGTCCGCACCTCCGAGCCCGTGGGGTCCAAGGCTCTCGTCGAGCGGCACCAGCTCGGGGTCTCGGCCGCGACGGTGCGCAACGACATGGCCGTCCTCGAGGAGGAGGGCCTGATCCACGCGCCGCACACCTCCGCCGGCCGGGTGCCGACCGACGCCGGCTACCGCGTCTTCGTCGACCGGCTGAGTGCCGTCAAGCCGATGACGCCTGCGGAGCGTTCGGCGATCCGCACCTTCCTCGTGGGGGCGGTCGACCTCGACGACGTCGTCGACCGCACCGTCCGACTGCTCGCCACCCTGACCAGACAGGTCGCCGTCGTCCAGTACCCGAGCCTGACCCGTTCGACGGTCCGCCACATCGAGCTCGTCCCGCTGGGACCGGACCGGCTGATGATCGTCCTCATCGTCAACACCGGCCGCGTCGAGCAGCGTGTCGTGGCCGCACGCGGAGCTTTGGACGGGGAGGGCGGTGAGGCTTTTGTGTCCCGGTTGCGTTCCGAGCTCAACACCGAGGCCGTGGGCCGGCCGTTCAGTGACGCAGGGGCCCGCCTCGTGCAGCTGCCGGACCGGTTCCCCGAGAACGAGCGCGAGATCGTCGCCGCGGTCGTCCGCACCCTCGACGACGCGCTGGTGGAGGAACGGGAGGAGCGGGTGGTCCTCGCCGGGACCTCGAACCTCGCCCGGTTCGGCACCGACTTCCCGCTCACCATCGGCCCGGTACTGGAAGCCCTCGAGGAGCACGTGGTCCTGCTCAAGCTGCTCGGCGCGCTCGGCGAGGACGGCCGCAGTGGCCGTGCGTCGGACACGGTGGCGGTGCGCATCGGGCACGAGAACCCACACCAGGGGCTGACATCCACGTCCATGGTCTCCACGGGGTATGCCGCCGGGACCGAGGTCGTCGCGGGCCTGGGAGTGCTCGGTCCGACCCGGATGGACTACCCCACGACGATGGCCACGGTCCGTGCGGTCGCGAGGTATGTCTCCGAGATCCTCGACCCCTGAGGCCGCCCGCCTTCCCACACCCCGAAGACAGCGCACGACGTTTAGCAGAACACTGCGAAACAGTGCAGAACAACGCAGAACAGTGCAGAACAGGGACATCAGTTGAGCGACTACTACGCAGACCTCGGCGTCACCCACGCGGCGACCGAGGAGGAGATCAAGCGGGCCTACCGCAAGCTGGCGCGCAAGCTGCACCCCGACGTCAACCCGGACGCCGGCGCCGGTGAGCAGTTCAAGACGGTGTCACAGGCATACGACGTCCTGTCCGACCCCGAGAAGAAGCGCGCCTACGACATGGGGGCCGACCCCTACGGGGGCGCTGGCGCCGCGGGATCCGGCCAGGGGTTCAACTTCAACGACGTCATGGACGCCTTCTTCGGTGGGGGTGCCGCCGGGACCCAACGGGGACCCCGGTCGCGGGCTCAGCGGGGACAGGATGCGTTGGTACGCCTGGACATCGACCTTTCTAAAGCGGTCTTCGGTTCCGACGAGGACCTGACCATCGACACGGCGGTGGGCTGCAACACCTGCAAGGGCAGCGGGTCCCAACCGGGCACGGGCACGGTGACTTGTTCGGTATGCAACGGGGCCGGTCAGGTGCAGAGCGTGCAGCGGTCCTTCCTCGGCCAGGTCATGACCAGCCGGCCGTGCGGGAACTGCCAGGGTTACGGCACCGTGATCCAGCACCCGTGCTTCGAGTGCTCCGGCCAAGGTCGGGTCCGCACGCGTCGCACCCTGAAGATCCGGGTCCCCGCCGGTGTCGACACCGGCACCCGGATCCAGCTGGCCGGTGAGGGCGAGGTCGGCCCTGGGGCGGGGCCGGCCGCGGATCTCTACGTCGAGGTCAACGTGCGCCCGCACGGCATCTACAGTCGGCGCGGAGACGACCTGCACTGCACGGTCGAGCTGCCGATGACGGCGGCTGCTCTCGGGACCACCGTCTCCCTCGCTACCTTCGACGGAGACCGCGACCTGGTGGTCACGCCGGGGACCCAGCCAGGAGAGATCCACACGCTGCGTTCGCTCGGGGTCACCCACCTGCGCGGCGGCGGGCGCGGCGACCTGATCGTGCACAGCAATGTGCAGACTCCCACGCACCTCACGGAGGAGCAGGGGCAGCTGCTGCGCGATCTGGCCACCCTGCGGGGGGAGGAGCGGCCCGAGGGGCGTCTCGCACCCCTCGAGAAAGGCCTGATGGGCAAGCTGCGCGACGCCTTCATGGGCAAGTGAGCCCGGGAGTGACCGGAGTAGTGGGAGTAGCGGGAGGGGCAGCAGGGGCGGGAGTCCCGTGACGGGGCGGATGTTCCTGGTCGCGGCTACGGAGCTGGCCGACGCGCATACCGGATCTGTCGTCGAGGTCGGGGGCGACGAGGGACGGCACGCCGTCTCGGTCGTCAGGATCACCGCAGGGCAGCAGGTCCTGCTCTCCGACGGCGCCGGCCGCCGCGCCGAGGTCGTCGTGATCGATGCCTCTCCGGGCCGGTTCTCCGCCGAGGTGCTCGCCCTGCACGAGGCCCCCGAGGCCTCGCCCCGGTTCGTGCTGGTCCAGGCGCTCGCGAAAGGAGACCGGGACGAGCAGGCGGTCGAGGCCGCGACCGAGCTCGGTGTCGACGAGGTCGTCCCCTGGCAGGCCGGCCGCAGCATCGTCCGATGGCGGGGCGAGGCCAAGGAGGAACGCGGGCGCCGGCGCTGGGAGGCCGTCGTGTCCGCCGCCACGAAGCAGTCCCGTCGGGCCCGCGCGCCCCTCGTCACCTCCGTCCAGTCGACGACCGGGCTGGTCGAGCGCGTCGGGCGGGGCGGGTTGACGCTCGTCCTGCACGAGGAGGCGACCCGGCCACTCGCGGGCCTGGCACTGCCCGACGACGGCGAGGTCCTGGTCGTCGTCGGTCCCGAGGGAGGGATCGCGCCCGAGGAGCTCGCCGCCCTGACGGCTGCCGGAGCGGTCGTCGTGCGGCTGGGTTCGGACGTGTTGCGGTCCTCGGCCGCCGGCCCGGCGGCCCTCGCCGTGATCAGCGCGGCCTCTCGCTGGCGCTGACCGCACCGACCTCACGCCGGTGACGCCCTCCTCAGGAGACCCGGAAGGGAACCAGGAGCTGGGAGGCGACACTCCCGTCGGCGGCGCTGGACTCGATCCCCACGAACGTGTAGTCACCGGGAGCCAGCGTCCCGAGGTCGACCGACCAGCTCCCCTGCTGCGGGCAGCCGGACGAGGCTGTCGTGAAACCCTTTCTGACGACCGCGGCGCCCTGCCGCAGCTGCCAGCCCACCGTGGCCTCGAACACGCATGCCTGCCCGGTGACCACCACGCGAGCCGTGGCCGCCACCGTCTGTCCCGCAGACGGGTTGTCGACCCAGATCGGTGCGATCTCGTCAGCCAGACGGGCGTCGGCCGGCCGTTTGAACACGTTGGCCGGGACGGATTCGAAGATGACACCTCCGGTCGCCCCGATGAAAACCGGAGCACTCTGCTGCGCGACCGCGGTCGCAGTCCAGACCAGCTGCTGCACCGCCATCTGCTGCTGCTCGGTGGTGAAACCGGCCTTGCCGGGGTTGCTCAAGATGACGCGGATCTCCGGGTCGTTGCGGCTGACGCTCTGAACCGTGGTCCCGGCGGGCCAGGCGCTGACGAAGCCGTTGGGGTTGGGGTCACTCGGAGAGAGCGCGAGGTCGAGCGCCGCCGTGATCCGGGCGTTCAGGTCATCTGGGGCGCTCACCTTGGTCGACGCGAACTCCCGCACCAGCTGCCACTTCCCGACCTTCGCTCCCTGCGAAAACGACTGGATACGGAAGACAGGAAGGGCGACCGCGGCGGTCGCGCCTCCGTTCGGGACGGAGGTCCCGCCGGTAGGGCTTCCGACGCTGGTGCTGCCGGCGGTGGGGCGCGTCCCGGTGGTGGCCGCCGTGCTCGGCGCCGCCGCGACCGTGCCCACCGGCACGGGCGTCGTTGTCCCCGGGCGCACCCCCAACCAGACCAGAAGGGCGACAACGGCCACCGCCGCCGCCGCGCCGACCGGTGGAACCCACTGCGGCAGCCGGCCCGGGGAAGACCGTCCGGTTTCGGCCCGGATCTCCTCCAGCCGGTATGCCGGAACCACCCCGTCTGCCTCTCGACCCAAGGCCGCCCGGAGCCGGTTCTCCACCTCGTGCTCGTCGGCGGGATCGCGCGGTCCGGTGCTCATGCGGGGTCTCCTTGGACACGACGAAGGGTGCTGATGGCGCGGTGCGCGTGCACCTTGACCGAGCCCGACGAGATACCCAGCGCATCCGCGATCTGGAGCTCGCTGAGATCCGCGTAGTACCGCAGAACGACGACCTCCCGTTGCCGCGCAGGGAGGGTGTGCACCACCTCGAGTAGCGCGAGGTCATCAGCACGCCGCACCGCCGACGCCTCGGCGCTCTCCCCGACGGCTCGTCCGGGCAGGTCCGCCGAGGCACCAGCCGCTGCGAGATAGCGGTGCTCAACCGTGCGGTGCCGAAATCCGGAGCGGCAGCCGTTCACGACCGCCCGCCTCAGGTAGGCCAGCGCCGTCCCGTCCTCGCGCAGCCTGGCGAGCCGCGGGTAGGAGGCGACGAACGCGTCCTGCACGACGTCCTCGGCCCGAGCGGAGTCCCGGACCAGCACGTAGGCCAGCCGCACGAGCGGGACCCAATGCGTGGCATACAGCTCGGTGAGCGCGTCGTCGGCAGCCTCCTGCCGCGCGGCTGGCGCCGTCGGCCCGCGATCGGCCATGGTCAACCTTCCCATGCCCTGTTGACGCGCCAGGTGAGCGACGCGTTGACAGGAACCTATGGTCACTTCCATGATCGCGCCCATGTGCCTCTTCTGCAGGATCCTCGAGGGCCAGGTCCCGGCCACCACGGTCGCCGAGACGCCACTGTCCCTGGCGTTCCGGGACATCGACGCCAAGGCCCCCACCCACGTCCTGGTCATCCCCCGCAGGCACGTCCCGGACCTCGGTGAGCTCGCGGAGTACCCCGACGAGCTCGCCGATGTCGTGGCCTTGGCCGCTCGGGTTGCGGACGACGAAGGTCTCGACCACGGCTACCGGATGGTGGCGAACACCGGCGCCGGTGCGGGTCAGACGGTGTTCCACGCTCACCTGCACCTGCTGGGCGGGCGGGAGCTGACCTGGCCGCCCGGCTGAGCCGACACCACAGGTCCGGCCCGCGGACCAGCCCCGTGGTGAAGACCGTCCCCGTACAATCGAGTCACGATGACAGAGACCGCCCTTGACTGAGACCGATCCCGCGAGCGGCTCGCGGCCGACTCACACGATCACCATCCCGCCGTCGGTGCCGATGGTCACGCTGCTGGGCCCGCGGGACGAGCTACTGAGGACCATCGAGCGCGCCTTCCCTGCCCTCGACGTCCACGTCCGAGGCAACGAGCTGTCGCTGCGCGGACTGAGCGCCGACGTCGCCCTCGTGGAGCGTCTCGTCGACGAGCTGCTGGTCATCATCGAGGCTGGGCAGCCGCTCAACCGCGACGCCGTCGAACGCTCGATCGGTATGCTCCGCAGCCAGACCCACGAGCGCCCGGCCGACGTGCTGACGATGAACATCGTCAGCAACCGGGGGCGCACGATCCGGCCCAAGACGCTGAACCAGAAGCGCTACGTCGACGCGATCGACAGTCACACGATCGTCTTCGGGATCGGTCCGGCTGGCACCGGCAAGACCTATCTGGCGATGGCCAAGGCCGTCGCCGCGTTGCAGGCCAAGCAGGTCAACCGGATCATCCTGACGCGGCCCGCCGTCGAGGCGGGAGAGCGGCTCGGGTTCCTGCCCGGCACGCTGAACGACAAGATCGACCCTTACCTGCGCCCGCTCTACGACGCCCTCCACGACATGGTCGACCCGGAGACAATCCCGCGGCTGATGGCCGCCGGGACGATCGAGGTGGCTCCGCTGGCATACATGCGTGGACGCTCGCTCAACGACGCGTTCATCATCCTCGACGAGGCGCAGAACACCTCGGCCGAGCAGATGAAGATGTTCCTCACCCGGCTCGGTTTCGGCGCCAAGATGGTCGTCACCGGTGACGTCACCCAGGTCGACCTGCCCGGCGGCACGATCTCGGGGCTGCGCCAGGTCCGGGGCATCCTCGACGGGATCGACGACATCCATTTCATCGAGCTGACGTCTGCTGACGTCGTCCGGCACCGGCTCGTAGGAGAGATCGTCGACGCCTACGACCGTTGCGACGCGGAGGCGGGGGAGCGGCGCGGCCGGGACAGGAATGACCGGCGGACCGAGGGAGACCGAGACCGGCGTCGGCAGAGCCGCGACGAGCCCCGGGCCGGTACCCCGTGAGCATCGAGGTGCTCAACGAGACCGAGTTCGCTGCGGACGAGCTCGAGCTCCTCGCCCTGTCGCGCTACGTGATGAGCGAGATGAAGGTCCACCCGCAGGCCGACCTGTGCATCACCCTGGTCGACGAGCCGGCCATGGAGACCCTGCATGTGCAGTGGATGGACCTGCCGGGTCCGACCGACGTCATGAGCTTCCCGATGGACGAGCTGCGCCCGGGCGGTGACGACGCCGAGCCGGAGGAGGGTGTCCTCGGGGACATCGTGCTGTGCCCCGGCGTCGCGGCGAAGCAGGCTACCGAGGCCGGCCACGCCACGGAGGAGGAGCTGCTGCTGCTCACCACCCACGGCATCCTGCACCTGCTCGGGTTCGACCACGCCGAGCCGGACGAGGAGCGGGAGATGTTCGAGCTGCAACGCCAGCTCCTGCTCACGTTCCTGGCCGCGCGCGGCCGGCCGGTCTCCTAGGCACGGACGGAGCCGGGGACGTGTTCACCCAGATGGTGTTGTTCGCGCTGCTGAGCATCGCGATCGCCTTCGTGCTCGCGGCCGCCGAGGCGGCGATCTTCCGGATGTCCCGGGTGCGCGCGCAGGAGCTGGCCGACGAGGGACGCACGGGTTCGCGGTCGCTCACGACGGTGGTCGGTGACTCGGCGGCATACCTGGCGGTGCTCGCCTTCCTGCGCGTCGTCGCCGAGGCGACCTGCGCGGTGTTCATCACCGTGGCGGTGCTCGAGCTCGTCCAGGCCAAGAACCTCGCTCTGGCGATCGCGATCGTCGTAATGGCCATCGTGTCGTTCGTCATCGTCGGCGTCTCACCGCGAACTCTCGGCCGGCAGAACTACGACACGGTCGCCCTGTGGGCTGCGCCGTTCGCGGTCGGGCTGCGCAAGGTCCTCGGGCCGGTGTCGCGGGTCCTGGTCGCCCTCGGCAACGCCGTGACACCTGGCAAGGGCTACCGGGAGGGACCGTTCCAGAGCGAGGCGGAGCTGCGCGACCTGCTCGACATCGCCGGCGACTCGGCAGTCATCGAGGACGACGAGCGCGAGATGATCCACTCGGTCTTCGAGCTCGGCGACACCGTTGTCCGCGAGGTGATGGTTCCCCGCACCGACATGGTGACGATCTCTCACGACCGGTCGCTGCGGCAGGCGATGTCGCTGTTCCTGCGGTCCGGGTTCTCGCGGATCCCCGTGGTCGGCGACAACAGCGATGACACGCGGGGGCTGCTCTATCTCAAGGACGTGGTGCGGCGCACGTATGCCGACCCCGAGTCCGCGCAGCACCCCGTCGACAGCGCGATGCGGCCGATGCACTTCGTGCCCGAGAGCAAGCCGGTCGACGACCTGCTGCGCGAGATGCAGCGTGACCAGAGCCATTTCGCGATCGTTGTGGACGAGTACGGCGGCACGGCGGGTCTGGTGACGATCGAGGACATCATCGAGGAGATCGTCGGCGAGATCGACGACGAGTACGACCGGGAGACACCGGGGGTCGAGACTCTCCCCGACGGCTCACTGCGCGTTCCGGCGACGATGAGCATCGACGATCTCGCGGACTACTTCGACGTGACGATCGACGAGGAGGAGGTGGACAGTGTCGGCGGGCTGCTCGCCAAGGCCATCGGTCGGGTGCCCATCCCCGGCTCCCACGCCGGGGTGGCAGGTCTGTCACTGACGGCGGAGCGGATGGCCGGTCGTCGGCACCGCATCGCCTCGGTCATCGTCCATCGAATCGAGGCGGACCCGGCCGAGCCGCCCGAGCCGCCCGAGCAACACGAGACCTCACACCGTTCCGAGCGCCAGCGAGAGGGGGCGGACTCGTGACCGAGACGCCGACATACCGGGCGGGGTTCGCCTGCCTGGTCGGCCGGCCGAACGCCGGCAAGTCCACCCTGACCAACGCCCTCGTCGGCCACAAGGTCGCCATCACCTCGTCGAAGCCGCAGACGACCCGCCACACGATCCGCGGGATCGCGATGAGCGAGCACGCACAGCTCGTACTCGTCGACACCCCCGGGCTGCACAAGCCGCGAACCCTGTTGGGGGAGCGGCTCAACCACCTCGTTCGTGAGACCCTGCTGGAGGTCGACGTCATCGGGTTCTGCCTCCCGGCCGACCAGAAGATCGGCCCCGGCGACACCTACATCGCGGCCGAGCTGGCCGAGCTGCAACGTACCCGGCGCCGCCCCGTGGTCGCCATCGCAACCAAGATCGACACCATCGAGCGACCCAAGCTCGCGGAGCACCTCATCGCGATCGACCGTCTGGGTTCGTGGGACGAGATCGTGCCGTGCTCGGCCATCCGAGGGGACCAGGTCGAGGTGGTTCGGGACGTGCTGGCGAGCTACCTCCCGCACTCGCCGCAGCTCTATCCCGACGGCGTACTCACGGACGAGACCGACGTGGTGATGATCGCCGAGCTGGTGAGGGAGGCGGCGCTCGAAGGCGTTCGCGACGAGCTGCCGCACTCGTTGGCGGTGGTGGTCGAGGAGATGGTGCCGCGACCTGACCGGCCCGACAACGACCCGCTACTCGACCTGCGCGTCAACGTGTTCGTCGAGCGGTCCAGCCAGAAGGCGATCGTGATCGGCCGGGGTGGGTCCAGACTGCGCGACGTGGGGACGACCGCACGGGCGGGCATCGAGGCGCTGCTCGGTCAGCGGGTCCACCTCGACCTGCATGTCAAGGTCGCCAAGGACTGGCAGCGCGACCCGAAACAGCTGCAGCGCCTCGGTTTCTGACCTACACATGGGGATATCGAGCTGATCAGCAGGGCGCCGACGGAAGACGCCCAGGCGCAGTGCCGCCTCAGCGTCTGGCCGACGACCCGGTGAGCACCTTGACCGTGACCCAGGCCTGCTGGACGGCGCCCGCCTGCGCACTCGTCGCACCGAACCGCTGCTTCGCCGCGGCGATGGTCAGGGCGGCAAAGCCCGCGAAGTCGACGTCCTTGTTGATCGTGCCTCCGGTGAGCACGTCGTACCAGACGGCGCCGGCCCCCTCCCAGCTACGGCCGCCGATGCCGGTCGCCGCCAGGTAGAACGCGCGGTTGGGGATGCCTGAGTTCGTGTGAACACCGCCGTTGTCGTGCGCTGAGTCGTGCGGCAGGTCGACGTATCCGTCCATGTCTGCCGGCTGCGGGTCCTTGCCGAGCGTCGGGTCGTCGTACGCGGTGCCGGGAGCCTTCATCGAGCGCAGGGCCACCCCCTTGACCCGCGACGTGAACAGGCCCTGGCCGATCAGCCAGTCAGCGGACGCCGCGTCCTGCCCAAGGCTCATCTGCTTGACCATCGAGCCAAAACAGTCGGAGACCGACTCGTTGAGCGCCCCCGGCTGGGCGACATAGGTCAGGCCCGCCGTGAACTGCGTGACGCCATGGGTCAGCTCATGCCCGATGACGTCGACACTGGACGTGAACCCGTTGAAGTAGGTGCCGTCACCGTCTCCGAACACCATCTGCGAACCGTCCCAGAACGCGTTGTCGTAAACCGTGCTGTAGTGCACCGTCGCGATGAGCTCGAGACCCTTGGCATCCAACGAGTTGCGTTGGTATGCCTGCCAGTACAGCTCCCAAGTGGCGCCCAACCCGTCGTAAGCCTGGTTGACCGCCACGTCCGTGCTCACCGGAGCACCCTCGGCGCGGACCTCCGAGCCGGGCAGGGTGGTGCCGGTCTTGGCGTCGTGGATCGACCGCTTGACCGTCGGCGTCGAGGCCGCGCCGTGTCGGTGCGGCGCGGCAGGCGCGTGGACGTGCGGCGCCCGTGGAACGGTGCCCGGAGCGAGGAGACCGCCCCGCTCGCCGCGCCCCCGCTCGGTGAAGACCTCGCGTCGCCGGCGCAGCTGCGCGTCGCCGACGAG
>NZ_JBDTKA010000125.1:0-19708 GCF_039935575.1 Lapillicoccus sp.
ACTGGGGGTCAAGGGGTCGCAGGTTCAAATCCTGTCAGCCCGACCAA
The DNA here is from genome assembly GCF_039935575.1 of Lapillicoccus sp. Taxonomy (GTDB): domain Bacteria; phylum Actinomycetota; class Actinomycetes; order Actinomycetales; family Dermatophilaceae; genus Lapillicoccus. The sequence goes on from NZ_JBDTKA010000125.1 coordinate 48, forward strand.
AAACGGCTCGACCGAATCACGGCAGGTCAACGCCCCATCCACGAAGGCTCATCTCACCAGGGCGCTTGTCCGGTGCCCACCAGGTCAGTGATGGCAAGCCGGATGAGGGGACCTTCAGCACTGTGCAGACCTCCTGTCGGGGCGGATCGTCGATGCAATGACCACGACTCCGACACCCCTTCCCGCCCTCGACCGGTTCTTCAACTCTCTGCGCCGCAGCCCGGTGACCCGGTCACCGCAGCGCGCCATCGCCGGCGTCTGCTCGGGCGTCGCCGAGCGCCTCGGCCTGTCCACCGCGGTCGTCCGCGTCGCGACCGTCGTGCTCGCGATCCTCGGCCCCGCGGTGGCGATCTACTTCCTTGCCTGGCTCCTGCTCCCCGACAGTCAGGGCCGTATCCGCCTCGAGCGGGCCTTGCGCGGCGGCGACACCTCGTCAATCGTTCTGCTTGTGGCAACCATCGTCGTCATCCTGCCGGACGCAGGCGTTCACGCCCGGATCGGCTGGCTCTCCCTCGTCCTCGTCGCCGCCGTGGCGTGGGTGTTCTACCAGGGAGGGTTGCGCAGCCCGCGTCACGGGACGACATCAACCGAAAGCACTCCGCCGCCAGCGCGTCCGAACAGCGACCCGAAGGATGCTCCCCGGCTGTGATGTCCGGGTCGTCGTCAGAATTGCCCTCGCAGCACGCCAGTCACGCCGGGGCTCGTGGCGCCGGCCACGGCCTTGCCGAATGAGTGCCTCGGACTTCTTCGGAGCGGGAGTTACGCGGTCCACCTTGGGTGGCCCGCGGACGAGGTTCGGGCCTGCTCCTCGCGTGCGTGGCGGGCGTCGGGATGCTCATCTGGATCTTCACCGAGCTGGCGATGACCGGCTACTCGATCTTGGAGACGGCCTACCTCACTCCGATGCAGGTCGAGACGGCCCGTTGCCCAGAACCGGTAGGTGACGGGGGGCTTCTCACCCCTCGCCCGCGCTGATGCGTCGTCCCCTCCCTCATGGGCGACCTCTGTGAACGGCGGCCGTCGTCACTGATGTCGAGGTCGACCGGGCAGCCGTGGTCCTCGTCCTTCACCACATGCTGGCGGACGGAGTTGGCGGATTGGCCATCCTGCCGGCATTGACCGACCCAGGCTGGCCCGATCAAATCGAGATTCTGACCCGGCAGCGGCCGCGTGCGGTCGCGTCAGGGGGCAGCTCGCCGCGGATGCGCTGCGGGATCGCCTTGCTGGTCTACGGAGGCTGCCTGCTTCGGTGTGTCGTCTGCTCGACGCCGTCCGCAGCATCCGGCCACTGTGGCCCCTCGCCCACGCCGCCCACGCGCACGCCGCGATGATCAACGACGTCCTCCTCCTGGCCATGGCCACCGCCCTTCACGACCTGTTGTCGGCGAGGGGAGCGGTGATGGACGAGATCGTCCTGGCCATGCTCGTGTCCGAGCGGCGTCAGACCGTCTCGACACCTTTGGGTAACCACAGTGGAGTGGTCGCGATCACCGTCTCGACTGTCGGAGAGCCTCGACGTCGGCTCGGGACGGGTCGGCTGCCGACGGGATACCCATCTAGCCATGACACCACGTTGGACACCGAGCGAACCCGGCTCGTGGTCAACCGCAGGTGTCATAGTGGGCCTCATGGTTGAGGCCAAGGACCACGAGGCTGACGGCGCCGACCAGCGCGACACGAGTCTGGCGAAACGCGAAGCTGGTCTCGCAGCGCGCCTCGAGACTGTGGAGAGGATCCTCGACGCCGCCAAGGAGCGGGACATCGAGGCCGACGCTCGTGACCAGGTCTCCGTGGAGCGCGACCACGCCGCGGACCTGAAAGCGTTTACCTCCCCGGACGGCAGCCACGCCTACGGCGTGGATCTGCCGGCCCGACGCCACGCAGCGATGGATCGCCGCGATGCGAAGGGTGACCGTACCTCGGCGGCGGACGACCGGGCCGCGCTCGCCGAGGGTCCTGATGACCTGGAGGAGCCAGAGAAGGACGGAGGAGACAAGAAGAGAGCCCAGGAGCACTCGCCCTGAGTAGGCCGGGAGTAGTGCCTCGAGGCGATCCCGCAGAACCACCCGTACTTGACCCCGACCTCCGGATCGTGGCTCAACCTCGTCTAGTTCGGGATCGTCGAAGGACAAAGCCACCCGCCGCGGCTCCGTCGTCGTCAACGCCGCCCTCCGGGCTGCAGTAGCGGCTGTCAGCACCATCGGGCCCTAACGCCTGACCGTTGCGCCCAGGACGACCGACCCCAGCCCGGCACCGACCGCCCTCTGGTCTGGGCAGCTCGTCTTGGGCGCGCTGCAGCCAGCATCCCGCCCAGCGGCCCCAGTGGAGTCGCGGATCTCGCGTAGCGAGCCCCCGCCTACGTGGGCCCTGTCGAGTCGGCGGTGCCCGGTGGGGTTTGGGTCTCTCGCGATGGGTCACAGAACGTTTCCGGTGGCTACGATGCCGTTCGAGCCGACATGAGGAGTGGGCATGGACGACCATGTAGACGACCGCAACACCGGGGCGACCCAGGCATCACCTACTACGACACATCCCGTGACGCAGGGGTCGCCTTCCGGCTCGGAACCCGTGCCGCACGCTATCGAGCCTGACGGATCCGGGACTTTATCGGCGGCGGCCCCGGACCTCGCGGCTGACGTCGAACATGACGACCCGGAAAGCAACGACACTGATGGCCGCCAGCTGCCCGACGCGTCGAACGAGACCCACCAGGTCGCCCACGCGGACAAGGGCGACGCGGAGGAGGCCAGTGCGGAGGAGGACGCCGACGGTCGTCAGTCCGCGGACGAGTTCGCTCGAGAGCACGACCCGGCGAACCACGACATTGCTGCCGGCGAACAGGCTCGGCAGCCAGGTGACTGGACGGCCGACGATGCGGACAGCTCGAGAGTCTGGGACGCCGCCGGCAATCCCCTGCCGGAGGGCAAGGCGGCGGCGGATCAGAATGGTGTCGACCAGTCCGGCGACGATCCGACCGTCACAGGTGGTGGCCGGCGGACCTCTTCACTCGATGAGATCCGCGACGGAGGCTACGGCGTCGGCTCCGCGGCACCGATCGCGGACGGGGCGGTCCCGCTCGGGCATCCAGTCAAGGCGTGGGAGGACACCAAGACCTTCGTGGAGCCACGCCACCCCAGCTACGGGCAGGCCGATCCTCACGTGTGGTTCACCGATGCCGGCGCAGCCCAGCGGGCGGGTTTCGAGCACATCGGCTAGTCCGCAGACCGAGCATTCGGGGACCCGCGAGACAGGCCGCCCTTTCGCGGCGAAAAGACGCAGCCGGATCGGATCGAGGCGCAAGGTGTGCTAGGCGGGACGTTCGGCACTACTGGCCCGTCCGCAGCTGGCCCATCGTGAGAAGTATGAGAAGGCAACCCCACCCTGACGGATCGCTGTTGAGGACCGACGCCGCCCTCGACCTTCGCCGCATCCTTTTCTACGCGGGGGGGCTCGTTGCCATCTACATGCTGGGAGTCGGGGTGATCATCGCGACCCACACCCAGAACCATCCGCAAGTCGGAGTCCTGGTCATCATGTTCGCGCCGATGGCCGGCGCGCTTCTTGCCCGCTTCGCCGGGCCAGGAGTCATCCGGTGGGGACGGTTCTCGTGGTGGATGATCGCGGGGCTGATTCCCGTCGTGACCGTGTTCGTGGCTTATGCGATCGGCTCACGAATTGGCGTTGGTGTCGCGAACTACGGTGTGCTTGGTCGGGCCTTGATTCTCTCCCCGATTGTCATCTTCATCTCGTCGCTCGCGGCGGTGGGTGAGGAGAGCGGCTGGCGCGGGTTCCTTTGGCCGCTGATGCGCCAACGCTGGTCGTTCCTCGTCTCCGCGCTCGTAATCGGGGCCGTGTGGTGGACATACCACGCTCCACTGATCATCCTCGGCTGGTACGGCTCGTTGGCGGGACTGCCCGCATTCACAGTGGCCATCGCCGGGGTCACCCTCTTCACAGGCGTCCTCGCGGACCGCTCACGGGCGGTCTGGCCGAGCGTAATCGCTCACGGCGCCTGGAACGCTCTCGTGGCGACGGGGTTCGCGGTGGCTGGGAACGCAAGCCTCGTGGCCTTTACGGGAAGCACCTTCTGGATCGGCGAGTTCGGGTGGCTGGCTGCCATCGCCTCGCTGGCGACCGGCGCCCTCGCGACCTGGTGGCACTTAAGCCGCCCGATGCCTGAACTTGCCACCGCCCGGACCCCGAACCGTGCCGAGCGGACACCGATAGGGTCACATTCACCGACCGCTCCCACGATTGCGTTGAAGCCATAAGAGAGTTGAAGCCATAAGAGACAAGCGGGCGTGAGCCGAGCGTTCGCTGCCCTTCCTGCGGGCCTCTAGGCAACCTCGACCGGATGTCACAACCAGGTCCCTGAGGCGCCTCGGCCAGGATGCTCGTCAGGTTGTGCTCCTTGCTGCCACCCACCAGTCCGTGTCGTCGACACATCCTCGTGCGATCCCCGAGGCCCGGTTGTAGGAACTCATCGAAGTCGTCATCGCGGCGGTGCGGTGACCTGCTGGTTCTCACCGAGGTGTCACAGCTCGCGTCTCACCAACTTGTCGAAATCCTCAGCCCGCGACGTCCTGACATGTCGCTGAGCGGACCTGTGTCAAGAAGCCGAGACGACGCCGGCTGCGGCTGAGCCGCACGAGGCGGCCGAGGCAATCGGCTGAAATGCTGGTTCGGTCGCGGAACACCTACTCGTGCCGCACGACGTCGACCGAGATCTCCACCGCCGAAACTGTCCCCCTGTTCTCGAGCCAGTGGAGGGTGTTCCGGTCCTCGGGCCAGCCCACACCCGGGCCGTAGTCCGTGGAGAGCCCACCTCGATGGTCGGTGATAGTTCCTTGCAGCACGTAGACGACCCCCGGTCTGCCCTTATGGTCGTGAACCGGACCGAAGACGCCACCAGGCTCGATCGTAACCATTCGCATCCGAAGCCGATGTCCTTCCATGCCCTTGATCTCGGAACCGAGATCAACCGTGGCAAGTAGCTCAACCGCGACACCTCTCGTTTCGGGTGTCACCTGCTCATCGCTCATCGCATTGTCCTCTCCGTGAGACGTGGTCCGCCGCCGCTCGCCGGGTCTCCCAAGGTTTGGCCCTCGAGGTCCCCAAGCCTGGCGGGCGTGGTTGGATTATTCACCCAGGTGGAAGCCCTCATCCGGTCCGAGGGCCGGTCGGGGCGTTCGGACCGCCGCTCCAACATTGGACGGCAGCGAAGCGGCGCCACGCCCAGGGGCCGAACCGGACATTTCCATGATTGACAAGGCATCGCGTCCGGAGGCCCGAACGTTCGGACATGCCGTGTTGAGGACGGTGACGCTCGTCCGGTGTTGCCGCTCTCCGCAGTCCAGTCGGAGTCTGCGACGGCACGCAGGGAGCGCCTCGCGCACCATCCAGATCGCTGACCTAGTCCACCCTCGACAGCGTCCAGGTGATACGAAAATGCAGCTGTGCCACGCGGACGACACGAATTGGGAACCGGGACACGATCTGGATCCCTGCAAGCGGCCGCGGTCTTCCTTGTTGAACGAGGGCCCGTCGACCCGACTGAGCGTCCCGTTCGCGGGCTACCGACCGCTGTCAGCGGGAGATCCGGCCGCTCCGGGGCTTGCCCAACGCGTTGTGACACTTGGCCCTGCTGGGCTGGCGGTTTTGGCGCTGGTCACCCGGCGATCGCCTCCAGTATTTTGAGGTGGACGGCCCGGATCGAGGGCAGGACGGCCGCGATGATTCCGACGAGCGCGGAGGCGATGAGCATGGTCACGATCAGGCCCCAGGGGACGGCGAGTACGGCCAGGCCTTGGGTGCGCAGCCCGTGTTGGAGCGCGATGCCTAGACCGAGACCGAGGACGGTGCCCAGCACCGCACCGAAGACGGCCGTCGCGACGGCCTCGATGGTGATCATGGCGGCGAGCTGGCGACGCCCCAGGCCGATGGCCCGAAGCAGCCCGATCTCCCGGGTTCGTTCGAAGACCGACAGGGCCAGGGTGTTGACGATGCCGAGGACGGCGACGACGACGCTGAAGAGCAGCAGCACGTAAAGCAGGTTGATCAGGACGTCGATGGAGGCACCCTGGGCGTCGGCATACTCCTGCCCGTCTTGGACGGAGACGACGAGGTAGGGCTTCACGAGGCCGACGAGGCCGGCCCGCAGGGCCGCGAGGTCAGCACCGGGTTCGGCGCGGACGTAGACCCCGACGTCGCGCCGGCTGCTGGCGGGGACGGTGGCTAGGTAGAGCGACCGGTCGACGATGAGGTGGGAGCCGAAGCTGGCGCTGTCCTGGAAGATCCCACCGACCGTCAGCCGCTGGTGGGTCGCCGGACCCACCGTCGCGTCGAGGGTGTCTCCCACCCGCCAGGAGCGCGCGGCGGCGGTGCTCGCGTCGATGAGGACGGTGTGCTCGGAGAGCGACCCGAGGCTTCCGTCGACGGCGGACATGACGAAGTTGTCGGCGAGACCAGCGGCGGTGGTCGCCGTCGCGATGCTGGCGAAGGTGCCGATCCGTACGTCGACGCCGCTGAGGGCGCTGGCCGAGCGCACGTGCGGCAGCGCGGCGGCGTCGGTGGCGACCGTGGCGGGAATCGGGCTCCCGCCCCCGGAGAGGACGAAGTCGGAGGCCAGCTCGGCGGTGACGTCCCGGGTGGTGCTGGCCTTGGCGCTCGAGGCGAGCACCGAGATACCGGCGATGAGAGCGAGCCCGATCATCAGGGCACTGGCCGTTGTCGCGGTGCGCCGTGGGACCCGTAGCGCGTTCTCGCGGGCGAGCCGGCCCACCACGCCGGCGAGCATGACGCCGGGCCAGGCGAGGACCCGCACCACGGGCCGGGTCGCCACGGGCGCGGCGACGAGCGTTCCCAGCACGACCAGCCCGGCCCCCAGGCCGGCGAGGGTCCACGGGACCTCGGTGCGCACGACGGCGAGCACGAGGAGGACGGCCCCGACGGCGAGGAGGGCTCCCCCCGTGACACCCCGGCGCCGTAGACCTGAGGGTGCCATACCCGCGTCCAGAGACATCGCCGCCACCGGTGGGGTCCGCGCGGCGCGCAACGCCGGCAGGACGGCGGCGGCCACGGTCACCAGGGTGCCGACGGCGACGCTGTAGAGGACCGTCGTGGCGGTCAGCGGTAGGCCCGCCCCGAGGTCTGCTCCAAGGAGGTTGCGGATGAGGGATTCGGCCCCCGCGGCGATGAGGAGGCCGAGTCCCACTCCGAGCAGGGAGCCGACGGCTCCCACGACCGCTGCCTCGGCCAGCACCACCCGCAGCACCTGGGCGCGAGAGGCGCCGATGGCGCGCAACAGGGCTAGCTCACGGGTGCGCTGGGCTACGACCATGGTGAAGGTGTTGACGATGATGAACGAGCCGACGAAGAGGGCGACACCGGCGAAGGCCAGCATGAAGACCGCGAAGAAGCCGAGCCCGGTCTGCAGGGAGGCTTGACCCTCCTGCGCCAGGGTGTCACCGGTGACGGCCTCGGCGGTGGCCGGCAGCACCTGCGCGACCGCTGCCCGCAACGTCTCCTGACTCACGCCGGGGGCGGCGGTCAGCGAGATCGACGACACGGTGCCGTCCCGCGCGAAGGTGCGTCGGGCGGTGGCTTCGTCGACGAGGATGGCGGTGGCTCCGAAGAGCGAGCCGAACTGGACCTCGCCGCTGATCGTGACCGGCCGGGTCTCGTCACCGATGACGGCGAGGGTCCGGTCGCCGACATGGAGCTGCGCCTTGGCCAGCGTGGAGCTCTCGACGATGACCTCGTCCGGGCCGGTCGGGGCGCTGCCTTTGATGAGGGTGAAGGCGGGGTCGGCGGGGTCGTACGCGAAGCAGAGTCCCGGTGCGCCGCCGGTGCGGACGGCGACTCCGTCTTTGCCGGCGATGATTGCTGTGCCCTGGATGTTCGGGTTGACTCGGGCGACGCCGGGGATGGCGGCCAGGGTCCGCTCGAGGCTGAGTGGGACGCTCGGGCGGGTGGTGCTGCTGGCCCCGGTGGGGTCTATCACGATTCCCTCGGTGAGGGTGCCGCCTACTGCTGCTCCGCGCACGGACACGTCGGTGCCTTTGAACGCCTGGGAGAACAGGCTGCTCAGGCTGCCATCGATGCTGTCGCGTAGCACGAACGTGCCGGTGACGAAGGAGACGCCGAGCATGACGGCCGAGGCGGTGAGCAGGAAGCGCAGGATGTGGCCCTGGAGCCCGCGCACGGTGACCCGCCACATCAGGTGCGCCGGGCGAGCTCGAAGGTGCTCATCCGACTCAGCACTTCCCCAGCGCTGGGGTGGAGTAGCTCGTCGACCAGGCGACCGTCGTCGAGGAAGAGGACGCGGTCGGCGTACGACGCGGCGGCGGGGTCGTGGGTGACCATGACGATGCTCTGCCCGAAGTCGTTGACGCTCTTGCGGAGGAAGGCGAGGATGTCGGCGCTGGCCTTGGAGTCGAGGTTCCCGGTGGGCTCGTCGGCGAAGACGAGGGATGGCCGGCCCACCAGGGCGCGGGCGCAGGCGACGCGCTGCTGCTGTCCGCCGGACAGCTCGTGGGGACGGTGCGACAGCCGGTCCCGCATGTGGAGCGTGTCGATGACGGTGTCGAACCAGGCTTGGTCGACGGCGCGGCCGCCGATGTCGAGCGGGAGGGTGATGTTCTCGCTGGCGGTGAGCGTCGGGATGAGGTTGTAGGCCTGAAAGATGAAGCCGAGGTGGTCCCGTCGCAGCGTGGTCAGATGGCGGTCGTTGAGGCGGCTCAGGTCGGTGCCGTCGATGATGATCTGGCCCGACGTGGGCAGGTCGAGCCCGGCCATGCAGTGCATCAGCGTGGACTTCCCGGACCCGGACGGGCCCATGATGGCCGTCAGCCGACCTCGGTGGAAGGCGACGGTGACGTTGTCGAGCGCCCGGACGGCGGCCGCGCCGGTACCGAAGACGCGCGAGACGCCGATCGCCTCGGCGACGGTCGCGGCGGTCGTCGCAGCGGGCGTCGTGGTGTCGGGGAGTGTGGTGTGGGTCGAGCTGGAGGTGGTCGGCAGGCTCATGGGTGGTTCTCCGGGATCGGTCGAAGGGACAGCAGGAGTCGGGCGAGGACGAGCAGGGTGGCCACCGCGACGACGCCGATGGGACCGACGACTGACCAGGTGGTCTCATGCCCCCGGGCCTGGGTCACCGCCGGGGTGAGCAGGATGGGTCCGCAGGTGAGCGCCAGGAAGACGAGCAACCCGACGGCGCTCACGCTGCCGAGCCGGTGGCGGCGCAGCAGCAGCACGCCGGTGGCCGCCACGGCCGGCAGGCAGATGCCGAGGTCGAGGACGTGGACCGGGTTGGTAGGCAGCTGCAACGCGGCCGCGCTCGTCGACGGGCGTCCGGCCAGCAGGTCGGGCACGATCTCGCTGAGCCACAAGAGGGTGAAGAGCGTCGCCGCGGCGATGAGGAACCACCCCGGCGCCCGGACGCCGGCGCGGGTGAACCGGTCGGCCACGGCGGACACCGGTACGGATGCCGCGGCCCCGAGAAGGGCGAACACCGACAGCCCCCAGACCACGACCCAGAGTAGGAAGAGGGGGCCGAACGAGAGGGAGAAGGCGTAGATCGCGTAGTTGTAGGCGGTGAAGAACAGCACCCCGAGCAGGACCAGCCAGGCGCGCAGGTGACCGCGGTGGGCGGCGTACGCCAGGAGTAGGAGGCCCGGCGCGACGACGAGACCCGCGAGGTCCTGCGCCGTGGCGGTGTCGGCGAGTGCCATGGTGTTGCCGGCGTAGACACGGCCTGGGGCCAGGAGCCCGGCGACGGCGCCGACGAAGGAGAGCAGCGCCGAGGCGCCCGCCAGACCGGCCCACAACGGGGGTAGGCGCGCCGCCACCCGCTCCGGCGGCCCACTCGGACCGGGAGTGTGACCCACGACGTTGAGGGACACCTCAGGACCCCGTCTGGGTCTGGGCGAGCACGGTCTGGGTCATGAAGGTGTGGAACTGCACCGGCTGCTCCCACAGGGCGCGGTGGCCTGAGGTGGCGGCGGTGGCGCGTTCCTTGTGCGGGGCCACGAGCATGGAGAACCACTGGTCGGCGAGGAGGCTGCGGCTGGAGGTCTCGTGAGCCCCCTGGAAGAGGTAGACCGGCACCTGGAGACGGGTGGCGGAGGCGCGCAGGTCGAGCTGCTGCAGCTGGGGGTAGAGGACGGGAAAGGTGTCGAGGAAGCCGGCGAAGTTGTGGACCTTGTCCAGCAGCCCGTACTCGTCGACGAAGATCCCCTCGCCCCACTGACCCCGGCCTTCCGCATTGGGCGTGTGGTCGTAGGGATAGACCTGGCTCTCGTGTGACAGCACCGTCTCGTATTCGAGAGCGTCGGCGTAGGGCGGCTCCCCGTTTGCGGTGAGGTTAGCGACCAGGGAGTCGTCGTGTCGGTTCCGCGCCCAGGCCACGGTGTCGCGGTAGGTGAGCTGGTCGGTCTGGCGCGGGTCGACCATCTGTCCCGAGCCGATGAACGCGGCGTAGAGCTCTGGCTCCCGCTGGGCCGCGAGCACGCCGAGCAGGGTCCCCCAGGACTGTCCGAGCAGGTAGATCCGGTCCTGCCCGAAGCGGGTGCGCAGGTAGCGGGTGACCTCCAGGGTGTCGGAGACGGCGCCGGCCACGGTGAGGGTCGAGGTCGGGTCGAGCTGGTCGTAGGACTTCCCGGTGCCCCGCTGGTCCCACGTGACGACGACAAAGTCGTGTTCGAGGAGCTGGCCGTGGTGGCGCATCGCTCCGAGCTCGGTCCCTCCCGGTCCACCGGCAAGCATGAGCAGGACGGGCAGGGTGGTGCTGTCACCACGGATCATCATCGACAGGTCGTGGCCGCCGATGCGGACCCGGGTCAGCTCGGCGATGCTCCCCGCGACTGGACGCCCGGCAGCGTCGGTGATGGGGGCGGTGGTCCCGGGGGAAGCGACGCCATAAGCGAGGGCGGCCAGGGCTACCGCGGTGGTGGCGGCGACCCCGCGCCGCACCCACAAGCCAACCCGGCCGCGGAGTCGGCGAGGACCGGCTGTGTGGGTATGTCGGCGGGCCAGGGCCGCCCCCACGGCCACGCCCAGGACCATCGGCAGGAGAGCCACGACGGCGTGGAAGCCGCGCCCGGTGACGAAGGCGAGGGCGCCGTACTCGCTGAGGTGTAGACCGTCGACCATGGGGCCGTCGGTGCCTCTCCTGACGACCTCGAAGGTCACGGCAAAGAGGGCGGGGACGGCGAGCATGGCCCACCGGGACCGGGTCAGCAGCCCGGCGAACACACCGAGCAGGAGGCTGGTCGCCATTGCCCACAGCGTCTGGGCGGGGGTCACCGGACCGCGAGGGGTCCACCACCCGGTCAGCACGGCGAGCGCCACGGTGGCGGTGGTCGTGGCGGCGAGGGCCACGATTCGGTGCTCCCACCATCGAGGAGGCGCCGTGACCAGGGGGGTCGGCGCGGATGGGGCCTGAGCCCGGGTGGGGGTTTCGGAGGTCATCGGGAGGTCATCGGGTGAGTACGGGTGTCGCGGGCGGGCCGGTCCCGGAGCCGGTCGGCGTCGACAGCGTCTGCGGGCGTCGGAAGGCGAGGACGAGGGCCAGGACGGCGAGAAGGGTGAGGACCAACCCCGTGGCCAGGAGGGTGAGCGCGAGCGGGCCGAGGGCGTCGCTGCGCACACTGGGGGTCACGACTGCGGCGACACCGGGGCTGCCGTCGGCGTTCATGACGACGACGGTCCAGCTCCCGCTGGCGACCTTCCAGTCGAGGGGCACGGTTCCCGCCCCGACCGCCTGTGCGGCCCAGAACGTCTGGTCGGCCGGGGCTGAGGGGGCCGGTGTCGTCGAGCTGGTCCCCGGGACGCGGTGATAGGTCGCCTCACCGCTGCGGGTGGTGATCTCGTCGTGGGCGACGCCGGCCAGGTAGGCATCGACCTCGTTGGTGCGGGCGACACCGACGAAGACCGCGGTGCCTGGTTGACCCGACACCGTGAGGCGCACGTCCGTCGCGAGGCGGTCGAGCACCCACTGTGGAGTGTTGGCGTCCACGATGACCGCCAGTGCGGGTGTGACCAGCGCGGGGGTGGAGGTCTGCAGGTCGCTGGGCGTCGTGGCGACGTAGCCTCCCGTATCCCTGGCGCGCAGGTCGGCGACGCCGAGCGCGGCGCCGCCCGCCAGCAGGGTGATTCCGGGGACGACGAGCATGGCGGCGATGACCAGCGCGATGACGCGGCGAGTACGCATGAGTTCCTCATTCGGTGGTTGTCTGCTGCTGAGTGGTCTCACTGGTGTTGCTTCGTCCGGGGTGAGGGCGGGTGCGCGACGTCGTACTGGATGTCGTCGACGGTGAGCTCGAGGTAGGTGAACGACTCCTGCGGGTCGGGGCCGCCCCAGCGCGCGTCCCCGTGGGTGGCCAGCCGTCGCCCGCCCGCGGCGCGGTAGTCGGTCAGCGGGGTCGACCAACGCCGCGGGGTGAAGGTCCGGCCGTTGCTCGAGCCAGCCAGCCGGTCGTCGGAGACGAAGTCGACCAGCTCGTCGTGCTCGTCGAAGACGAGGTCGGCACCGATGGTCTGCGGCCCGCGGGTGAAGCTGGCGTGGACCCGGTCGGGCCCGAGCACCGTCCAGGTGACGTCGGCGTCGACGAGGGCAGCAGGGGCAAGGACGCACAGGTCGTTGAACAGGGTGACGGTCTCGGCGCGGTCCATCTCTGGTCCGGCCGCGTCGACCATCGGGACCAGAGAGGCCGCGCGCACCCTCATGGTCGCGGTGTCGCCGACGAAGACGTGCAGGACGTCGACCGGCAACCCGTGCAGACTGGCGTCCATCGAGAACAGTCGGCAGGAGTCCGGGCCGTAGGTGTTGACCTGCTCACCGGTGAAGGGCATCCAGGTCGAGGTCGCGTTGGCGCGGATGCGTCCGTGGAGGTGGGCCTGGACGCTGGTGACCCGGGGCCGCCCGACCGCGCCGGTGCGTCGCACGTACGCGGCCACCGACGTCGGAAGGGGGGCGAGATCACGTTCGGTGACGACCGGTCCCGAGTTCACCGGTGGAGTGGGAGGCGGGGCGGAGAGGGCGGCTGACACCCGTCGGCGGTACTCGGTGCCGAGGCTGCGGGGGCCTTGCGACGCCCAGCCGTAGACCGCGGCCGCCAGCAGGACGACGTTGACCACGGTACCGGCCCAGGCGTCCGCCCACGACGTGACGATGAGCGCTTGCGAGGCTACCGCCGCCACGCCGCAGACGACCCACCACCATGGTGCCTTGAGGGCGAGGAGGAGTCCGGACAGGACGACCAGGAGTGCTACGACCAGCCAGATCCCACCGGTCACCCTGCCGATCGGCTGCGACAGAGCGCTGACGGTGGACCAGCCGAGCCCCTTCGCCCCCCCGAGGAGGTGCAGTAGGCCGTGCAGGACGACGACCGCGCCCACGACCCGTCGTACGGCGCCCCGGCCGTGCGACACGGCGCTCACGGTCCGGTCCCTGTTGGGACGCTCGCCGAGAACCGTCGGCTCTGGAGGATCGCAGCGACCGAGAGCACGACGGCGTAGCCGACGATCCCGACGTCGCGGACACTCATGTCACCCATGACGGCGCTGCGATCCCCACGACGCAGAGGACAACGCACGGCCCTGAGCCGAGACGGCCACCCGAGCAGGACCGGGGGGCCAGCAGGAGCGCCACGCCGAGGAACAGCTCCCAAGCCACGATGTGCAGGGCAAAGCCCAGCGGGCGCGACCAGGACGAGGGCGCAGGTGGTGGGGAGTCGACGTTGCGGCGTCGTCCGCCGGGTCACCACCTTGCGTGAGGTGGAGGAGTGGTGGTCGTGCCTCGGGGGGGCGAGGCGCTGCATACGAGATGGTGAGCGGTGGTGCGCCGTCAGTCCGGTCGCAGCCCGTCTCCCCGGATCCAAGCCTCGTAGCTGAGCGATTCCGAGGCTGAGGTCCCCGGGTCGGCCCGGGGGCCGGAGGTGAGCGCTGCCGGCTCCGCGAGCCGGGCGGCATCGTGGCGCCGACTCACGAGGGCCGGCCTCTCTCGGTTGGGTGGTCGGCGGGCGGCTGCAGTGGGGTACATGGTGATCCTGACGGACGGTGATCACCGAGTCGTCCGGGCCGGAGCGACTGCTCCTGGGACCGGCAGCGGACGGCCGGCCCGTTTCGGACCTGCTGGATCTCCAGCACCTCCACCATAGCGCCCTTCCCGTTCCGCTGGTGGGGTGTAGGTCACGGCGGATAGCGGTAGTCGGTGCTCGGGAGACGGGGAGCAGCCGAAGTGCCGGTAGATGCTCTGGTGATGAACACTGTCGGCGAGGAGGCCCCGGTGGTCGACGGCGCCGCAGCGACGCGCGCACCGCGATCTGTGGCGTACCGGCGCTTTTGTCATCCACGGCTGTGGGCCCGGTGGTTGCCGCGCTGTCCGAGCCGGCTCTGCAGCACCCGCTCCAGCTTGTGGGCCGCGCCACTAACGGCGTCGTCGAGTGAGCCGGCATCGTGGGAGGCGATGGCTGGTTCCTGGCCCGACAGCACCGCCTCGATGAGGCAGCGCTGGTCGCTCCCGGAATGCTGTCCCGAGCTCTCGTCCGAGAGGTGAACCTCGACTACCGTCAGGCGCCGCTCGTGAGGTGCGAGGACCGACTCCACTTCCGAGGCCACCCTCGCCGTCATCGCGTCGTGACCCTCGATGGTGTGGTCGGTGTGGACGCGGACGTTCATTGGTGCTCCTTCGTGGGCGGGTGCGACGGACGCGGGGCTGGCACGGGCGAGGTGCCCGGTCGGTGTCCGTCCCCTGACCATGACCCGGCACCGGGCCTCGCGTCAGGGGCGAAGGTCCCGCGCCCTCGAGCGCGTCGAGCAGACCGGGCACTACGCCCTCGCCGTCAATATGGCGGCGGTCTGCAAGCGTTGTCGCAGGTCGGCGCCGAACCGTGCGGCGGGCGCGCCGTCGACGACGTTGTGGTCGATGCTGACGGTCAGGTCGAGGATGTCCCGCACCTCGATGCGGTCGTCGATGACCCATGGACGTCTGCTCAGTCCTCCGACGACGACCACCAGGGAGGCGAGGGTCGATGGGGCGATCGCGAAGCCGTTGCCGTCGGCGAACATACCGACTGCCGTCACCTGGACGGTGCCGATGGACAGACGAACGCGTCGGGATCGCCGCATCGCCGCATACATCCCCCGATAGACGCCCGGGATCCTTCCGGCAGTGGGAGCCACCGCGTTCAGCAGCCAGCCGGAGCGTGTGGCGTCCGGGTCCGTCTTGACCGCGCGTAGCTCCGCGCTGATCTCGGTGACGCCGCGCACGTCAGCGTCGCGCACCACATGCACCAGCCCGAACGGCCCCTGCTGGGTGGGTACCTCGATCAGGGTCTGCACGTCGACGTGTGAATGTTCGACCAGTCGGCCGCGCCAGTCTCGGTATGCGTGCACCTGGGGGTGGGCGGCCGCCGCTCGACCCAGGGAGGCAACGACGAACGCGGTCAGCGACCCCGGCGGAGTTTGCTCACTCAATAGTGCCCTCGCGGTAGTCACGTCGACCTCGATCAGTCCCTGCATCGGCGCCATGCTCCGTCCCGAGCGGACCGCCGCCGTCACCAACCGACGGCTGGACGGAAACGGGTGGACCGTGACGCCTCGCTCGCGCGTGACCGGTGTCGCTGCGCTGGGCGAAGGGCTCGGGGTCGACGCTTCTCGGTGCACGTCGTGAGGCGGATTCATGGCCCTTGCCCGTGCGGGTGAGCTACAAGAGTTGCCTCGCGCGGCCGGCCGCCAACAGGCAGCACGCCCAGGAGAACCATCACCAGGATCAGCTCACCGGCACCAAGAGCGAAGTACACCGGCTGGAGGACCGAGTAGCCGATCAGGGCGAGTTCGGCATATATCCAGATCACCATGCCGAAGCCGGCGATGGCTGCAGACAGTAGCCGTGCCGGGCTGGCGCGGAACATGGCGATCGCCGCGCTCAGCTGAGTGCCGCCGACAACAACCCCGAGGATAAGCCCGGGAATGACGAAGGAGGTGAATGGAGTGCCCTCGAGCTGCTCGACCGGGAAGCCGCCGCCCCCGCCTGGAATGGCGATGAGTAGGCCGGCAACCGCCGATACGGCGCCGAAGCACAACGCCGCCGTCAGCACCCGCCCGATCAAGGCGTTCACAGTAGAGGTGATGGTGGCTGCTCCCATGGGGATGGAGGCCACCGGCGGCTGTTCCACCGGCTCGGACGATGTGGGACGTTCAGACACCATGAGAGCTCTCTCCAGTCTGCGTCGATCGTGGGCGCCCGCCCGGTCGGTCAGCTATCGCGTAGCCGGTCACGGGTCTGGAGGTACTGATCTTCGTCGACCTCTCCGCGGGCATACCGCTCGTCGAGGAGCCGCTCCGCCTTGCCGGGGTGGTGGGCGTTGCCGGAGTTTGTCGGCGGCGCTGCGATCGGTGTTGGCCGGGACCGGAGAAGGCGCGCCGCGGCGAGGCCCACTGCCCCGATGACGAATACGGCTGGGATCCACCACAGCCACATCCACGTCATGCCACCGTTCATCACTGCGGCACCCCGTTCGTGGTCGCCACGGGAATGATGGTGGCTTTCGGCGGCTGCGCCGGCGTGATGTCCGCGTTCGGGGGTGGCGGTGCCGGCTGTTGCGCCGCGGCGGCGGTCTCGCGGGTGAGGAACGCGCTGAGCTCGCCGATGGTGCTCATCAGGGGGGCGGGGAAGACGACGGTGGTGTTCTTGTCGACGCCGATCTCGACCAGGGACTGCAGGTTGCGCAGCTGCAGGGCCAGCGGGTGGGCCATCATCACGTCGGAGGCTTCGCCGAGTGCGGCCGCGGCCATCGACTCGCCCTGCGCGTTGATGATCTTGGCGCGCTTCTCCCGTTCGGCCTCGGCCTGGCGGGCCATCGCGCGTTTCATGCTGTCGGGTAGCTGGATGTCCTTCAGCTCGACGAGGGTGACCTCGACGCCCCAGTCCACGGTGCTGACGTCGAGGATCTCGCGGATGTCCAGGTTGATCCGGTCGGTCTCCGAGAGCGTCTCGTCCAGGGTGTGCTGGCCGACAACTTTGCGCAGCGTGGTCTGGGCGATCTGGTCGATGGCGGCGTAGACGTTCTCGATCGCGACCACCGACTTCACTGCGTTGACGACCTTGAAGTAGGCCACCGCCGAGACGTCGACGCTGACGTTGTCGCGGGTGATGATGCCTTGGGACTGGATCGGCATCGTCACGATCCGCAGCGACACCCGATGCATGACGTCGACGAACGGGATGATGACGCGCAGTCCGGGCTTGCGTTCGCCGACGACGCGGCCGAACCGGAACAGGACCCCGTCCTCATACTGCTTGACGACCTTCAGGGCGGCGGAGGCCACCAGGAGGACGAACGCGAGGATGACGACGATGACGATGGTGAGGGTTCCCATGGTGAATCTCCAGATGTGTGCCCCCGAAAGGGGCGTATCGGCAAAGTAGCTTGATGGCTGACTGGCAGCGGCAATGGAAGCGGGAGCCCCTTGGAGGGGGTTGCGTTTGCCGATCTGCGGGCACCGGGGCGACTGCCCCTGGGGTGCGGCGGCGGACGGCCGGACCCTTCCCGCACTGGCTGATCTTCTCAGTACCCCGACGCTACACCCGCCGACGCCACCACCATCTGTGCCGTTGCTGTGCATTGGGTGAGTTGATGGGACAACGTTGTGGTGGAGAGCCGGTTGTCCAGTCACGAGCGCTAAACTGAGAGGGCTGCCTGCTGTGGTGAGGTCTGCAGTGGTGAGGTCGGCATGAGCGCAGGGAGCGGGATGACGAACGAGTTGCACGACGTGCAGGCTGACGCGGACGACCTGCGGTCCAGCCTGGTCGACCTAGCCGCGCTGGTTACCGGCGCCCGGGGGTTGCCCGAGCTGCTTCAGCTGGTGGCGGTGTACGCCGCCAAGGCGATCCCCGGCGCGGACGGTGCGGGGGTGACCCTGCTGCGTATCGAGCGCCCGGACAACCGGGTGGAGGCGTTGGCGGCGAGTGACCCGTTCGTCGCCGAGATCGACGAGATCCAGTATGTGACGGTGAACGAGGGTCCGTGTATCACCGCCGCGCTGGAGCGACGCACGGTGCGTTCGGGGTCACTGGGTGGGGAGAAGATGTGGCCACGGTTCGGTCCGCGGGTAGGACGACTCGGCATCCACAGTGCGCTGTCGCTGCCGCTGTTGCTGCCCGGTCAGGTCGTGGGTGCGATCAACGTCTATGCCCGCGGTAAGGACGTCTTCGACGACCACGCGCAAGAGCTCGGCGAGCTGTTCGCCGCTCCGGCAGCGGTCGCGGTGCACAACGCGCACACGTTGTCCCAGGCGATCGCGCTCACCAGCCAGCTACAGACGGCGCTGGCGACCAGGCCGGTCATCGACGAGGCTGTCGGTCTGCTCCGCAGCCGCACCGGCGTCACCTCCCAGGAGGCGCGTGAGCGGTTGCGGGAGATGAGCCAGCGCGAGCATGTGAAGATGATCGACATCGCGCAGCATCTGGTCGACGAGGCGGTGCGACGCGCCCGCGCCCGCCACACCGACGGCTGACCCTGTCGTCGGTTGCCGGCGCCGGTTACCTGCGCCACCGATGGGTCTGACCCGACGGCGGCAGTTGCCGTAAGGTGACAGCCGGGATGTGTATCCAAGGCGAGTCCTGACTCCTGCCAGGTACATACCACCGCGTTGCGACGCCACGTCGTGACCGGCGCCAGGCTGGTTTACCCCCGCGCTCGGGAGCGCGCATCGGAAGCGGATGCCGCATGGAGGTTGCCGCCACGCTGGCTGCTGATCTTGCGCTGCTCAGCGCCGCCCTGTATGACCCCGACGCGGATCCGATGACCGATGTCGCGGGCACCGTCCTCGGGCTAGCGACCAACGCGCGGCAGGCGGTGGGTTCCTTCATCGGGCTGACCGTCACCGTCACCGAACCCGCGGACCGGGCGCCCGACCAGGTAGCGCTGCGCTTCACACTGCTCGACACACACGCCGAACCGGGCGATATCGCGACCACACTCCGGCTGCCCGGACTGAGCGACGATGCGCGACCCGACCTGCCCCACATTGCGGTGGTCCTCTACGCCACCACACCGGGCGCCTTCGTGGACATGGCGGCCGACCTGTGCTTCCTGACCGGCAACAACCTCGACGCCGCAGACCTCGACCAGCATCATCACCTCGCGCGAGAACCCGACACCACCGCACCGTTGCAGGCCCGGACGGTGACCAGTGAAGCGGTCGGTGTGCTCATCGCCGGCGGCCGCACCCGTGAACAGGCCTACGCCGAACTCGACACCCTCGCCGACGCAGCTCACACCCACCGGGCCGTCGAAGCGTCCCGAATCCTGAACACCCTCACCCGACGCCAGCCCCCACCGACCGAACCACGAAACGCCAGCCGCCGACCTCGCACCAGAACCCGCAGGAGACCCAAGGGCATGGCGGGCTAGCCCGCGACGCGCGTATGCTCATCAGCGGCTGCCCTGCAGCCAGCCTGGACCTCGCGGCCTGCCCCACGGCCGTCGCGACGAGCATCCGCCCACAGCCAGGCACAGCCGGCGGTAAGCCCTGCGGACGTCCTCACCGCACTGCGGTGGCGATTCTTGAAACTCGCGTCCGGATCGATCTGCGCGGTCCGAAGAAGAGCTCCGCAGTACTGCTCGAGGAGACGAATTTCGATGACAAGCAACAAA
>NZ_JBDTKA010000126.1:0-6998 GCF_039935575.1 Lapillicoccus sp.
GGATGTCGCCTTCCCGGCGCAGCTCGAGGTCACGCTGGGCCAGCTCGAACCCGTCGGTCGTGGCCGCAACCGCCTCGAGACGCCCGGCCGCAGGCGTACCCGGCTCCGCGTCGCTCACCAACAGGCACAACCCCGGCGCCGACCCACGTCCCACCCGGCCGCGCAGCTGGTGCAGCTGGGAGATCCCGAACCGGTCGGCGTCCATGACGACCATGACCGAGGCGTTCGGCACGTCGACGCCGACCTCGACCACCGTGGTCGCGACGAGGACGTCGATCTCCCCGGCCGAGAACGCCAGCATCGTGGCGTCTTTGGTGTCGGCATCGAGCCTGCCGTGCAGGACCGCCATCCGCGCGGACGCAAGGGACGGCACGACGGCCAGCCGCTCCAGCATCGCGTAGACCCCGGTCAGCTCGCGGACCTCCGGCTGGCCGGGATCGTCCGGACCACCGGGCTTGTCAACCAGATCCAGCTCGTCAACCGCGTCCATGCCGTCCGTGCCGTCCATGCCGTCCGGGCCGTCCGGTTCTTCGGTCTCGCCGTCACCGATCTTGGGACAGACGACGTATGCCTGTCGGCCGCGGCCGACCTCCTCCGCCACCCGGTCCCAGGTGCGGTCCAGCCAGCCCGGACGGGACGCCGCCACGACGTGCGTGGTGATCGGCGACCGCCCGGCTGGGAGCTCGCGCAACGTGGACGTCTCCATGTCGCCGAACACCGTCATGGCCACGGTTCTCGGGATCGGTGTGGCCGTCATCACAAGCAGATGCGGCGGGGCTTTCCCCTTCTCCCGCAATGCATCCCGCTGCTCCACACCGAACCGGTGCTGTTCGTCGACGACGACCAGTGCCAAGTCGTGGAACGAGACGCGGTCCTGGATCAGCGAGTGGGTGCCCACGACGATCCCGGCATCGCCCGTGACGACGTCATTGAGGGCCGTCCGCTGCGCACCCGCGCTCAGGCTCCCGGTCAGCAGGGCGATCCGGGTGCCGATGGCGCTGCCGCCGAGCATTCCGCCCTGCGCGAGGTCGCCGAGCATCGCGGTGAGAGAACGGTGGTGCTGCGACGCGAGAACCTCGGTCGGTGCCAGCAGGGCGGCCTGGCCACCGGCGTCGACGGCGGCGAGCATCGCCCGCAGCGCGACGACGGTCTTGCCCGACCCGACCTCCCCTTGCAGCAACCGGTGCATCGGTCTGTTGCGGGCCAACTCACGGGCCAGGACCTCGCCGACCTCGCGCTGTCCCGCCGTGAGGGTGAACGGCGCCCGCGCGTCGAACGCGGCCAGCAGCCCGCCCTCCCGCGCGACGCGGGAGGTGGCGGTCATCTCCTCGACCGCCTGGCGGCGCTGGGCCAGGATCACCTGCAGCACGAATGCCTCGTCGTAGCGCAGCCGGTCGACCCCGAGGCGCGGCGTGTCCTCGAGCCGGGGGCGGTGGATGAGCTCGAGCGCCGCGCGCCGAGACATCAACCGGCGACGTCGGCATATCTCCTCCGGCACGGGTTCGCGGACCCGGTCGACGGTGTCGAGCGCGAGCTCCACGGCGTTGCGGATGTCGAGCGAAGTGACCTTCGTGGTCTCGGAGTAGACGGGGATGTAGTGCCCGAGATAGCGGGCGACCCCCTTCTCGGCGGTCGCGAGCGGGTCGTCGGCGTCGGCGGCGGCACCGCCCCAGCCGTCGTCGGCCAGGCCGAGCACCTCGTACTCGGGGTGGGTCAGCTGCCACCGGCTGTTGAACCGAGACACGGTGCCCACGAAGACGCCCACCACCCCGGGTGCCAGCTTCCGCTCGTGGCCCCAGGCCTTGAAGAACGTCAGGTCGAGCTCGTGCCTCCCGTCGGTCAGCGTCGCGGTGAGCATCTTCTGGCGCGGGTTGCGGCGCATCGGCTGGGTGCGGGCCCGGACGACCCGGGCCACCACGAGCACCGTCTCGCCCTCACGCAGCGTCGACAGGTCGGTGAGCGCGTTGGTGGCGACGTAGGCCCGTGGCAGGTACTCGAACAGGTCGCCGATGGTGTTCAGGGCCTTGTTCTTCGCCAGCGGCGAAGCCGCCTTGGGGCCCACGGCCTTGACCAGCGCCGTGTCCTCGGTCCAGACGCCGCTCACTCGACGCCCAGCAGGAGAGGGTAGACGGGTTGGCCGCCGTAGAGCTGGTTCACCTCGAGGTGGCGCCGGGTGGTGCGGGCTGCCGCGCCGACCTGAGCGGCGAGGGACGGGGACGCGTCCTCACCGGCAACGATGGTGAGCAGCTCGCCTCCGCTGGCGAGCAGCCGGTCCACGACCTGTCCCGCCACCCCGGCAAGGCCGTCATGTTCGTCAGAGTCGCCAGAGTCACCAGAGTGATGGCCGACGATGACGATGTCGCCGTCGACGATGCCGAGCACGTCGCCGGCGTGGCAGAGGCCACCGGAGGTGAACGCCTCCTTCGTCGCGACGGTCACCGCTCCGTTGCGGGTCGCCGCGGCGGCGCTGCTCATCGCGAGGACGTTCTCCGCCAACGACCGTCCGGGGTCGTGCACCGCGAGTGCCGCGATGCCCTGGACCGCGGTCCGCGCTGGTACGACCTGGATCTCGATGCCCTCCTCGGCGCCTACGCGGGCGGCTGCGTTCGCCGCAAGAAGGGTGTCGGCGTCGTTGGGCAGCAGCAACACGGACGCGGCTCCTGTCGAGCGCACGGCTTCGAGGAACTGCCCGGCGCTCGCCCGGCGACGGGGTCCGCTCGGGATGACCCAGGCTCCGGCCGCTCGGAAGGCGACGGCCAGGCCCTCCCCGGCAGCGCAGGTGACCACCGCGAGGGCGTTGCGGTCGGGTGTCGCACGCACCTGGTCGCGGAAGTGCGTCACCCGGATCCGGTGCGGGCGGCCCGCGGCTATCCCCGCCTCGATCGCCGCGCCGACGTCGTCGACATGGACGTGCACGTTGCGCAGGTCACCGGTGCCCACGACCAGGACCGAGTCGCCCAGGCGGTCCAGCTGCTGCCGCAGATGGTCGACGTCCGCGTCGGAGCTCCCCGACAGCAGGAACATCACCTCGTATGCCGGCCCACCCTCCTCGAGGTCGGCCAACGTCGCACCGACCGGGTTGACCACTGGCTGGGTCCAGCCGGCCCGGCGCTTGAGCGGGTCCTCCCCGGCGAACGAGTCGGCGGGCACGTCGCCCGTCACCACTCGCTCGAGCGACTCCAGCAGCAGGACATATCCGGCGCCACCGGCGTCGACGACCCCGGCTTGAGCGAGCCGGGGCAGCTGCTGGGGAGTGCGCGCGAGTGCCGTCCGGGCCGCTTCGAGCGCGGCGAACGTAACGGCATACAGGCTCTCGTCGGCTGGTGTGCCGCTCGCCGCCTGCGCGGCCTGCGCGGCCTGAGCGGCCTGAGCGGCTGCCGTGGCTGCCGCCCGGGAGACGGACAGGATGGTGCCTTCAACCGGCCGGCTGACGCTGCTCCAGGCGAGGTCGTCGGCGCGGCTCATCGCTGCCGACAGGCCCTGGCCGTCGAGGCCAGAGGCCCCCCTGGCCGCGGCCTCGTCGGCGAAACCCCGGAAGATCTGGCTGAGGATGACCCCGGAGTTGCCGCGCGCCGTCAGCAGCAGCGCCCGCGCAAAGATCTCAGACTCGGTGGCCAGGTCGTGCTCCGCGATGGGTCGTCCGGTGCGGGAGCGTTCTTCGTACTCCGTGCGCGCCGCGTCGAGTCCCGCGTCGAAGGTTAGGTAGAGGTTCGTGCCCGTGTCCCCGTCGGGGACTGGGAAGACGTTCAACGCGTCGATCTCCGCTCGACGCGACGCGAACGCCGCGCGGGTGACCACCGCCCACCGCCGCGCAGCAGCGTTGTCCAACCTCGTGAGCACGGCGTCGCCCTGCACCCCGCTGCTCACCAGGGCAGGTTACTCGGGAGCCACCGCCGGACGGCGTTTTGGTCGGTGGTCGCTGCTCCGCTATTCTTGACCGGTTGTCCGCGCGGCTGCGCTGCGCCAGAGGCCACCTGTCTTTTCGTTCGATCCATCACGCAATCCGAGTACCAGGAGATCCAACCGTGGCTGCCAACTGCGATGTCTGCGGCAAAGGACCGAGCTTCGGTCACAACATCTCGCACTCGCACCGTCGCACCAAGCGCCGTTGGAACCCCAACATCCAGCGCGTCCGGACGATAGTGAACGGTGTGACGCCCAAGCGTCAGAATGTCTGCACGTCCTGCCTCAAAGCGGGCAAGGTCACGCGCTGAACGCCTGACAACTGTCTCGAGGAGGCCGGCACCCCACGTGGGGTCGCCGGCCTTCATCAGGTCCGCTGGGCTGTCCCCGGGCTTGCGCCGAAATGGTCCCAACCGCGCGGTTTCTGCCGGATGCCGTCGAGGCTCACCCCGCGACCAGCGACCACCCGGCCTATCACCCGGAACCCGGCGGGGACGTGGTCCCGGTCGGCAAATGTCGCGAGGAGCGAGTGCTCCTCACCACCGGCCAGCACGCACTCGCGGGCCAGGTCACGGCCGACGGCCGGGGTCAGCCGTTCGACGTCGGGGGTGAGAGCCGTCTCCGACAGGTCGAGGCACACCTCGCTCGCCCGGCCGATCCGGTCGGCGTCGCGCAGCAGGCCGTCCGAGATGTCGAGCATTGCGCTCGCTCCGGCGCGCGCCGCAGACGGCCCGTCGGCGAGGGGTGGCTCGGGTCGACGCTGACGGGCGACAGCCTCGGGGTCGGCGTCGGGTCTCCCTTGCTCCAGCAGCGCCCAGCCGGCCCCGGCCAGTCCCAAGGACCCACAGACCGCCACCACGTCACCCACCAGCGCACCCGAGCGGAGCACTGGCGCCCGGCCGTCCATCTCGCCGAGCGCGGTGACCGACACCATGAGCACACCCGACGGCCCCGAGGACAGGTCGCCGCCCAGGACGTCTACCTCGTGGGCGGCCGCGGCAGCGCCGATCCCGCGGGACAGCGCCAGTGTCCACTCGACAGTCGTGGCCGGGTCGGCGACCAGCGTGACCAGCAGGCCGGTCGGCCGCCCACCCATGGCGGCGACGTCGGCGAGGTTCTGGGCGACCACCTTGGCACCCACGTCCTCGCCGCTCGACCAGGCGTCGCGCCAGTCTCGGTCCCGGACCATCGCGTCGGTCGTCGCGACCACCTCGACCGGCGCTGCCGCACAGCCGTCGGCCTGCGGCCCCACGCGCGAGACGGCCGCGTCGTCACCCGGCGGCACCACCAGACGTCCCCCGGCGTGCTCCGTCTGGTACGAGCGCAGCACGGGGATGATGAGAGCCAGCAGGTCGTCCTCCCCGAGGTCAGCCAGGGTCCGCTCGTCCATACCACCTCTCCCTCTCACCGGCACCGGCGACCGGTCGGCCTCCCGCCCTGAACGCAACGGCCCACGCGCACGGTAGCGTCTGCGGTGCGACGCGACGGTGCGGCGCAGGCACCGGGGCGCCGAAGCCCCGTCCAACAACAGGAACGAGGTGTGCCCCAGGTGGTCCAGGCATACATCCTGATCCAGACCGAGGTCGGCAAGGCAGCGTCCGTCGCCGAGGCTATCGCCGGGATCTCCGGGGTCGCCCTTGCCGAGGACGTAACCGGGCCTTACGACGTGATCGCCCGCGTGGAGGCAAACACCGTCGACGAGCTGGGCAAGCTGGTCATCGCCAAGATCCAGGACGTCCCCGGCATCACTCGCACCCTCACCTGCACGGTGGTCCACGTCTGACTCCTCGCCGCGCGGCCGGAGCCGCGCTCATGGCGCTGCTGGCCGCGACGGGCTGTTCGGCCTGCTCGCGGGGCGTCCAGGTGAGCATCCCTGTCCGCGCGTCCGACACGGCGTGTACGACAGCCGCTGCAGCCTGGCCGGGCTCGGTGTCGGGGCGGTCCGTCGTGACGACGGACCCCGTCTCCTCCGCCGTCCGCGCCTGGGGCGACCCGGCCATCGTCGCGCGCTGTGGTGTGGACCCGCCAGGCCCGACCAAGGACGACTGCCTGACCGTCAACGGCGTCGACTGGGTCGCGACGCCCTTGTCCGACGGGACGCGGTTCGTCACCTACGGACGCGACCCGGCGATCGAGGTGCTCATCCCTCGCGGTGACCAGCCCGAAGGCAGCCTGCTGCCGGTCTTCACGGCATCTGCCGACGCCCTGCCCACGACCGGCCGGCACTGCAGCTGAGCCTCACGGGAGTCAGCGCAGGCCCGTATGCCGCTCGAGGGCGAGCGCAATCAGCTCGTCGATGAGCTCGGTGTAGGAGACCCCGCTCGCCTGCCAGGCCAGGGGGTACATCGAGGACGGGGTGAACCCGGGCATCGTGTTGATCTCGTTGAGGATGACGTCGCCGTCGTCGGTGTAGAAGAAATCCACCCTGGCCAGCCCTTCGCAGCCCGCCGCCTCGAAGGCCGTCACCGACATCGCTTGGATGCGCGTGACCACCTCGTCGGGAACGTCCGCGGGGCAGTCCAGCCGCACGTCGTCGGCAGCCAGGTACTTGGCCTCGAAGTCGTAGAACGCGTGACCCTTGACGACCACCGCCTCCCCGAGTGCACTCGTACGGGCCGGCCCACCCCCGCGGCCTTCGAGGACCCCGCACTCGATCTCCCGACCCCGGACGGCCGCCTCGACGACCACCTTCGGGTCATGGATGCGCGCGATCTCGATGGCGGCCGCCAGCTCGTCCCGGGACTCGACTCGGCTGATCCCCATGCTCGACCCGGCCCGGGCCGGCTTGACGAACACCGGCCAGCCGAGGCCGGCCGTCGCGTCCAGGGCTGCTTGCCAGTCGTGGCGCCAGAGCCGGTCGGGGACCACCACGTAAGGGGCCAACGGGAGCCCGGCAGCCGCGAACACGAGCTTCATGAAGGCCTTGTCCATCATGACCGCCGACGCGGTGACACCGGAGCCGACATAGCGCACGTCGGCCAGCTCGAGCAGGCCCTGGAGGGTCCCGTCCTCCCCGAACGGCCCGTGCAGGAGCGGGAACACGACGTCGACCGCACCGAGCTCGCGAGGCGGCTCCCCCGGCTCGAGCACGGTGA
>NZ_JBDTKA010000127.1:0-5639 GCF_039935575.1 Lapillicoccus sp.
CGTTGCGAGAGACAGGGAGGTAGGTGGCCGATTCAGCGTTGAGTACCCACCCGGCGGCGCACGATGTGGCGCCGGTGGCCAGGCGGGTCCGCTCGCTCATCGGCTAGTCGAGTAACGTTCGCGGCCCCGTCGGCCGTTTCGCAGGCTGCTCCAGAAGGGATCAACACCACACCACCGCCCCTGCAGGGGCGGCCTCGACAGTATGAACGACGCTATGAACGAGGGGCAGGCACCGTGTTCTGCGCGATCGGCACCCCGTGCTGATCGCCGTGCTCAACCGCCGTGTCGCTCTTGCTGCTCGCTCAAGGTGTGAGCGCGATAGCCGGCGGTCGAGGGAGATTGTTCACCCGCGGCGGTGTGGCTGCTGAAGTCCGGCTTCAAGCGCTGCGCCGCATCACGCTGTGTCCACAGCGGATCGGACACATCGCCGTGGCCGTGCTTGTCATTCTGGCCATGCACCGCCGGCCGCTGGTGCGAAAACCTCAGTGGAGTGGACATTCGTCAGAAGGACGGGAGGACCCGTCGCCCGCGGCCAGGTCTGCGACTATTGAAAGGGGCGCAATGGCCTCGCGGGGCGCGCCGCCGATAACACGCGGTCAGCCTAGCGAGCCGTTCACCTGGCGAGAGAAGTGAAAGGGCCTCTGAGGTGCAGGGCTCACGGCGAGAGCCGACGGGTCTGCCCCCACTCCCTGATCTGGAATAGCTCGTGGACCTCGGTGGCAGCCGCGTCCACGTCCTGCGCCCATCTCGCTCCCCGCTCCTGCAGGAGTAGGCGCGTGGCGTCGTCGTCGCGGTACTCGGGCCGGGTCCGGCGGTGACCACGCTTAGCGAAACTGGCCGCTGTCCCAGTGGCCACGCCGGCAAGAGCCAGGGCATGCAGATCGCAACGAGCGACACGGTCCGGCCCAGCCGCCGCCGTGGCCGCCTCGACCTCGAGTGCCCAGACGAACCACATCATGTCCCCCTCAATTGTGTGCCGCCCGGCCGTCCGCTGTCGCAGGTCGCCGGGCGAGACCTGAGACGCGCGCTCAGTCGCCGCCGGCAACGTGTCGGTGGCGCAGCCGTTGATCGCCCGAAGGTAGTCGGCGCGGACTGCGGCCTCGGCGGGGTCGCCAAACTGGGCCCGCACCACGCGGCATACGAGATCGTCGAGCTCGAGAGCCGCCGAGGCGACCGGCTCATCGGCGGCGAGCCGCGAGAAGTCGTCAGCCAGATCCTGACCCAGCGCGCGACGTTTCCACGCTACGAAGACAGGAGGGAGTCCGGCCGAAGCGGGAACGAACAGGTCCAGCTGACCCCGCTTACTCCCATCGCCCCGGTAGAAGCGGCCGTGGGTTTCCGGATGGTAGATATCCCAGTACTCGGTCCAGGCATCCAGCTCGTGGAAAAACGCGGCGTACCGGCTCCCGTCGGCAGGCGTCACAGGCGTGAGTAGTTCTATTGAGTCCGCGCCTCACCCGGCATGGCTTCGTTGAGGTAGGTCGACATCTCGGAGTGCACGAAACGGCCGAGCTCGGATCCGATTGAGTCCACGACCTCGGGGCTCTTGATCCGTGCGACAAGGTCGAGGGCGGAGACGGCAGCCTGCAGGTCGTTGAAGCGCTCCACCTCCCACCCGGGACGCCACTCGACCTTGCCCGTGGCCGGGTTGAACCACCAGCTACCCGCATCGCTCCCGCTGACCCCGATCAGTGCCTCTTTGGAGTAGCTGAACAGATGCATGGCGGGCTCTCAGTCATGGCCGAGGCTCTGACCGTCTCGGCCGATCGGGCCGGGCTGCTGCCCGACCACCTTACAGAGGCTACTCCGGCGCCGTGTGATATGCATCACAATAAGTGGCCGTAGGAGGTACCCGCGAGAACGCGTTGATCAGCGGCGTGAAGCGGCCGTTGCGCGGGTTCCAGCCCGCGCCCACCGGGGGCTTTGCAGCGTGGGCAGGCCCACGCGCTGCAGCAACCCTCTGGCGGTCAGCAGCTCGCGGTTGAAACGCCTTCGAAATAGACCGAGCCTCGTCAGCCCCAGCCACGTCGTCGACGGACTGAGACTCACACGTCGTAGAGCGGACCGGTTACCGTCGCGGGACGAGCTGTGAGCAGCGCCACGATCCCCGTCGTGGCCGTCCTGTTCCTGATGATGTCCGCTAATCGACCCACTGCCTGCACATGCGCCCAACGCGCGCCCAAGGCCTCCAAGTGGCCAGCCGCAATTGTCTTCGCCAAGTTGGGATCCATTGGCCACCATCATGCCTCAACGCCGTTCTGTTCCCCGGCCGTACCGACCTGGGGCCTGCGGACGTACATCTACTTCTTTTGATCGCGTGATTGCGCCAGCCGGGTCGCGCGTCGCAGCACGGCGTCCTGCTCGTTGAGCAGCAGCGCCGCTCGAGCCAGTCCCGAGACTTTCACGATCTCGTAGCGGGCGTCGTCCACAGCGGCGGCCGCCGCATCGAGTTTGACCTGCATTCGGTCACGGGCACGTAGGGCGCTCGACCACCTTGAGGGCGTCAGCCTCGGCGCGCTGCGCATCCAACAATCGTTGGCGCGCCGACGGGTCAACGGTCAATGGGCACATCGTTCCTCCAAAGCCGAGAATCTGCAATTCCTACGTGCAACGTGAGGGTGGGGCCACCATGCACCAAGTCGACGACGCCTCCACCGGCTCGATCACCGTGGATCGTACCAACGCCAAGGCACGGCATTGCAGTCCTGGTTCCGCCAAACCCGGGCCCGACCCCTGAGTCACCACTCCGGTATCGGAGCTGACCCGGTCCCCGCGACTGCGACCAGACCACAATCAGGCACACCCGGTCGACCCTGCCCCGGGAGCTCACCCGCCGTGACCTACAGGCCAGTACCAATCTCGCTCCACACGTCTGGCACCCGCTGGCGCGGTGGGCGGGTGGTGCCCCCGTCCGGCCCTCACCGGTGCGTGACGATGTCGATTCGGCGGATGACGTTGGGGGCGGGCTACCGCTACCTCATGTCATCTGTCGCGCGGATGGACCAGTCGGGGCCGGCAGGTGGTCTGCAGGCGTACTACGCCGCGCACGGCACCCCGCCCGGCCGTTTCCTCGGTGCCGGGCTCACCGGGTTGAACAACGGGGAAGGCGTCACTGCAGGCTCGCTCGTCACGGAGGAGGCCCTGTGGCGGATGCTCGGGATGCTGCAGGACCCGAGCACCGGTCGGCAGCTCGGGCAGGCTCGGCCCGCCCCGCGCGGGCCGTTCGTCGACCACCTCGGCCGGGTCCGCAAACCGTCGCAGACGGTCGCCGGATTCGACCTCACTTTCTCCGCGCCCAAGTCGGTCTCGACCGCCTGGGCGCTCGCCGACGACCCCACCCGCTCGCGCATCTACCGCGCGCACCGCCGCGCCATCGAGGCGGTCATCGCCTACGGGGAGAGCCAGGTATTCGCCACCCGGATGGGGAAGGCGGGCGTCGTCCAGGAGGACGTCCGCGGCATCATCGCGACCGCGTTCGACCATTGGGACTCCCGCGCCGGCGACCCTCAGCTGCACACCCACGTCGTGGTCCTTAACCGGGTCCAAGCCGTGTCCGACGGCAAGTGGCGGACCCTTGATTCCAAGGCACTCTACCGCGCCGCAGTCGGCATGTCCGAGCTCTACAACGGCATCCTCGCCGACGAGCTCACCGCCGAACTTGGCTGGGGTTGGACCCCGGAGCAGCGCCGCCGATCGACCGAACCCAAGTGGGAGGTCGAAGGGGTGCCACAGGACCTTCGCGAGCACTTCTCCCAACGCTCGAGCGCCATCGAGACAGCGAAGGACGACCTCGTCGAGCATTTCATCAACTCCCACGGCCGTCAGCCCACCGCCCACGAAGTCATCCAGATGCGCCAGCAGGCAACCCTCGAAACCCGAGGCGACAAGCACATCCGACCCTTGCGCGAGCTCATCACCGAATGGAAGGACCGCGCCCGCCCTTTCCTCGGCGTCGACCCCGAGAACTGGGTCGGCAACCTGACGAACCGCACCCCTCCACGCTTGCTCGCCGCCACCGATCTCGAGGACGGCATCCTGCGCGACGTTGCCGGTGTCGTGCTGGCCAAGGTCGCCGACAAGCGCGCCACCTTCACCCGAGCCAACCTCCTCGCCGAGACCTTGCGTGAGCTTCATGGCGTCCGCTTCGCGACGCCGAAAGACCGCATCGCTGTCGCCGAGAAGACCGCGTCGTATTCCGCTGAGCCGGCTGTCATGCTCAGGCCCCCAGACGTCGGCCTCCTGCCTCAAGCCCTCCAGCGGGCCGACGGGTCCAGCAAGTTCCGCGCTCGCAACAGCGAGCTCTACGCCACCCAGGAACTCCTCGCTGCCGAAGCGCGACTCCTCGAAGCCGCAGACGCAATGGACGGCCCGACCGCCCCGGCACCAGCCGAACCGGACGTCGATGAGGCTCTCGAGAGCGGGCGCAAGGTGCTGTCGTTTGAGCAGGCTGCCGCTGTATCCGCCGTGGTCACCTCGGGTCGCCGGCTGGACTTGATTGTCGGCGCCGCCGGGACCGGGAAGTCCACGACCATGGCTGGAGTCCGAGCAGCCTGGGAAGCCGCGTACGGGGCCGGCTCGGTCATTGGCCTCGCCCCATCGGCCGCAGCCGCCGAGGTGCTCGCCGAAGCCGTCGGGGTAGCCACGGAGAACACCTCCAAATGGATCAGCGAACACCGCCGCCTCCCCGAACGGCGCCACCAGCTCGCGTCGGATGCAGCCAGGCTGGCTCGCGCCTACCCCTCCCCAGCGACGCGCCAACTGCAGATGCGAGCGGCAGCCGGCACCGCGGCATACGACCGGTTCACCCTGCGGCCGGGACAGCTGTTGATCGTCGACGAGGCATCCATGGCTGCCACGATGGACCTGGACTACATCACGACCGCTGCAGCGCGGGCGGGCGCCAAGGTGCTGCTGGTGGGGGACTGGGCGCAGCTGTCGCCGGTGCAGGCCGGGGGAGCGTTCAAGCTGCTCGCCGATGCGCGGCGGGACGCGCCGGCGCTGCATGACGTGCGCCGGTTCCGGCACGAGTGGGAGCGGGCCGCGTCACTCAAGCTCCGGGCCGGGCGGCCGTCGGTCGCTGCCACCTATGTGGAGCGGGGGCAGGTCGAATCGGGCACTCGCGAGGACATGATCGACCTGATCTACGACGGGTGGCTCGCCGACGTGAAGGCCGGTCAGTCATCTCTGATGATGGCCGCGGACTCCGACACCGTGGCGGAGTTGAACGCGCGGGCAAGGGCGCATCGGGTCGCGGTTGGGGAGGTTTCCGCGGCCGGTGTGGTCGTCGCAGGCGGGGAGACGATCGGTGTGGGCGACGTCGTCGTGACGCGGCACAACCAGCGGGCATTGGTGACCGGGCGCGGGTGGGTAAAAAACGGCGACGACTGGGTTGTGGAGTCGATTGGCGAGGACGGGTCAATGCGCGTCCAGCGGGCAAGAGGGGGAGCGTTGGCGACGCTGCCGGCGAGCTATGTTCAGGAGTACGTCGAGCTCGGGTATGCGAGCACGGCGCATCGCGCGCAGGGTCGTACGGTCGAGTCGGCGCACGCCTATGTGAGCGCAGCGACGGTGCGTGAGCCGCTCTACGTAATGGCCACCCGCGGCCGAGATTTTAACCGTCTCTACGTCGACACGTGTTC
>NZ_JBDTKA010000128.1:0-19784 GCF_039935575.1 Lapillicoccus sp.
AGAGAAGCAGCGCCTCGTCGCGGGGGTGGCGGCGCAGTACGAGTCCGAGGTCGTCTACCACCAGATCCGCGAGGACCTGCAGGAGAAGGGCGTCATCTTCGTCGACACCGACACCGGGCTGCGCGAGCACGAGGACCTGTTCCGCGAGTACTTCACCTCGGTGATCCCGGCCGGGGACAACAAGTTCGCTTCGCTCAACACCGCTGTCTGGTCGGGCGGCTCGTTCATCTACGTACCACCGGGCATCCACGTGGACATCCCGCTGCAGGCCTACTTCCGGATCAACACCGAGAACATGGGCCAGTTCGAGCGAACCCTGATCATCGCCGACGAGGGGTCCTCGGTGCACTACGTCGAGGGCTGCACCGCGCCGATCTACTCGTCCGACTCGTTGCACTCCGCGGTTGTCGAGATCATCGTCAAGAAGAACGCCCGAGTCCGGTACACGACCATTCAGAACTGGTCCAACAACGTCTACAACCTTGTCACCAAGCGCGCCACCTGCGCCGAGGGCGCGACGATGGAGTGGATCGACGGCAACATCGGCTCCAAGGTGACGATGAAGTACCCGGCCGTGTTCCTGCTCGGCGAGCACTCTCGGGGTGAGACGCTGTCCGTCGCCTTCGCGGGCGAGGGCCAGCATCAGGACGCCGGCGCCAAGATGGTGCACGCGGCGCCCAACACCTCGTCGACCATCGTCAGCAAGTCGGTCGCGCGAGGCGGCGGTCGTACCTCCTACCGGGGCCTGGTCCAGGTCATGGAAGGCGCTCACAACAGCAAGTCGACGGTGCGTTGCGACGCGCTGCTCGTCGACCAGATCAGCCGGTCCGACACCTACCCCTACGTCGACGTCCGCGAGGACGACGTCCAGATGGGCCACGAGGCGACGGTTTCCAAAGTGTCTGCCGACCAGCTCTTCTACCTCCAGTCCCGCGGGATGACGGAGGAGGAGGCCATGGCCATGATCGTGCGCGGGTTCGTCGAGCCCATCGCGCGCGAGCTGCCCATGGAGTACGCCCTCGAGCTCAACCGCCTGATCGAGCTGCAGATGGAAGGAGCAGTCGGCTGATGCCGCTGTTGGAAAAGTCGTCCACCGCGAGTGCTCAGGATTCGGCGCCCGGCCAGAACGGCCATACCGACTCGGCCGCGGCGTTTGTCCCCGACCAGTCGCGCGCCGAGCGGGTGACGTCGTTCGACGTCGCCGCGTTCGGCATGCCGACGGGGCGTGAGGAGGAGTGGCGGTTCACGCCTGTCGACCGCTTGCGTTCGCTGCTGACCGACACCCCCACGCAGGATGGTGCGGTGACGTATGCCGTTTCCGCTCCCGACGGCGTGGTGGTCGGATCGCTCGCGCCGGGTCAGGCGCCGCGCGGCACTGTGCTCGTGCCCGCCGACCGGGCGGCCGTCGTCGCCAGCGCGAACACCCCCGAAGCGCTGCACGTCCGCATCCCAGCCGACGCCGAGCTGACCGAGCCCGTCAACATCCGTGTCATAGGAGTGGGCGGCGCGCGCAGCAACGCCCACCACGTGATCGAGGCTGGTCGGCACAGCAAGGCCGTCGTCGTGCTCGACCACGAGGGCGACGCGGAGCACGCCGGAAACGTCGAGGTGGTCGTCGGTGACGGCGCCGACCTCACTGTCGTCACCATCCAGAGCTGGGGCGATGAGTCGCACCACCTCGGGCAGCACGACGCGCTCGTCGGCCGCGACGCGACCTACAAGCACATCGTGGTGAGCCTCGGGGGCAGCATCGTCCGGATCAACACCAACGTCCGGTATGCCGGCCCCGGCGGTTTCGCCACGCTGCTCGGCGTCTACTTCGCCGACGCCGGACAGCACCTCGAGCACCGCAGCTTCGTTGACCACGACGCCCCGCACTGCCGCAGCA
Source organism: Lapillicoccus sp. (assembly GCF_039935575.1). GTDB lineage: Bacteria > Actinomycetota > Actinomycetes > Actinomycetales > Dermatophilaceae > Lapillicoccus. Next base: position 1,889 of record NZ_JBDTKA010000128.1, read on the forward strand.
GCGTCACCTACAAGGGTGCGCTGCAAGGGGACTCGGCCCACACGGTCTGGGTAGGCGACGTGCTGATCCGCGCGATAGCCGAGGGCACCGAGACCTATGAGCTCAACCGCAACCTGGTCCTGACAGAGGGCGCCCGTGCCGACTCCGTGCCCAACCTCGAGATCGAGACCGGTGAGATCATCGGAGCAGGACACGCCTCGGCGACCGGTCGGTTCGATGACGAGCAGCTGTTCTATCTGCAGGCTCGTGGCATCCCCGCGGACGAGGCGCGTCGCCTGGTCGTTCGTGGGTTTCTGGTCGACGTGGTCAACCAGATCCCCGTCGCCGACCTGCGCGAACGGCTCTACGCCGACATTGACGACGAGCTGGCCACCGCACAGCGGGCCGGCGCCGAAGCGCTGAAGGCGAGCGCGTGAGCGCCCAGCCCGTGCCGCCGGCCGAGGTCCAGCGCACGGCCGACGGCTTTGTCTACGTGTGCGAGGTCGAGGACCTGGCGGTCAGCACCGCCGCACAAGCGGACGTCGACGGCTCGATCCTCGCGATGGTGCGCGACGGTGACGGCGACATCCACGCTATCGACGACCAGTGCACCCACGGCCACGTCTCCCTGTCCGAGGGAGAGGTCGACGGCTGCACCCTCGAATGCTGGCTGCACGGCTCACGGTTCGACCTGCGCACCGGCGACCCCACCGGTCCTCCCGCGACCGTCCCCGTCGCCGTCCACGCCGTCCGTGTCGCCGGCACCCACGTCTATGTCCATCTTCAGGAGAAGTGAGCACCCATGACCACCCTCGAGATTCGCGACCTGCATGTCACCGTGGAGGTGGAGGGCGGCGCGAAGGAGATCCTTCGTGGTGTCGACCTCACGGTGAGCTCCGGCGAGACCCACGCCATCATGGGCCCCAACGGATCCGGAAAGTCCACGCTGGCCTATTCGGTCGCCGGACACCCGCGCTACAAGGTCACCGAGGGCAGCGTCACCCTCGACGGTGAGGACGTGCTCGCGATGAAGGTCGACGAGCGCGCCCGCGCGGGACTGTTCCTGGCCATGCAGTACCCCGTCGAGGTTCCTGGTGTGACCGTCTCCAACTTCCTGCGCACCGCCAAAACCGCGGTCGACGGCGAGGCGCCAAAGCTGCGCACCTGGGTCAAGGACATGAAGGGCGCGATGGAGAAGCTGCGCATCGACCCGGCCTTCGCAGAGCGCAACGTCAACGAGGGCTTCTCCGGTGGCGAGAAGAAGCGTCACGAGATCCTCCAGATGGAGCTGCTCAAGCCCTCGATCGCGATCCTCGACGAGACCGACTCGGGTCTGGACGTCGACGCGCTCAAGGTCGTCTCCGAGGGCGTCAACCGCGTCAAGGCAAGCGGTGACGTGGGCGTACTTCTCATCACGCATTACACCCGGATCCTGCGCTACATCGAGCCCGACTTCGTGCACGTCTTCATCGACGGCCGGATCGTCGAGGAGGGCGGCAAGGAGCTCGCCGACCGGCTCGAGGACGAAGGCTACGACCGCTATCTGACGGTTGCCCAGGGCTGACACTCGTGACAGCACACCCGTTCACCGACGAGGAGTCGGCCCGGATCCGGGCCGACTTCCCCATCCTCGCGCGCACCGTGCGTGACGGAAAACCGTTGGTGTACCTCGACTCCGGAGCTACGTCGCATAAACCAACCGTCGTCCTCGACGCCGAGCGTGAGTTCTACGAGCGGCACAACTCGGCCGTCCACCGCGGCGCCCACCAGCTCTCCGAGGAGGGCACCGAGGCATACGAGACGGCTCGCGAGACGATCGCCGCGTTCATCGGCGCCACTTCCGAGCAGGTGGTGTTCACCAAGAACGCCACCGAGGCGCTCAACCTGGTCGCCTACGCGTTCTCGAACGCCACCCACGGTGGCGGCGGGGGAGCGGGGTCGCGGTTCACTCTCCAGCCTGGCGACGAGGTGCTCGTCACCGAGATGGAGCACCACGCCAACCTCGTGCCGTGGCAGGAGCTCTGTCGGCGCACCGGCGCGACGCTGCGGTGGGTCCCGGTCACGGGCGACGGGCGGCTTGATCTGACGGACCTCGACACGCTGCTTAGCACCCGCACCAAGGTGTTCGCCTTCACCCATGTCTCGAACGTTCTCGGGACCGTCAACCCGGTACGCCTGCTGGCCGACCGCGCACACGACGTCGGGGCTCTGGCCGTGCTCGACGCGTGCCAGTCGGTGCCGCACCTGGCCGTCGACGTGACCCGGCTCGGGGTCGACCTGCTCGCCTTCAGCGGCCACAAGATGTTGGGACCGTTGGGGATCGGCGTCCTCTGGGGTCGGTCCGAGGTGCTCGACGAGATGCCGGTCTTCCTCACGGGCGGCTCGATGATCGAGACCGTGACGATGGAGGGGTCGACCTACGCACCCGTGCCCCAGAAGTTCGAGGCCGGCGTGCCCATGGCGGCGCAGGCGATCGGCCTGTCGGTCGCCGCCCAATACCTCGCCGAGCTCGGGATGGACCGGGTCGAGGCGCACGAGCAGTCGCTCTGCGAGCACCTGCTGAAGGGGCTGGCGCAGCGCCCCTGGGTGCGCGTCGTCGGACCGGACCTTGGTGCCGACCGCGGCGCCACGGTCGCCTTCGTGGTCGACGGCGTGCATGCGCACGATGTCGGGCAGGTCCTCGACGATGCCGGTGTCGCCGTCCGGGTGGGTCACCACTGTGCCTGGCCGCTGCACCGGGCGCTCGGGGTGACCGCGACGTCGCGGGCGAGCTTCGCGGCATACAACACGGTCGGTGAGGTCGATGCGCTGCTGGCGGCCCTCGACGAGGTGCCCGCGATCTTCGGGGTCGGGGCCTGACATGGATCTCTACCAGGAGCTGATCCTCGAGCACTCGAAGCGGCCGCACGGTGCCGGACTGCGGGAGCCGTTCGATGCCGAGGCCCACCACGTCAACCCGACCTGCGGTGACGAGATCACCCTGCGCGTCGACCTCGACGGTGCCAGCCTCGACGCGAGGGTCGTCGACGTCTCCTACGACGCGCTGGGTTGCTCGATCAGTGTCGCCTCCACCTCGGTTCTCACCGAGCTCGTCACCGGCCACACCGTCCGTGAGGCGCTCGCGGCCTACGAAGCGACCCGGGCCATGCTCACCTCGAAGGGCCAGGATCCGGGCGACGAGGACGTCATCGGTGACGGCATCGCCTTCGCGGGCGTCTCGAAGTACCCCGCCCGGGTCAAGTGCGCCCTGCTCGGGTGGAGCGCCTTCACGGACGCTCTGGCCCGCTCTGGCGTCGATATCTCGTCCACCGCACCCGCACCCGCAACCCAGAAGGGCTGACCGCCATGACGGACACCACCCAGACCACCCAGACGACCCAGACCACCCAGACCAGCGCGAGCACACCCGCCAACGTGGCCGACGTCGAGGAGGCCATGCGCGACGTCGTCGACCCGGAGCTCGGCATCAACGTCGTCGACCTCGGACTGGTCTACGGCATCACCGTCGACTCAGAGTCGACCGCGATCATCGACATGACCTTGACCTCGGCGGCGTGCCCGCTGACCGACGTCATCGAGGACCAGACCGGGCAGGCGCTCGAAGGCCTGGTCAGCGGTTTCCGGATCAACTGGGTCTGGATGCCGCCGTGGGGCCCGGACAAGATCACCGACGACGGGCGCGAGCAGCTGCGGGCGCTCGGCTTCAACCTCTGACCCGACGTCGAGGGGACCTGGCCGTGGCGGACCTGTGAGGGTCGTCGAGGTCGGGCCAGAACGGTTGGCCCGGTGGGTTGCCGGTTTCGGCGAACGACACGACGGCGCTGAGACGCACGACGATGCCGGTCGCATCGTCGCGTTGACGGGCGGTGACGGCGCCCGCGCCGAGATGGAGTGGTTCAGCCACGACCCGATCGGGGTCGTTCTCGTTCGCAGAGGCGGGTATGCCGTCGGCCTCGCTGTGGGCGGCCGGTTCACCGAGTCGAAGGTCGGGAAGCGGCACGTCCAGTCACGGACGGCGGCCGGGGGGTGGTCGCAGCAACGGTTCGCCCGCAGACGCGGCAACCAGGCGGACGCGCTGGTCGAGGCAGTCACCGGTCACACCGTACGGATCCTGCTGGGCGGCAACGAGTCTCCCCGAGCAGGGTCACCAGTCATACCGGCTGCTCTGGTCCTCGGTGGGGATCGTACCCTCGCCGCCGACGTCCTTGCGGCGCACTCACTTCGGGCGCTGGTCGGGCTGCCCCGACGTGAGTTTTACGACCTACCCGACCCCAGGCGCGACGTACTGGAGCGCGCGCTCGACCGTGGCCGCAGCGTGCGGATCACCCTCACCGAGCCGTTGCCGCGGGATGGATGGCCTGAGATGTTCTGACGCCCCTGACCTGCTCAGCCGAGGTTGGTCGCGGCAAAGGTGTTGCACTGGTTGAGGTCGCCCGATTGATAGCCCGTGAGGAACCACTTCTGTCGTTGCGCGCTCGACCCGTGGGTCCACGTCTCGGGGTTGACCCTGCCCGTCGAGGCCTTCTGGATCCGGTCGTCGCCGACCGCGGAGGCGGCTGACAGCGCCGACTGGACGTCTTGCTGGCTGATCGGCTTCAGGAACGTCGTGCCTTTGGCGTCGGTGGTCTGGGTGGCGTTCTTGACCCACATACCGGCGAGGCAGTCGGCCATCAGCTCGAGACGCACGGAGCCCGACTCGGCACCCTGTGGGTCCTGCTGAGCACGCCCGAGGACACCCAGGATGTCCTGGATGTGGTGGCCGTACTCGTGGGCGATGACGTATTCCTTGGCCAGCTGTCCTCCGTCGGAGCCGAAGTCCTGCTGGAGCTGCTGGAAGAAGCTGGCGTCGATGTAGACGAGGCCGTCGAGCGGGCAGTAGAACGGCCCGACCTGGTTGGAGGCGGTGCCGCAGCCGGACTGGGTCTGCCCGGAGTAGAGCACGGTCTTCGCGGAGGTGTACTGCCGTCCGTACTGAGGCAACGCCTTGGCCCAGTAGGACTGGACGCTGTTGACGGTGGCGATGACCAGACACTGGTCGTTCTTGTTGGCGTCGGCGCCGGTTTTGCACTGGGCAAACCCGGCACTCGGCTGAGAGCCGCCCGCAGCAACCTGCGCCGGGTCGAGCGACCCGGTGGAGGTCTGTGACTGGCCCCCGCTGCTCTGGGTACCTCCGTTCCCCAGAAGTCCGCCGCCGAAGACGAACAGCAGGACCAGCACGATCAGCCCGCCGATGCCACCGCCGACCTGGATGCCCCCGGGAAAGTTGCCGCCACCGCCGTAGCCACCTCCGCGGCCGCCGCCGCGGCCGCCGCCGAGACCACCCCCGAGACCGCCTGTGCCGCCCGCGCTGCCTCCCGAGGTGACCTGGGAGGTGTCGAGCTGGACGTTCTCGTTGAAGGTCACCGATGGCCTCCTGGGACGCGGTGCGGGGCAACCGGACTGAACCGGATCGCGGACGTGCTCACCCTAACCGCGCGTGGCGCACTCTGGTGACCCAGCGGGCGGTGTGCCTGACGCAGCGGATGTGCGGCTTCTTCACCGCGCCGGCTTATGACGGTTGGCCGCTGATGATGCTCCGGCTGGACGAGGTCGACGTCGATCAGCTGGCAGAGCTCGTCACCGTCGCCTGGCGGATGCGGGCGCCGAGCTGACGGGAGCTCAGCGCAGGGTGACGGCGTCCGCCCGCAGGATCGTCAGCCGCACCCGCACCTCGACCTCGACACCCACCGCCGGGGGAGTGACTCCGTCGGGCAGCGACAGCAGGCTGACCTGCATGTGGGGTGGTTCGACGAACCAGGCGTTGCGGCCCGACACCGTGAACGGCGATCGAACCCGACCCGCCGCCTCCAGCGCGCTCTCGGCGAGCACGATCACCCGACCCCGCACCGAGTCGACAGCACGGGGTGCCTCCAGCGCGACCCCGTGACTTGTCCCACCACTCACCACGAGGAGGTGGCCCGCGGCGAGCCGCCGCTGCCGGTACCCGGCATGGTCACCGCGGGCCACCGGCCGCACGTCGAGCACGTGAGCCCGCACGACGAGGGCACCGGGATCTCCCAGCCACAGCTCGGTTCCCACCCGGGCCTCGAACGACCGCCGCGGGTATGCCGCGGAGAGACTCGCGAGCTCGGCCGGAGTGACGTGCGAGACCTGCCACCGGTCTACGGGCGTCCCCGACTGCTCCGACCCGTCGGCCAGGCCGTCAACGAGGTCGACCCAGCGACGGATCTCCTCGAGGTGACCGGTGCCCAGGGGCAGATGCAGGCCGACGGCGACCAGCTCGGCGTCACCCAGGCTCGCCAGCGTCTCGCCCAGATAGGGAGCCGGGACACCGTGCCGGTTCATCGAGGAGAGTCCTTCGACGACGACGCGCGGACGACCTACTCTACCGACCAGGTCCGCGACGTCGGCACCGTAGGTGACCGTGTGGACAAGTGACGGGTGCGACAGGTGCGCAAGGGACCCGTGGATCGACGGCCGGTAAGGCTCCATCACGAGGACGTCGCCGGGGAATACCCCGAGGGCGACCGGTGCCTCGCAGTACGTTCCGACGGCGACGGTGCCAACACCGTGGGACCCGTGCAGACGGCTCGCCTCGGCGACGAGCAGGTCGAGACCGAACCCGTAGCCGCAGCCCTTGATCACCGGGATGAGGCCTGGGCTGGCCGTGATGGTCTGGCTCAGGTGCCGACGCCAGCGGGCGGCGTCCACATACAGAGTGACGGCCATGCGATCAGCCGCGCCTTCGCATGTAGAGACTGAAAGCCTTGTGCAGCAAACGGTTCAGCGGAAGCTCCCACTCGCCAGCGAACTCCACCGCCTCGCCGCCGGTCCCGACCTTGAACCGGATCAGCCCGATGTGGGAGTCGTTCGACGCGACCGTGTCCGTGATGCCGCGCAGGTCATAGACGTCGGCGCCGGCCGCCAGGGCGTCTCGCATCATCCGCCACTGGACCGCCGTCGAGCCTTGCACCTCACGTTTGGTCGCGGTCGAGGCGCCATACGAGTACCACGTATGTCTTCCGACCCGCACCCAGGTCGTCGCCGCGACCACGTCACCCTCGTGCCGGGCGAGGTAGAGGCGGATCCGATCCGGATCCTCCTCGGTCATCACCTCGAACATCCGCTGGAAGTAGCCCAGCGGCCGCGGGGTGAAATGGTCCCGCGCAGCGGTCTCGACGTAGACCTCGTGGAACGCGGCCAGGTCCAGGGCGGTGCCGCGGGTGACCTCGACGCCGGCCTTGTCGGCCTTCTTGATGTTCCGGCGCCAGAGCTGGTTCATTCCGGTGAGCAGCTCGGCCTCGGTTCGCCCGGCGAGCGGCACCTGGAAGACGTACTGCGGCTGGCCCGCTGAGAAACCGTCCTCGGAGTCGAGGTGCGCGAAACCCAGTCGCTCCAAGACGGTACGCAGCCGTTCGCCAGGCTGGCTGGTCTCGTCCGGAGCAACGGTCCGCAACGAGACGACGGTGTCGTCGGCCATCGCCGCCTTGAGCGTGGTGGCGCCCCAACGGCGCACCGACGCTGTCGGTCCGATCCGCAACGCGAACGCGCCCTGGCTCTGCACGTGGTCGCGCAGGGTCGCCAGCACGTCCAGGACAGCGGGACCGTCCCAGTCGATGACCGGGCCCTCGGGCAGGTAGGCCAACGAGCGTCCGATCCGGGGCAGGCTGCGGTAGAGCACCAAGCCGGCCCCGATCATGGTGTCGCCGTCGAACCAGCCCAGGGACTCCGCGCGCCAGTCCGACTTCAGCCGACCCCAGGCGGGCGTCTGCAAGAAGCTGCCCGACCGCGCCGTGACGAGCTCGAGGTGCTGGACCGGGTCGACGACACGCACGGAGATGTCGCGGCTGCTCACGGGCAGCGAGGCTACCCGAGCGCGCCCGGGAAAACGGATTCGGCGCTGGGGGATCGCGCTGGCAGAATGGAGTGTCAACCGGCCGTGCGAGTGAAGTGGGTCCGCCGTGATCGTCGCCACCGGGATCGAGCTGCGTGCTGGGTCCCGCCTCCTCGTCGACGGCGCGACGTTCCGGATCGCCGCTGGTGACCGGGTCGGGCTGGTCGGACGCAACGGCTCGGGCAAGACAACCCTGACCAAGGTCCTTGCCGGCGACGGCCAGCCCGCTGCCGGGAGCGTGACGCGCAGCGGTGAGGTGGGCTACCTCCCGCAGGACCCGCGCACCGGAGACCTCACGATGCTTGCCCGGGACCGGATCCTGTCCGCCCGTGGGCTCGACCAGACGATCCGCGACATGCGCGAGGCCGAGAAGCGGATGGCCTCTGAGGACGAGCAGGTCCGAGACAAGGCGATGACCCGCTACACGCGGCTGGAGGCGGAGTTCACGGCACAGGGCGGGTATGCGGCCGAGTCGGAGGCGGCGGCGATCGCCTCGGCGCTGTCGCTCGAGGAGCGCATCCTCGACCAGCCGCTGAGCACGCTGTCGGGTGGTCAGCGACGCCGCGTGGAGCTGTCCCGAATCCTCTTCTCCGGCGCCCAGACCCTGCTGCTCGACGAGCCGACCAACCACCTCGACGTCGACTCAGTGGTGTGGCTGCGCGACTGGCTGCGGGCATACCAGGGTGGTCTGGTCGTGATCAGCCACGACGTCCAGATGCTCGACACCGTGGTGAACCGGGTGTTCCACCTCGACGCCAACCGCGCGGAGCTCGACCTGTACAACATCGGCTGGAAGCCCTACCTGGCCCAGCGCGAGAGCGACGAACGCCGGCGACGACGTGAGCGCGCCAACACTGAGAAGAAGGCCGGAGCCCTTCTCGCCCAGGCGGACAAGATGCGCGCGAAGGCGACGAAAGCCGTTGCGGCACAGAACATGGCCCGACGCGCCGAGCGGATGCTCGCCGGGCTCGAGGGTGAGCGGGCGCAGGACAAGGTAGCGAAGATCCGGTTCCCCGACCCGGCACCATCGGGGCGTACGCCGCTGCGCGCCTCCGGCCTGTCCCGGTCCTACGGGTCGCTCGAGGTGTTCACCGACGTCGACCTGGCGATCGACCGCGGGTCGCGGGTGGTGGTGCTCGGCCTCAACGGCGAGGGCAAGACCACGCTGCTGCGGATCCTCGGGGGCGTCGACCAGCCCGACACGGGCCAGGTGGAGCCGGGGCACGGGCTCAAGCTCGGTTACTACGCGCAGGAGCACGAGAACCTCGACATCGGCCGCACAGTGCTGCAGAACATGAAGACGGCCGCCCCGTCGCTCGGCGAGACCGAGGTACGCAAGGTGCTGGGTTCGTTCCTCTTCTCCGGGAGCGACGTGGACAAGCCGGCCCGCGTCCTGTCCGGCGGGGAGAAGACGCGGCTGTCGCTGGCGATGCTCGTGGTCTCGTCGGCGAACGTCCTGCTGCTCGACGAGCCGACCAACAACCTCGACCCGGCGTCGCGCGAGGAGATCCTCGGAGCGCTGCGCACCTACAAGGGCGCCGTCGTCCTGGTCAGCCACGACGAGGGCGCTGTGGCCGCGCTCGAACCGGAGCGGGTCCTGCTGTTGCCCGACGGCGTCGAGGACTTCTGGGGCGCGGACTACCGCGACCTGGTCTCGCTGGCCTGACCACACCCGTCACAGAAGGTCCCGGTTCATATTGGTCGTGATGACCAGCCGCTGTCGGGGTGGGGCCCGTGGGTCGTCGCAGCGCTGGCCGGTGGGGACACGCTCGCCGAGGTCGTGGCCCGGCTGCGCTCCGCGGGCATCGCCCGTGTCGTGGTCATCACCTACCTGGTCGCGGAGGGGGTGCTTCGCGACCGGATGGCGAAACAGGCTGGTGACGAGGGCGTCGAGGTGGTGCCCGGGACGCTTTCCGACACCGAAGCCCTGGCTCGGCTCGTCGTGGCTCGGGCGGAGCCCCTGGTCCGACCGCTTCCCGTGACCGCGCCTTGGGGCGTGCGCACCGACTGTCGCGCAGTGCCGGTTACCCTGCCCAGATGACCGACGACGCACCTCACCCGTGGCTGCGGGTCTCCCGCGAGGGACCGGTCCAGACGGTGACCCTTGCCAACCCCGCCGAGCGCAACGCCCAGGTGCCGTCGCTCTGGAGGGCGCTCGCCGAGGTGGGCGCGGCCGTCCCCGACGAGGTACGTGTCGTGCTGCTGCGCGGCGACGGAACCTCGTTCTCGGCGGGCCTGCACCGCCGGATGCGGCAGCCCGGCGGACTGCCCGGTGAGACGGACCTCCTGACCCTCGCCGCCACGTCCGGCGACAGGCTCGACGAGGTGATCGCGGGGTTCCAGCGCGGCTTCACCGTGTGGTCGAGTGTCCCCGCGGTCGTCGTCGCCGTCGTTCAGGGTCACGCGATCGGCGCCGGGTTCCAGCTGGCCCTCGCGGCCGACCTGCGTCTGCTCGCCGAGGATGCGCTCCTGGCGATGCGTGAGACGAGCCTCGGGCTGGTCCCGGACCTCGGCGGGAGCAAGCCGCTCGTGGACCTCGTCGGCTACGCGCGGGCGATGGAGATCTGCGCGACCGGCCGGTTCGTCGGTGCTCGGGAGGCGGTGGACATCGGGTTGGCGAGCGCGGCTGTGCCGGCGGACACCCTCGACGCGGCGGTCGACGACCTGGTGGCTGCGCTCCTGGCGGCGCCACGCGACGCGCTGCGTGAGCTCAAACCCCTGCTGCGCAATGCTGCAGAGGCGTCACCCGCCGACCAGCTGCGCGCCGAGCGCGACGCCCAGACGCGGCTGCTCACGGCGATGGCGACACGCATACCCGCGCCTGCCCGGTCGGTTCCGTGAGGAATACCCGCCCGTCGGCGAGGTGTTGAGCACGCAGGACCACACGTACACCGCGAGGAGGTTTCGGTGAGTACCTCTCCGTGGATGATGATGCGGTCGATGACGCAGGACTCCTCTGTCGTCGGCCAGGGGCTGCGCCCCGGCACCCGACGCCGAGTCCTGGGCTATGCCAGGCCGTTCCTGCGGCCGATCCTGGTGTTCCTCGTGATCGTGGTCGTCGACGCGTTCGTCATGGTGGCCTCCCCGCTCCTGCTGAAGGACATCATCGACCTCGGGGTCACGCCACGGGACTCCGGCGTCGTGGTGCGTCTCGCCCTGGTCGTCGCGGCACTCTCGGTCGTCGACGCGGTCCTCACGCTGGTGCAGCGCTGGTACTCGCAACGAATCGGTGAGGGGCTGATCTACGACCTGCGCACGCAGGTGTTCTCCCACGTGCTGCGCCAGCCGATCGCGTTCTTCACCCGCGCCCAGACCGGCTCCCTCGTGAGCCGGCTCAACTCCGACGTCATCGGGGCGCAGACGGCGTTCACGTCCGTCCTGTCCAGCGTGGTGAGCAACACCCTGTCGCTGGTCCTGATCGTCGGGGCCATGTTCACCCTCTCCTGGCAGCTGACCCTGGGGGCACTGGCCCTGGTGCCGTTCTTCATCGTCCCGGCAAGACTGATGGGTCGCCGGCTGGCCGGGCTCTCACAGCTGCAGATGAACCTCAACGCCGACATGGGCAGCCGGATGACCGAGCGGTTCAACGTCGCCGGGGCCTTGTTGGTCACGCTGTTCGGCAACCCCGCCCGCGAGGACCGTGAGTATGCCGAACGTGCCGCCAGGGTGCGCGACGCCGGTGTGCGGATCGGGGTGAACCGCACGGTCTTCATGGTCGCGCTGGGTCTGGTCGCGGCGCTGGCGACCGCCATGGTCTACGGGTTCGGCGGCGTGATGGCGGTCAACGGGACGCTCACGGTCGGGACCCTTCTCGCCCTGGCGGCCCTGCTGGCGCGCCTCTACTCGCCGTTGACGGCCATCTCCAACGTGCGCGTCGATATCATGACCGCGCTGGTGTCCTTCGAACGCGTCTTCGAGATCCTCGACCTCGAGCCGCTGGTTGTCGAGAAACCCGACGCCGCAGCGCTTCCCGACGGACCACTCGGCATCGAGGCCGATTCGGTCTCGTTCCGGTACCCCTCCGCCGACGAGGTCTCGCTGCGGTCGTTGGAGTCGATCTCCACGGGCGACCGGGGGGCGGGCCAGCCGGTGTTGCATGACATCGACCTGAGCGTCGAGCCCGGCCAGCTCGTCGCCCTCGTCGGGCCGTCAGGTGCCGGCAAGACCACCATCACATCGTTGATGGCGCGCCTCTACGACCCGACATCGGGCACCGTGCGGGTCGGGGGAGTCGACCTACGCGACGTGTCGATGAGCTCGCTGCACGACTCGGTCGGAGTCGTCACGCAGGACGCGCACATGTTCCACGACACGATCCGCGCAAACCTCTCCTACGCTGACCCGGATGCCAGCGAGCAGCAGATGCGCGATGCCCTGGCGGCCGCGCAGGTGCTGCGCCTGGTCGACAGCCTGCCCGAGGGGCTCGACACCGTGGTGGGAGACCGGGGGCACCGGTTGTCCGGCGGGGAGAAGCAGCGCCTCGCGATCGCGCGGCTGCTCCTCAAAGGTCCACGCGTCATCATCCTCGACGAGGCGACGGCCCATCTCGACTCGGAATCCGAGGTGGCGGTGCAGCGAGCCCTCGACGTGGCCTTGTCCGGACGGACCTCGCTCGTCATCGCCCATCGGCTCTCGACGGTTCGCGGCGCCGACCAGATCCTCGTCGTGGACGAGGGCCGGATCGTCGAACGAGGCCGGCACTCCGAGCTGTTGGCCCGCGGAGGCCTCTACGCCGATCTCTACGAGACGCAGTTCGCTGCCGAGGAAGCCGAGCTCACCCGCTGACCGCCGTTCTGGCCGCTCGCGGTCACGAGGGCGCACGGTCCAAAGCCTGCGGGTACCCCGGTCGTGTCACGCGCACCGTGCGTGATGAGCGCGTCTCGATCAACCTGCGCGCACTGTCTGTCCACACCTTGGCGACACCCGGCTGTGGCGGCTCCGGCCGCTATGACGGCGATGTCGCCTCAGGCGTCCTCCTGGTCCCAGATCCGCACCTTCTTGACCCGCGACGGCACCGGCTCACCCTCGGCAGGCGTGACGGGGACCGCGGCATCGGCGACCGCCAGACGGATGCGGTAACCGAGGAACACGAACCCGAAGACCGATGTGAGCCACCACTGGAAGGCGTATGCCTGGTGCGGGCCGAGGTCGGTGTCCGGCTGCTCGAGCGGGGCCGGCCGCGGTGGGACGCCGGCCGCGCTCTGCTCCGTGTCGAGGACCAGGTATGCGTCGAGCAGGCTCCCGCCGGTCTGCGTCGCCGCCTGCCCCAGGTCGATACTCGCCAGCTGACCAGCCGGCAGGTCCTTGCCGAGGTCGGGCTCCCCAGGGCGCAACCAGCCCTGCACCGTCACCTCCCCGTTGGGTGCGGCAGGCACCGACGGGAGGTCGGCGGCGGCGTCGGGGTTCGCAACCCAGCCGCGGTCGACCAGGAGCCGCTTGCCGGACAGTGCGCCGCCGCTGCGGCTGCCAGTGCCTCCGGTGCCACCCGAGCCACCACCCAGCTCCAGCGGGACGAGCACCTCCAGACCGCCCGAGCCGTCGAGAAACCGGTTGCGCACGAGAAGCTGCGCCGGCGCATACCGGCCGGTGGTGGTGACGCGCAGCCACTCGTCGGCCTCGGTGAGCGGGAGTCGACCGAGGACGTCGGCCAGCGGGACGGGAGCCGCGGTGTAGTGGCTCGTGACCGCGGTCGCTCGCACCTGTCTGTCTTCGTAGCGACCCCACTGCCAACGGCCGAGTAGGACGCACACGACGGCAAACACCACGGCGATTGCAAACCCGCCGAGCATACGTCTCGTGAGGATCGCCCTGAACACTGCCTCACGGTACTCGCTCCGCTTAGAGTGTTGTCGTGACCGCCCTTCCCACCCCCCGCCTGCGACCCGAGGGTAGCGGCCTGTCCGACGGGTTCGGTCGGGTCGCCCGCGACCTGCGGGTGTCGGTGACGGACCGGTGCAACCTCCGCTGCACCTACTGCATGCCCGCCGAGGGCCTGCCGTGGATGGCCAAGGCGGAGATGCTCAGCGATGCCGAGATGCTACGGGTCATCGGCGTCTTCGTGGGTCTCGGGGTGCGGCAGGTGCGGCTGACCGGGGGCGAGCCACTGCTCCGCCGCTCGCTGGTTGACCTGGTCGTCGGGATCGCGGCCCTGAAGCCTCGTCCGCGGATCGCGATGACGACCAACGGGGTCGGGCTGGCGCGCGTCGCCGGCGCCCTTGCGGAGGCGGGCCTGGACCGGGTGAACGTCAGTCTCGACACGATCGACGCCGAGACGTTCAGCCGACTGACTCGCCGAAACCGCCTCACCGACGTCGAAAAAGGTCTTGCCGCGGCTGCGGAAGCAGGGCTGGCGCCAGTCAAGGTCAACGCCGTGGCCATGCGCGGGGTCAACGACGCCGACGTCGCGGACGTGCTCTCCTGGTGTCTCGACCGAGGCTACGAGCTGCGCTTCATCGAACAGATGCCGCTCGACGCTCAGCACGGCTGGGACCGCACGCAGATGGTCAGCGCGGACGAGATCCGCAGTCGGCTCTCTGAGCGGTTCACCCTCACCGCGCTGCCCGACGCGGACCGGGGTAGCGCTCCCGCGGAGCGGTTCCTCGTCGACGGGGGACCCGCGACGGTCGGCATCATCGCCAGCGTCTCGGAGCCGTTCTGCGCGGCGTGCGACCGCACCCGGCTCACCGCCGACGGTCAGGTGCGCAACTGCCTCTTCTCCGAGGTCGAGACCGACCTGCGCGGTCCGCTGCGCGACGGGGCATCGGACGCCGAGCTCGCTGACCTCGTCAGCGGCGAGATGTGGCGCAAGAAGCGCGGCCACGGCATCGGCGAACCCGGGTTCACCCAGCCCGCTCGCCCGATGTCGAGCATCGGCGGCTGAGCCCGGCGGGTGTGCCGTTCATCCGTGGGTGTCATCGAGATCCTCGACGGGGATCGTGTCGACGAGGAACGAGCGCAACCGCAAGAAGTCACCGAGGGTGGCCGTATGCGTGTCGCAGGCCAGCCAAACCTTGCGCCGTTCCGGGGTGTGGAGCGTCGGGTTGTTCCACAGCAAGGCCCGAGTCGCCGGGGCCCGACAGGCCTTGGCGCTGCACACCAGAGCGAGCGGACGCCCCGCCACGTCACCCACGGGGTACTCGGATCAGCTCGGCAGTCCGCCGTCCACGATCTTGCCGTGGATGGTGGGTCGGTGGGTTGCGCCGGTGTCGTCAGGCAGACCGGTGCGGTCCGAGTAGCCGGGGACGGTGGGGTAGGTGCCCGGCTGCGGCTCCGCATCGAGGGCGCGAACGCGGGTTTCGATCGGCGCGATCTCCGTGCCGCTACGCGGACCGACGGCGTTGGCCAGCACGACGGCGATATACGGCAGGATGACGGCTGCCGCCACGAGCGTCCAGCGGATCCAGCCCATAGTGAAGTAGGCCATCACGCCGCACACTGCGCGGAAGCCCATCGCGATGAGATAGCGACGGACCCGACGGCTCTGTTCCGCTGCCGCCGACGGGGGCGCCGACGTCGCTGACTGGATGACCGGCGCGCTGGCGTCCTGGTCGTTCTGGACGTCCTGGGCGCGGGGGCGGCGACCTGGCAGGTGGTCCTGCTCGTCGGGGTGCTTCACCTCCACAGCCTACGTCGCCGCTGTGATGGCCGCTCACGGCCGGGGCACGGCATACCGGCCGGTATTCGGCTAGCGTGCGTGACGAACACCACGGGCTCCGCCCCCGGGCCCTGCCACCGAAACCCTCTCGGAGCACCAATGACGACTGCCGCCACGACGGATACGAGGCGTCCGGCTGCGGTGACGCCCCGGAACGTCCTCGTGACGGGAGGCAACCGCGGTATCGGTCTGTCGATCGCCAGGGCGTTCGTCGCCGACGGAGACGACGTCGTCGTGACGAACCGGAGCGGAGACGCCCCCGAGGGGCTGAAGGCGGTGCGCTGCGAGGTCACGGACACCGCTTCGGTGAATGCCGCGTTCGACGAGGCCGAGGCGATCCTCGGTGGTCCGGTCGAGGTCTTGGTCGCCAACGCCGGCATCACCCGCGACACGTTGCTGATGCGAATGAGCGACGAGGACTTCGACGACGTGGTGGCCACCAACCTGGCGGGGTCGTTCAAGTGCGCACGCCGGGCGAGCAAGGGCATGATCCGGCTGCGTCGGGGCCGGATCGTGTTCATCTCCAGCGTCGTCGGCCTCTATGGCTCGCCCGGACAGGCCAACTACGCCGCGAGCAAGGCTGGGCTCGTCGGGATGGCGCGCTCGATCTCTCGCGAGCTCGGCGGCCGCGGGATCACGGCCAACGTCGTCGCCCCGGGTTTCATCGCCACGGACATGACCGCAGAGCTCCCCGAGAAGCTGCGGGACACCTACCTCGCCTCCATCCCGGCGGGGCGCTTCGCAACGCCCGAGGAGGTCGCCGAGGTGGTGCGGTTCATCGCCAGTCCCGGGGCGGCATACATCACCGGTGCCGTCATCCCCGTCGACGGCGGTCTAGGCATGGGTCACTGACCTTCCAGAACCACTGCAGCACAATGTCATTCACCAGATCGAACGACCGAAAGGCACGACACCGTGGGCATCCTCGAGGGCAAGCGACTCCTCATCACCGGCGTCCTGATGGACTCCTCGATCGCGTTCCACGTCGCGAAGGTGGCCCAGGAGGAAGGCGCTGAGGTCGTGCTCACGTCGTTCGGGCGGACCATGAAGATCACCCAGACGATCTCGCGCCGGCTCCCCACGACGCCCCCGGTGATCGAGCTGGACGTGACGAACCAGGACGACCTCGACACCCTTGCCGAACGCACCAAGGAGCACGTCGACAGCCTCGACGGCGTCCTGCACTCGATCGGGTTCGCGCCGCAGGGGGCGTTCGACTTCCTCGGGGGCACCTGGGAGGACGCGTCCACCGCATTGCACACGTCGGCATACTCCCTGAAGGCCTTGGCCGTCGGAGCGCTTCCGTTGATGCAGGACGGGGGCAGCATTGTGGGGCTGACGTTCGACGCGAAGTTCGCGTGGCCTGTATACGACTGGATGGGTGTCGCCAAGGCAGCCTTCGAGTCGACCAACCGCTACCTGGCCCGGGACCTCGGCCCCAAGCGGGTGCGCGCGAACCTCGTGGCAGCGGGTCCCATCCGGACCACGGCGGCGAAGTCGATTCCCGGTTTCGAGCAGTTCGAACGCGTCTGGGGTGCCCGCGCCCCGCTCGGCTGGGACGTCAACGACCCGATCCCCGCGGCGCGGGCCTGTGTCGCGCTGCTGTCCGACTGGTTCCCTGCGACCACCGGCGAGATCGTGCACGTCGACGGCGGCGTGCATGCCATGGGGCAGTAGGCAAACCTGCCGTTCTCCCCACTACGCTCGCCGTCATGACCTCGGACGCCGGGCAGGCTGACGCCCCAGCCGACGTCGCGGCCCCGAGGCTGGTCAGCTCTCTCGAGGTACGCGTCCTGGAGGGCCCTAACCTCTACTTCCCGCGGCCTACCATCAAGGTGTCACTTGCCCTACCGGGCTATCTCGCGATGGATCGCTCCGAGGCCGTCGAGCTGGCTCGGCGGCTCGGGCTGCGCACGCCCCGACCGGGGCGAGTCGACTCGGCGCAGCGGCAACGGTTCGTGATGCGGCTGGCGGTGCAGGTCATGCGCCGGATCGCGGCCGAGGTCGGCACCAGGCGGCTGACGGTCCTGGCGCGCACCGGGTCACGGGTCGACGAGGTGGTCATCGCCTTCCCGTGGCGGCACCGGACCTGGGCGCGGATGGCGGGTGAGGCGCTGGGGACGGCGCTGGGCGAGCTGCTCGAGCCCGACGACGGTCCGCAGCCCGGTGCCGAGACGCCGGACCGGATCCTCACCGCGATCGCAGAAGGCATCCGCAGGGAACCCCCCGGATCGGCCTCGGCCGTGACGACACCGTCCGTGCCAGTCGTCTCGGTCACGGGCACCAACGGCAAGACAACGACGACCCGCCTCATTGCCCATATCGCGATGACGGCCGGGCTGCGCACCGCCTGGAGCTCCACCTCCGGT
>NZ_JBDTKA010000129.1:0-83119 GCF_039935575.1 Lapillicoccus sp.
GGTCTGCGACGATATGCGGGTGTCGGATCGGCTGAGTTCCCTCGACGCGTCGCTCCTCTACCTCGAGGAGCCGACGACAATGATGCACGTCGGGTCGGTGATGGTCTTCGACGAGCCGGCCGGGAGCCGGCGGGGTGAGGAGACGGGGTTCGGCTACGAGGATCTGGTGACCCTCATCTCACGACGGATCGCCCACCTGCCGCGCTATCGGCAGAGGGTCCGTGAGGTGCCCGGGCGGTTGGCCAACCCCGTCTGGGTCGACGACGAGACCTTCGACATCTCCTACCACGTACGCCAGTCGGCGCTGCCGCGGCCGGGCACCGACGAGCAGCTCGAGGACTTCGTTGCACGCATCCAGCAGCGTCAGCTCGACCGTCGCCGGCCCTTGTGGGAGGTCTACCTCGTCGAGGGTCTCGAGCACGACCGGTTCGCCCTGGTGACCAAGACCCATCACGCGCTGGTCGACGGCGCGGTGGCCCTGGACATCGCCCAGCTGATCGTCAAGGAGACTGCGGGCGACGAACCCGAGGTGATCGACACCTGGGTCGCGAGACCGGAGCCCAGTGATGTGCAGCTCGTCGCCAACGCGCTGACCGACGCGGTGTTCATGCCCGGGCAGGTCGTCGACTCGGTGCGCGAAGGTCTCGACGAGGCTCAGGACGTAGCGGGACGGATCCTCAAGGGCGTCGGCTCCCTGGTCTCGACGGTCGCGCGCGGTGCCGCCCGACCAGCCCCGACCTCGCCGCTCAACGTCGAGATCGGCTCTGCACGCCGGTTTGTCATGGTCGGCACCGACCTCGACGACTATCGCAAGGTGCGCGCGCGGCTGACCCGGGGTGCCTACGCCGACGACGTGAGCATCAACGACGTCGTGCTCGCGACGGTGGCCGGCGCCTTCCGGGCCTGGCTGTTGACTCGCGGCGAACCCGTCACCAGCGCTGCCGTCGTGCGGGCGATGGTGCCGGTGAGCATCGACCCCAGCATCGACCCCAAAATCGACCCCAAAATCGACTCTGACGGGCTCGAGCCGAGCCAGTCGTCCGAGCACCGGCTGACCGCGTGCTTCGTCGACCTGCCGGTGGGGGAGCCCGGTGCGTCGATGCGGCTGCACCAGATCGCCTTCTCGATGCGCCAGCAGATGGAGGGCGGTCAGGCGGTCAGTGCCGAGCGGCTCGTCGGGCTGGCCGGGTTCGCCCCGCCGACCCTGCACTCGCTCGGTGCGCGCCTCGGCAACGCCATGTCTCGGCGGCTTTTCAACGTCATCATCACCAACGTCCCTGGGCCACAGACGACGCTGTATGCCGGGTCGGCGCCGATGCTGTCGACCTACCCGGTCATCCCGCTCGCCAAGTCCCAGGCGCTCTCGATCGGGCTGACCTCCTACGACGGTGGGGTCTACTTCGGGCTCAACGGCGACCGCGACGCGATGCCGGACCTCGAGGTGCTGGGGCAGTGCCTGGTCGACGCGTTGGCGGAGCTGACTGACGGCGGGGACGGAAGCCGTTGAGAGCCGACGACAGACGACACGGGTCCGACAGAGCAGAAGTGGTGACGCGATGACGCGCAGGGGACTCGTCCTCGGCGGAGGGGGCGTGCTCGGGGCGGCCTGGATGGTCGGGGCGCTCAGTGCGCTCGAGGAGCACCTGGGCGTGGATGTCCGCAGCTGCGACGAGTTCGTCGGGACGTCTGCTGGGTCGGTGCTGGCTGCGCTGCTCACTGCCGGTGTCGGTGTCGGCGAGCTGCGTACCCACCAGCTGACCGGTCGCGTCGACGTCGGCCCGCTCGCTGGCTACGAGTGGGAGTACGAGGAAAGCACCGGCGGTGACCGGCCGCCCGCCCCGAAAGCAGGTTTCGGATCACCGGTGTTGCTGCGCAAGGGTATTCGTGAGCTGCGGCAGCTGCCGCCCACGGCTGTCCTCGCCGCCTTGATGCCAGAAGGGCGTGGCCGCCTGGATAGCGTCGGGGCAATGATCAGGCACGTCGTCGGCGACGGGTGGGTGGGTCGCGACGGCCTGACCGCGGTGGCGCTGGACTACGACTCAGGACAGCGGGTGGCGTTCGGGCGAGAGGGCGCACCGGCCGCGTCGACGGCCGACGCGGTGATGGCGTCGTGCGCGATCCCCGGCTGGTACCAGCCGGTGCGGATCGGGGAGCACCGCTACATCGACGGTGGCACCTGGTCGTCCACCAACATCGACCTGATGACCGGCCTCGGGCTGGACGAGGTGTATGTGCTCGCGCCGCAGGTGTCGTTCGACCTGGATGCTCCGCGGGACGTGGTGACGCGCCTCGAACGGCAGTGGCGGGCCCGCGTGACCAAGAAGGCGCTCGCCGAGCTCGCCGTGGTGCACGCCGAAGGGACCGAGGTGACGATCATCGGTCCCGGACGTGAGGACCTCGAGGTGATCGGCGGCAACCTCATGGACGTCGGGCGGCGCCCCAACGTCATCGAGACCTCGCTGCGCACCTCCCGGGTCGCTCTCGCCGACCCTGCTCCTGCCCCGGTCGCACCCGACACCTCCCACCTGGGACTCGACGACAGCGGACCACTCGAACCGTCGGCCACGGTGGATGCCGATGCCGTCGCTCAGTCCTGACCGGGGATAGGAGCTTCTCGTGCAACAACGGATCTACGTCCCGGTCACGCGACGGACGCTGATGTCCCTACGCGCGGGAGCCGGGTTGACGGGTACGCCGCTGCTGGCCTTCGCGGTGACCGAGGGTCTGCGCCGGGACAACCCGGGTGCCGACGAGGAGCAGCTGGAGTACCTCGCCTTTGCCCAAGCCGTAGCCGCCGCGCCCGGCGAGCAACGCGTCGTCGCGGCGGCCGACGTCGATGCGGATATCGTCGCGATCGTCTCCGAAGCGGACGTCCCGGCGAGGTCGAGCGCGGTCCGGGTTGCGGACTCGGTGCCGTTGCGGCTGCTGGCCTCCTTGCATGTCGAGGAGTCTCCGCGCGCCCACGGGTCCGAGCCTGGCGAGCTCCTGTGGTACGACGCCACGGAGATCGACACCGTGGTGGACCTGCTCGCCTGAGCACGGCTCGGGTCGGTGCGCGGGGCGTCACCCCGACGCGCGTCGCCCCGGCGCGACAGCCGGCCCTACCGCTGGCCGAGTGAGGCCGAGCCCGCCCACGCGATGGAGTCGTTCGGCTGCGGACCGCGCCAGGGGTCCTTGAAGTGCCCGCAGCGGGTGCAGAACCGGCTCGTGATCCGGAGATTCTGCGAAGTATCGTGCACGGTGACGTAGCGATGCAGCCGGAGTCTGCACAGCAGTGGTACGGCGGCCCGCAGCCCATGTACGAGACCCAGCACGTTGGCCGCATAGTGCATCGCGTGAGCCGGGTCGGCGGCCAGGCCAGCTCGCCACGTTGCGGCGTACCTCGCGCGAGAGCCGACGGGGAGAGCCTGGACGGCGAGCTGGCACAGGGCCTCTGCCCGTCGGGTCTGCCAGGTGGACGTCGAGTCCTGGCTGCGGGGGTCCTGGTCTGGCGAGCCCTCGCTCGGCGAGTCCTGGGGCGCTTTGCTGCTCATGTCGCTTCTTCCACCGATCGAAGCAGCGTCAGTCTGACTGCCGTTCGATCATTACCCAAGACTACGCCTGACGTCGAAGGCCCCTCCGGGTCCCGGCTCCCCCGGGGGTCAGGATCCCAGCCAGGTCACCGTCGTGCTCACAAGCGGAACTGGGCCTCGAGCCACGGGTCGACGACGGCGTGAAAGCCGTCGGCCCGGTCGCGTCTGACGCAGTGGCCGGCCTTCTTGACGACCTCGAAGGACAAGCAGGGGTTCTCCAAATCCCGCAGCGCCGTGAAGTACTCGCCGCGCACCACCTCCGCCCGGGCCCCGGTGACAACGAGCGTGGGCACGGAGATCTTCGACGCGACCTTCAACCTGGGGGTCGCCACGGTGATGACCGGTTCGGCCAACATCCGGGTGTCGGTCTCGAGCTTGGCGTCCAGCCAAGGGGCGTACTCGGAGCTCGGCCAGCTGGGGGCTTCGCGCTTTTGCCGTTTGAGCGCCCGTTTGGGTTTGTGCCGGATGTCTTGGTCCCCGGCCACTCGCTCCTTGGCCTGCTCCTTGGGGACTGAACCCTTCGCATAGTCGTCGCGCGCACCGAGCGCCGGGTCCTCCAGGACGAGGGCCGTAACCAGATCGGGCCGGTGCCAGCCGACGGCGGCGGCAGTACCGCCGCCCATCGAGTGGCCGACCAGGATTGGGCGCGAGATCCCTTCGGCGGCAAGGGTTTCCAGCAGATCCACCGCATCCGCATACATTGTCTCGCCGACGCCGGCGGCCAGCTCGCCCTTGGTGAACCGCTCGGACTCGCCGTGGCCACGAGCGTCCCAGGCCAGCACCCGGTAGGCCTTCTTCCACCTCCGGACCGCGTCCGGCCAGCACCGACCCGAGTCGGCCAAACCGTGCATGAGCAACAGTGTCGGCGCAGACTGGCCGGAGCGCCCGAACCGGTGCAGGGTGAGGTCCTCGCTGGGGTGGTCGGACGGCATACGTGAAACCATAGGGCCGCAGCCAGGCGGCTGGGCACCGCCTGGCCTACTCGGTGCGCCCGACCTGCTGTCACCCGAAGGAGACCCGATGGACGCTGTCACCTCAGTACCGACACCACGGAACGAGACCGTCCTCGACTACGCACCAGGCAGCGCGGAGCGAGCCGGGCTCGAGGTGGCTCTGGCTCAGCTGGGGAGCGTGCGGCACGACCTGCCGCACACGATTGCGGGACGCCGTGTCATGGGTGGGGGCCGGAAGTTCGACGTGCGCCAACCCCACGCTCGACGCAAGATCCTCGGGACGTTGAAGAACGCGACGCTGGCCGATGCGAGTGCTGCCGTTGAGGCGGCCAAAGCGGCGGCGCCGGGGTGGCGGGCCCTGTCGTTCGACGACCGCGCGGCGATCCTGCTCAAGGCTGCGGAGCTACTTTCCGGTCCGTGGCGGGCCAGGCTCAACGCCGCGACGATGCTCGGCCAGAGCAAGACGTGCTACCAGGCCGAGATCGACGCGGCGTGCGAGCTCATCGACTTCTGGCGGATCAACGTGAGCTTCGCTCGCGACATCCTCGCCGAGCAACCCCCGCTTAACGCGAAGGGGGTGTGGAACCGCACGGACCACCGGCCGTTGGAGGGGTTCGTCTACGCGATCACCCCGTTCAACTTCACGGCGATCGCGGGCAACCTGCCGACCGCACCGGCGCTGATGGGCAACACGGTGGTCTGGAAGCCGTCGCCCACCCAGCAGCTCGCGGCTCAGGTCACCATGGAGCTGTTGGAGGCAGCCGGTATGCCTCCCGGCGTCATCAACATGGTGACCGGCGACGGGCTCAACGTGTCGAAGGTGGCGCTCGCCGACGCGGACCTCGCCGGCATCCACTTCACCGGGTCGACGCCGACGTTCCAGCGGCTGTGGGCCGAAGTCGGCGCCAACCTGCCCCGCTACCGCACCTATCCGCGGATGGTCGGTGAGACCGGTGGCAAGGACTTCGTGGTGGCCCACCCGTCGGCCGACCCCGATGTACTGCGAACCGCGTTGATACGTGGGTCTTTCGAGTACCAGGGGCAGAAGTGCTCGGCGGCTTCGCGCGCTTATGTCCCGGCGTCGGTGTGGAAGCAGATCAAGGGTGACCTCGTCGACATCACCAACGGGCTACCCCAGGGTGACGTGACCGACTTCTCCAACTTCATGGGTGCGGTGATCGACGACCGCTCGTTCGCGAAGAACGCTGCGGCGATCGACCGGGCCAAGTCCGCGGCCAAGGTCAAGGTCATCGCCGGGGGGACGTATGACGACAGCGAGGGCTGGTTCGTCCGGCCGACCGTACTGGAGTCGAGCGACCCGACGGACGAGTCTTTCCGGACCGAGTACTTCGGCCCGATCCTGTCGGTGTACGTCTATCCCGACGCGAGGTACCACGCGACCCTCGACCAGATGGAGTCCTTTGCGCCCTACGGGCTGACCGGGTCGATCATTGCGCAGGACCGCGTGGCGATCGCGGACGCGACGGAGCGGCTTCGTTTCGCTGCCGGCAACTTCTACGTCAACGACAAGCCGACCGGTGCAGTGGTGGGGCAGCAGCCGTTCGGAGGGGGCCGCGCCTCGGGCACCAACGACAAGGCCGGCGCAGCCCAGAACCTGTTGCGGTGGACCAGCGCCCGGTCCATCAAAGAGACGTTCGTGCCCGCGACCCACCACGCATACCCGCACATGGCGTAGCTGCAGCGGCGGGTTGGCGCAGTCCACGATGGGCGGCGGGCAGGTCAGGAGCGTCGGGCGACGACGGCGTAGAGGGGGTCGCCCCGGTAGTACGCCGGGTCCGGGGTCCGGCGGCTGGTCTGTGGTTCGTCGAAGCCTCCCGCTCGACGCAGGTAGTCCGCAACGATGGCCGTGTGTGCCGGGTCGTCGGTGGCCAGCCAGCCGTGGATCGCCTTGGTGGGGAAACAGCGGTTGGAGAAGGTGATGACCACGGTCCCCCCGGGTCGCAGCACCCGCGCGGTCTCGGCCAACACCTCGATCGGGCGGACCAGGTAGTCCACCGACACGCAGCACAGCGCCGCGTCGAAGGAGGCGTCGGGGAAAGGCAGTCTCGGGTCGACGTTGAGGTCGCGCACCACCCGGTCCGTGGCCAGCGGGTTGGCGTCCAGCTCGGCCGCGTTCATCCCGACGACCACGAGCTCACCGGGAGGTCGGCGCAGGTGTGAGACCCAGGACGACATCAGGTCGAGGACCCGCTGCTGGGGTGCGTCCACCCCGAGCTCGGTGTAGAGTCCGCCCACCGCGGCGATGGCGCCCGCGTCGATGTGCGTGACCAGCCGTGGCACGTCGTAGAAGTCGCCGTCCGGGGTGGGGTCGTCACGGTCGAAGAACCACTCGGGGTATGCGGTGGGTTGGCTCACCCACCCATCAGAACACTGTCGGATGTGCCCCGCTGAGCCGATGCCGACTGATGTTGGTGCCGGTGCGCCATGGTGGTCATTCCCGTTACGGCCGAAAGTCGGCGTTCCGGCACCTATATCGGCCGGTTCATCGGATATCGGCCGAAGAAGGTCAGCGGGTCAGCCAGGTCCGGCCGATCTCCTGCTCCTTGTCGACGGCGGCAACGACCCAGGGCTCGGCCGTCTTCTCGATTGTGCCGCCGAGCAGCGGGATGCGGGCCTTGAGGTCGCCGTTGATCTCCATCTGAGTGCCCACGCCGCCGGCCATCATCGAGATGGTGCCCTGCATACCGACCGGGGCGTCGCCGATGCCGATCACTATCGTCCCGGTACGCGAACCATCCATCGACGCGCGGCTCCAGATGACCGTCTCGGTGATCGCAAGCTTGGGCCCGATCATCGACTTCGCAAAGTCTGGGAACCCGTCGGTGGACACGACCCGGCGTGTGACGATCTCGGTCTGCTCACCCTTAGGGGTGACGGACTCGGTGTGCGACAGGGGATGCATCGCCTCGCACTTGGCGGCCTGGAACTCCGGGTCCGCCAGCATCGCGAAGACGGCCTCCGGGCTGGCGGCGTACTCGTAGGACTTCTGGATCCGCATGTTGCTCACCGTAGCGAATGGGTTACCACCGGACGTCACAGGGAACCCCTCACCGACCGAGGCCGGCGCGTCCCGTGTCCGCCGCCAGGGCCAGGGCCGCCGTGCCGTCCCGCATCGCGTGCTGCAGGACCCCCCTGGCCCGCCCGAGCTGGCTGGCCAGCCGGTCCGCCCACTGCTGCAGCTCGGGTAGCACGCGATGCCGACGCTCGGCGAGCTCGGTGCTGAGGACCCCCCACGGCTCGACGACGCGCAGCCCGTCGAGCTCGAGACCGGCCGCCCGTGCCGCGTCCTCGAGGCGGCGGACGGCCTCGACCACCTCGGCCAGGTCCTGGGCATATCGCTGCAGGCAGGCCCCCGCCTCGTCCAGCCGGTCGATCGTCGTGTCGAGCAGCGCGAGGTATGCCTGCGCCGGCCCGGTGAGTGCAGGCTCGAGTCGCCCTCCCGCGGATCCTTGCAACCGCTCGGCGAGCTCTTGGCGCTGGGGCAGCAGCTGCGCCGCATGCGAGCGCAGCGAGCCACCGAGCTCCGAGCAGGAGGCCGGGTCGCCGACGACGGCGTCGATCACCTAACCCTCCTCGTATGCGCCGTGGAGGACGCGCTGGAGGGTGGGGTGGGGGAGTTGCCGGCGGCGTCGGGGGCCGGCGCCGCGCCGGCGACCCGGAGTGTCTCGAGGGCCAGTGTCTCGAGCGCCCGGAGCGCGTCGGCCGCCTGCTCGACGAAGTCGTCTACCGAACGCCCGGTGACGTGGTCACCGGTGTCGGGGAGGTGGCCGAGGACGTCCTCGGCCACCGCCGCTGCCGACCGGCGCACCCCGTCGACCACGCGAACCAGACCGGCCACCCCCGCCGCCGACGTCGTCACCGCTCCAGGGTAGGCAACCCGGTCCCGACAGGCCGGTAGTTGTCCACCGCCACGGCGCAGTCTGGCTCGAGATCGAGGGAGGGATATGGTCGAAGAGGCACTCGACGTTGCGTGCCGTGTTCACGAGCAAAGGATGACAAGTCACGTGTCGGCGTCGCTCGAGCAGTCCCGGACCACCCAGCTCAGAGCCGCGGCGGACAACGCGCGCGACGCGCTCGACTCGGACCACGGCGAGGTCGTGGCGTTCCTCGAGCTGTTCTACCGGCACGTGGCCACCGAGGACCTACTCGCGCGCGAGCCCGTCGACCTTCTGGGTGCAGCGCTCGCGGAGAAGCGGCTCGCGCGGGACCGCGCGGTCGGCACCGCCAACGTCGCGGTGCACAACCCCGTCGCCGACGTCGACGGCTGGAGGAGCGGGCACACCATCGTGCAGGTCGTCACCGACGACATGCCGTTCCTCGTCGACTCGGTGAGCGCGGAGCTCACGTCCGAGGGGTTCGGCATCTACCTCGTCGTCCACCCGCAGCTCGTGGTGAGCCGCGACGCCGTCGGCACGCTGCAGGAGGTCCTCCCCGGCGACACCGTCCCCGACGGCTCGTTCGGGGTGGGCATCGAGTCCTGGATGCACCTCGAGATCGACCTGGTGAGCGGAGCCGACGAGCGCGACGCGCTCTCGGTCCGGCTGCGCGAGGTCCTCGGCAACGTCCGCGACGCCGTCGAGGACTGGGACAAGATGCGCTCGAACTGCCGCGCCGTCGCGGCCGAGCTGCGCGACGACCCGCCTGCGTCGATCGACCACGAAGAAGTCGTCTCGACAATGAGGTTCCTCGACTGGCTCGCCGCGAACCACTTCACCTTCCTCGGCTACCGCGAGTATGTCCTCCGCGTTCCCAGCGGCCCCCACACGACCGACTCGCGGGCCACCGCCCTCGACGCGGTCCCGGGAACCGGTCTCGGGATCCTGCGCTACGACCAGCCCAGCTCACGGTCGTTCGCGCGGCTGACCCCCTCTGCGCAGGCCAAGGCCCGCGACAAGGAGCTGCTCATCATCACCAAGGCCAACTCGCGCGCCACGGTGCATCGCCCGACCTACCTCGACTATGTCGGGGTCAAGTCCTTCGACGCGCAGGGCGAGGTGACCGGCGAGCGCCGGTTCCTCGGCCTGTTCGCCTCCAGTGCCTACGCCGAGTCGATCCTCAACATCCCGATCCTCGATGACCGGGTGCGACGACTGCTGGACGAGGCGGGGTTCAGCCCCGACAGCCACTCGGGCAAAGACCTTGTCGAGGTGATGGAGAACTACCCACGGGACGAGCTGCTCCAGACCGACCCGGACGACCTGCTCGAGATCGCCACGTCCGTGCTCCACCTGCAGGAGCGGCACAAGACGCGGATGTTCCTGCGCAAGGACGTCTACGGACGGTTCATGTCGTGCCTGGTCTACCTGCCACGGGACCGCTACACGACCGCGGTGCGCCTCAAGATGGAGGCCATCCTGCGCGAGGCCTTCCATGCCGAGAGCGTCGACTACACCACCCGGGTCAGCGAGTCTGCCCTCGCCCGAGTGCATTTCGTCGTCCGCGTGCCCCGTGGGGTGACGGTTCCCGATGTCGACGTGCCCACTCTCGAGCGGCAGATCGCCGATGCGACGCGGACGTGGGACGAGGACCTCAGCGAGGCGATGCGCGACCAGCTCGGCGAGGAAGCCGGTGCGCGACTGGTCGGCCTCTACGGGCGCGCTTTCCCCGAGGCATACAAGGAGGACGTCACTCCGGGTCTCGCGGTCACCGATATCCGCCGGATCGAGATGCTGGACAGCGAAGGTGCGGTCCAGCTCGGCTTGCACCAGGGCTCCCAGGAGCCTGGCAACGAGCGGCGGCTGACGCTCTACCGGCGGCGGCCCCTGACCCTGACCCAGATCCTGCCGCTGTTCACGCACCTCGGTGTCGAAGTCGTCGACGAGCGACCCTACGAGGTCGTGCGCAGCGACGGTGTCCGCGTGTTCATCTACGACTTCGGGCTTCGGACCCGAACCTCGCAGGACTGGGGGGCGGGGGATGATCGCGACGCAAGGAAGCTGTTGTTCCAGAACGCTGTTCGCGCTGTCTGGACCGGTGTCGCCGAGTCCGACGGGTTCAATGCCCTGGTCCTTCAGGCGGGCCTGACCTGGCGGCAGGTCGTCGTGCTTCGGATGGTGGCCAAGTACCTGCGCCAGACGCGGTCCACCTTCTCGCAGGACTACATCGAGTCGGCGCTGGTCGCCAACCCCGACATCGCGAGGTCGCTCGTCGACCTCTTCGAGACCCGTTTCGACCCCAGCCGGTATGCCGGTGAGCCGGGTAGCGGGGGATCCGAGCGAGCGGCGGCCGAGCAGGAGATCGTCGACGCCGTGCACACGGCGCTGGACTCGGTGACGAGCCTCGACCAGGACCGTATCGTCCGGGCCATGCTCGGGGTCATCACCGCCGGGTTGCGCACGAACTTCTACCAGCCTGACGAGTCCGGTGGCCCGAAGTCCTACATCAGCCTCAAGCTGGACCCGCTCAAGATTCCCGAGCTCCCGGCACCGAGACCGATGTTCGAGATCTGGGTCTTCGGCCCGAGGGTCGAGGGCGTGCACCTGCGGTTCGGCAAGGTCGCCCGTGGCGGTCTGCGCTGGAGCGACCGTCGCGAGGACTTCCGGACAGAGGTACTCGGGCTCGTCAAGGCGCAGATGGTCAAGAACGCCGTCATCGTGCCGACCGGTTCCAAGGGTGGGTTCTTCGCCAAGCAGCTGCCCGACCCGACCCTCGACCGCGACGCATGGATGGCCGAGGGTGTCGCGGCATACCAGCTGTTCATCTCTGGTCTGCTCGACGTGACTGACAACCTCGTGCAGGGCGCGGCGGTCCCGCCACCGGAGGTGGTCCGGCACGACGGGGACGACCCCTATCTCGTCGTGGCTGCGGACAAGGGAACCGCGACGTTCTCCGACATCGCGAACGCCAGGGCGCAGGACTACGGCTTCTGGCTCGACGACGCGTTCGCCTCCGGTGGCTCGGCGGGTTACGACCACAAGGCCATGGGGATCACGGCCCGCGGCGCGTGGGAGTCGGTCAAGCGACACTTCCGCGAGATGGGCGTCGACACGCAGAGCGAGCCGTTCACGGTGGTGGGCGTGGGAGACATGTCCGGCGACGTTTTCGGCAACGGGATGTTGCTGTCGGAGCAGATCCGGCTCGTCGCGGCGTTCGACCACCGGCATGTGTTCGTCGACCCCACTCCAGACGCCGCGACGTCCTACGCCGAGCGGCGGCGGCTGTTCGACCTGCCCCGCTCGTCCTGGGCGGACTATGACACCTCGCTGCTCAGCACGGGCGGCGGGATCTTTCCCCGGACGCTCAAGGCCGTGCCGGTGACAGCGCAGATGGCTGAGGCGCTGGGCCTGGTGAGAGGTACCACCAGCCTGACCCCGGCCGAGCTGATCCACGCGATCCTGCTGAGCCCGGTCGACTTGCTCTGGAACGGCGGCATCGGCACCTACGTGAAGGCGAGCACCGAGTCGAATGCGGAGATCGGTGACCGCGCCAACGACGCCATTCGTGTCGACGGGAACGCCCTGCGCGTCACGGTGGTCGGCGAGGGGGGCAACCTCGGGTGCTCGCAGCTCGGGCGGATCGAGGCCTCCCTGGCCGGCGTTCGCATCAACACCGACGCGATCGACAACTCCGCCGGCGTCGACACCAGCGACCACGAGGTCAACATCAAGATCCTGCTCACGGCGCTGACCCGTGACGGCGAGATGACCTTGGACGAGCGCAACGCGTTGTTGCACTCCATGACCGACGAGGTCGCCGAGCAGGTGCTGCGCGACAACTACGAGCAGAACGTCCTGCTCGGAAACGCCCGGGCCCAGGAGTTCTCGATGCTCTCCGTCCACCAGCGGCTGATCCGCTGGTTGGAAGAGCGAGGCGACCTCGACCGCGCCCTGGAGTTCCTCCCGAGCGACTCGCAGATCGCCGATCGCAAGGCGGCCAAGCTCGGGCTGCGGTCCCCCGAGTTCAGCGTCCTGATGGCCTACGCCAAGCTCGCGCTCAAGGAAGACCTCCTGCCGTCCGGGCTTCCCGACGACCCGTGGTTCCAGCAGACGCTGACGGACTACTTCCCGGGACCGATCCGAGCGCAGTATGCCGACGAGCTCGCCTCACACCCACTGCGTCGGGAGATCATCACCAACGCCGTCGTCAACTCGATGGTCAACCGCGGCGGCATCACGTTCGCGTTCCGGGCGGCGGAGGAGACGGGAGCCGGGCCTGAGCAGATCGCCCGCGCCTTCGTGGTGTGCCGGGAGATCTTCGACTTGCCGTCCTACGTCGCCGGCGTCGAGGCACTCGACAACGTGGTGTCGACCGCGGTCCAGACGCACCTCTACCTCGAGTTCCGCCGGCTGATGGACCGGGTGGTGCGGTGGTTCCTCACGGCGCGGCCCACCAACATCGACGTGGCCGTCGAGGTCGAGCGGTTCCGTGCGCCGGTAGCCGAGTTTACTCCCGCCATCCACGAGCTGCTCCAGGGAGCCGAGCGCAAGCGGCTCGACAGACGCACCAAGGAGCTCGAGAAGCTCGGCGCACCAACGGCGTTCGCTCAGCGGGCCGCCGCACTGCTCGACCTGTTCTCGCTGCTCGACGTCGTCACCTTGGCGGAGGAGCTCAAGGTCGAGGTCAGTGACGTCGCGGGCGTCTACTACCTCACGTCGGAGCGGTTCGGGATCGACGAAATGCTGACCAGGGTCAGCCAGCTGCCGCGCGACGACCGTTGGGACTCCCTCGCCCGGGGGGCGATGCGCGACGACCTGTACGCCGTGCTCGAGTCGCTGACGCGTTCGGTCCTGCTCGCGGCAGGGCCGGGTTCCACCCGGGAGACGCCGGCAAAGCGGTTCGAGCACTGGGCCGACGCCAACCGCGACGCACTGGCCCGCGCGAATAACGCGCTGCAGGGGATCGAACGTCTCGACCACGCCGGCATCGCCGCACTGTCGGTGGCGTTGCGCTCGTTGCGGGGCGTCCTGCGTGGCGGCGGCCAGGGCGGCTGACCCTCCGGCTGGGTCGAAACGGTGTGGGCGGGGGCGAGCGGCACGCCGGACGCGGGCGGGCTACTCTCGCTCACGTGCCCACGCTCGCCGAGCTCCTCCACGAGCACTCCGAGCTCGAAGCGGCCGACGTCGAGTGGCTGCACCTGCTCGTGGGCGACTGGCAGCTGTTGTCCGACATCTCGTTCGCCGACCTCGTCCTGTGGTCACGACGTTCTCCGGTGCAGTGGCAGGCCGTCGCGCACATTCGCCCGACAACGGGCCAGATGGTCTTCTTCGAGGACCAGGTCGGCGTCAGCGCGACGCGGGCCAGAGCCGAGGTGCTCGAGCAGGCCTTCGCGGAGCGCCGCATCGTCCGCGAGCGCGACACCGAGTGGGGCGACGACCTGCCGGTGCGGGAGGAGTCCATCCCGGTCGTGCGGCGCGGCCGCTCGCTCGCGGTGATCACCCGGCATACCAACCTGTCGATGATGCGTACCCCGAGCCGCCTCGAGCTGACCTATCTCGCCACGGCCGACGCGCTGTCGCGGATGATCGCAGCCGGGGAGTTCCCGAACTCGTCGGCTCCCACCGGTATGCGGCGGGGCGCACCTCGTGCGGGCGACGGCGTCGTGCGCCTGGACTACGACGGCATCGTCACCTATGCCAGCCCCAACGCCGTCTCGGCGATCCACCGTCTCGGGTGGCCGGGCGAGGTGATGGGGGCCTCGCTGGCCCAGATCGTCACCGACGTGCTGCGGGATACCTCCCCGGTCGACGAGGGTCTGCCCCTCGTGCTCACCGGTCGACAGCCGTGGCGGACGGAGGTGAGCAACCGGGGCGCCGTCGTGTCGATGCGGGCCATCCCGCTCACCGAGGCGGGGCAGCGGTTCGGGGCGCTGCTGCTGCTGCGGGACGTCAGCGAGCTGAGACGGCGCGAGCAGGAGCTGCTCACCAAGGACGCGACGATCCGTGAGATCCACCACCGGGTCAAGAACAACCTGCAGTCGGTCGCGGCGCTGCTGCGACTCCAGGCCCGCCGGACCAACGACGAACAGGCGAGTGCGGCATTGCGCGAGGCCGAGCGACGGGTGGGGACGATCGCCCTGGTCCACGAGACCCTCAGCCAGGGGATCGACGAGACGGTCGACTTCGACGCGGTCGCCGATCAGGGCTTTCGGGCGATCACCGAGGTCACGGCCTACAACCAGCGGGTCGAGCGGCAGCGCACCGGTCAGTCGTTCGGCCGGTTGAAGGCCGAGGACGCGACCTCGCTCGCCATGATCCTCAGCGAGCTGGTGCAGAACGCGATCGAGCACGGGTTCCCCGTCGCGGCCGATGCCGCTGCGCCCGCCGGACGCGTCGGCGTCGACGTGGCACGGGAGACACTGGCATCCGGGCAGGACCGGTTGACCGTCACCATCACCGACAACGGGGTGGGGATACAAGGGGGCCGGCGTCCGGGTTCGGGCCTCGGCACGCAGATCGTCCAGTCGCTGGTCAGCGACCTGCGCGGGACCATCACCTGGGTGGACGCCCGTCCGCACGGCACGACGGTGGTCTTCACGGCCCTGCTGCGGCCGATCACGCCCTGACCGGGTCCTGCCCCCGTTCGAGGATCGTCCGGTCTCGGGTTCTCTTGTTGTCAGCCGGCGCGGCGGGCGCGGGCGTTGCGACGCTTGAGGGCGCGACGCTCGTCCTCGGACATACCGCCCCAGACGCCGGCGTCCTGACCGGACTCGAGCGCCCACTTCAAGCAGGTGTCGATGACGTCACAACGGCGGCACACGGCCTTCGCCTCTTCGATCTGGAGGATCGCCGGACCCGTGTTCCCGATGGGGAAGAATAGCTCCGGGTCTTCGTCGAGGCAGGCAGCGCGGTCGCGCCAGTCCATGAAGATCGTGCTCCTTGTCGTGCTCTGTCTCGGGCTCGGTGTGCTGACCGGGCTCTGGGTGCTGCTCGTCGGTCGTCCGGGGGTCGTAGCTCTCGCGGATGACACCGGGGAGACAGAGGAGGGGTGGTGGGGGCGGACGGTGCGGGTTTCGGTACGGGTGGTGCTGCGGGTAGTCATGTGGCCTTCGTCATCACAGTCATCGGTTTGCTCGGCGGCGGCCGGGCGGACGGACCGCCCCTGCCGGAGCATGCCCGGTCGGGCGGTGGTGAGGGGGCGACGCTGCATCCTCATCTGGTTTCGTGTGGCGCACCATCTGGGTTTCTCGTCGGTCGGCGCACGGCGGCCGGGTCGTGGGGGTCGTGCCGACCTGCTGCCGACTGCTCGGGACGAGGTCCTTGGGGGGATCCCGCTGCAGGTCGCCGGTCTGACTTCTCCGGCAACGCGCGTGGAGCCTCAGGTGTTCCACCGCCGTCCTCCAGTCTGACGGCTGAGGGCGCCGAGGGCAACCATTTCGACGTCGAAATTCTCGGCACGGGCCATATATCCGGCCTCGCGTGCCTCGCTAGGCTCGCAGACGTGACCGCAGACGGCCCAGCTGGGAACGACCGCCGGGACCCTGGAGATTCCGGCCACCCGCTGGTGGGGACCGTGTGGTCGCGGCTCGGAGGCGTCCTCTGCCTGCTCGACGCAGTCGTCCTGCTGGGTTTCGCCGCCTTCTACCTCGTGGAGCTCGCTCGGGGTCAGGGCGATGTGGCCACCGTGGTGCTGTCGGTTGCACTCATCGTCGTCGTGGCCGTGCTCCTGATGGTCCTCGCTCGCTTTTGGCTGGCCGGGTCGCGTCGCGCGAGTACCCCCACGATCGTGTGGAACCTCGTCCTGGTGCCCGTTGTCTACACCTTGTACTCCTCTGGGGACACCTTGGTAGCGAGCGCCGTCCTGGTGGTGGTGCTCATGAGTCTCGTGACCGGCGTCGGGGCGGCCGCCTCCGTCCGGGACGCATAGCACGTCAGAGCATCGACCCGAGAACCCAGCCGAGTGCCGCCAGGGCACTTCCCGCGAGCACACTGACCGCGAGGTTCAAGGCGGCATACCGGCGTGGGCTCCCCTCGAGCAACCGGACCGTCTCGAACGAGAAGGTGCTGAACGTCGTGAACGCCCCACAGAAACCGGTTCCGAGCAGGAGCACCAACGGCGCAGCGGCGGCGGCCACCACGAACCCGAGCACGAAGCAACCCGTCAGGTTGACGCACACCGTCCCCCAGGGGAACCGGCTGGGGAACCGAGCACTCACCACCCGGTCGGTCAGCCAACGCATCGGCGCACCGACGGCGGCTCCGGCCGCCACGAGCAGGGCGTCCGTCATGCCCGGCCCAGCCGTCCGAGACGCAGCCCGGCGGCGCTGGCCAGCAGGCACAGCGCGACCGTCCCGAGGAGGTATGCCGCGGCGCTCACCGGGTGGCCGCGGGCCATGAGCAGCCCGAGCAGCAGGCTGCCCGTCACGTTGGTCGACAGGGTCGCCCAGGGAAACCCGCCGCCAGCCGTGGGCAGGTGTACCGCCAGGCCAAAACGGGCGAGGGCGCCAAGGATCCCGCCCGCGGCGATCACCAGGACCAGCGTGAGCGTCGGCGGGCCGGCATCGGCCGGATTGTCGGGGTCGACCGGCAGGTCGAAGTCAGGGTCCGACGGTCTGACGGGTCTGACGGGTCGGACGGGCCGGACGGGTCTGACGGGCCGGACGGGTCTGACGGGTCTGACGTGGGTGCGAGCGTACGACCCGGGGTCGGGCGCCACCCACCGCGTCCGACGTGCTGGCAGTGCGCCGGACGGGCTGGCCGCCAGCACGTCGGAAGCCTCGCGCGAGGAGGAGCGAGCGGGTCAGCGATCCGCGATCACTGCGCGGATCCGGGTGGCGGCGTCGCTGAGGATGTCGACGACCTCCCGGGTCTGCTCCGTCGTCAGCCCGCCGCGGCGCCAGGCGCGACGCACGTCGTTGCGGAACGTGTTGACAGCGCGTTCCACGTCGGCGTACGCCCCGCCGTCATCCCACGAGTCTCGGCCGCCGACGGGCGTGGCCGTGGCACGGGCCTCGCGAGCCGCGTTCTTCAGCTCTGCCCGCAGGTCCCGGGCCTGATGCTGGACCCGGGACCGGACGTCCTCGGCGAGCTGGCGGACCGACTGGTCCAGGTCCGCGCGCAGGTTGTGGACATCTCCTTGTCGGGCGCGCACCTCGGCGCGTCCGGCGTCGGTGATCCGGTAGGTCGCTTTGCGGCCCTCGTCGCTGCGCTCGACGAGACCCTCCTCCTCGAGCTTGGCCAGCCGCGGGTAAACGGTGCCGGCGCTCGGCGAGTACAGGCCGTTGAACCGGCTCTCGAGGTCCTGGATCACCTCGTAACCGTGCCGTGGGCCGTCGTCGAGCAGGGTCAGGACGTAGAGGCGCAGCTGCCCGTGGGCGAACACGGGGCTCATCAGCGGGCCGTCCAGCCAGAGTCGGTGCTGTCGCTGTCGGTACCGTCCGAGCTGTCGCTGCTGTCGGTACCGTCCGACGGATGTTCCCCGGGCGGTACGTCCTGAGGCAGCACGCTGGTGTCATCCCTCGGGATCTGCTCGGTCGGGGGCGTGACCGGCTGCGTGTCCGGCTGCGTAACCGGCTGCGTAACCGGGCGGTCCTGGGGGTATGCCTGGGTGTCCACCGGGTGGGAACGCAGCACGACGACGCTGCCCGAGACGGCGTTCGCCTTGATCTCGAGGGCGCCGTCCCCTTCGCGCAGCCGGCCTCCACGGTCGTGCTTCCCGTGACTACCGGCGGCTCGGGTGAGCTGACGGCCGTCGACGACGACCTGCCCGCTGGCGGTGTTGCCCTCGACGTCGAACCCCGAGAAAGGGGCCCGCACGGTGACGTCTCCGGAGACCGAGTTCGACTTGATCCGCGACCTGCCCGAGACCAGGTCGAGAGCGATGTCCCCGCTCACCGTGTTCACCTTGACCTCGGGCAGGTCGCTGGCCTGCAGGGTCACCGGACCCGAGACGGTGTTGATGCTCGTCGGGCCGGTCAAGGCGTCACCCTCGACGCCGCCGCTGACCGTGTTGAGATCGATGCCACCGCGCACGTCGCTCACAGTGATCGTGCCGGAGACGCTGTTCACCTTCACCCTGTTGTGCAGCCCGGATACCACTGCGGCGGCGCTCACCGAGCTCACGGTGGCACGAGCCTCGACGGGGACGGAGATGCTGAGCACGACGCGGTTCTTGCCGAACGTCTCGAAGGTCCGCTTGAGCATGTCCATGATGTTCTTGTCGTCGTCCTTGCCGTGGATCACCCGCAGCGTGCCGCCGTCCCACTTCACCCGGACAGGCAGGCCCTCCACGGAGGTGACCTCGACCCGAGCGGTGGGGGAGTCGTCGTGGGTGACGACGTCGACGCGACCACCGACCACACCCACCTCGAGCTTGGTGACGCGCTCGTGCTCGTCGCCCACATCGAGGACTTTGGGTCCGTCGATCTGCCACTCCTGTGCCGTCATGTCCGCTCCTGGCCCGCGCCGCGCGCCGGACCTCCCGGCATACGCGTTATATCGCGTTCTGAAAAGACACGTTATATCGCGTTGGCGGAGGGCGCAAGGACGCGGTCAGGACGTGATGCGCATCCAGTCGTACCAGCCGTGGTGCAGCACCAGCCAGGCGATCAGCCCGTATCCGGCCTGACCTGGGTGCACCCGGTCGGGGGAGGCGTTGAGATCGGAGAGCCACTGGTCGTGGGCGACGAGCGGCCGGTAGCAGTCGACGTAGGCCACCCCGCGGCGCGAGCAGACGTCGGCCTGCGCGTCGGACAGCGTCTCGATGCGGGCGTTGACCTCGGGGTCGAGGGTGGGGGCGAGGCCGACGACGAACGCCGCGATCCCGCTGGTGGTCGCCTCGTCGAGGATGTTGGCGAGGTTGAGGCGAGAGCGAGCCAGGCTGACGCCCGAGAGGGTGTCTGCCGCGCCGACCGAGATGATGAGCCGGCGCTCACCGCGGTTCGCCCAGCGCGCAGCGGTCTCGCCGCGCCACCGCGCCATGACGTCACCGGAGGTGTCGCCGCGCACGCCCAGGTTGTATGCCGTCAGGTCGAGGTCCGGGTGCTGGGTGCGACTGACGACTCGGCCGACCCAGCCGAGCCCCTTGGGGTCGCCGTAGCCCGCGGTCATCGAGGCGCCGACAAAGCACAGTCCGACATCCCGACGTCCCTCGACGATGCTGAACTCGGCACTCGGGGTGAACTTCGGTGCTGCTGCATGGTCGGGGTGGTCGGGGTGGTCGGGGTGGTCGGGTGAGTCGCTGTGGGCGTCCCGCGGTGGCGTGGGAGAAGGCTGGCCGGTCACGGTGCCCATCGTGGCATCACCCGCGCGGTTCTTCTGCGACCGGCTCGCGGCCGGGGTCAGTCGTCGTCAGTTGTCGTCAGTCGTCGTCAGTCGTCGTCATCGAGCCGGGCGAGCCAGGTCGCCAGCCTCTCGACCGGCACTTCGAACTCGGGGTTGAGGTCCACGAAGGTCCGCAGCTGCTCGGCCAACCAGTCGAAGCTGACGTCCTCCTCACCACGACGGGACGCCAGCTCCTCGATGCCGCGGTCGGTGAAATACACGGGCTGCCTCGGCGAGGACGCGCTCAGCGGTCGAACGCAGCCGCGACCAGGGCGGCCTGTTCGAGGTCGTGCTGCTTGTGCGACCCCGTCGCCGGTGACGCCGACGCAGCCCGGGAGACGACGCGCAGCGGGCGGGTCTCGCCCTGCTCGGCCATCGCCTCGGGCAGGTTGAGCGCCATGAACGGCCAGGCGCCCTGGTTGCGGGGCTCGTCCTGAACCCAGACGACCTCTGCGCCGGGGTACTCGGCGAGCGCCGCGACCACCTCGGTCGCCGGGAGCGGGGCGAGCTGCTCGACGCGCAGGATCGCTGTCGTGGCGTCGACGCGCTTGGTACGCTCCGCCTCGAGGTCCCAGACCACCTTGCCCGACGCCAGCAGCACCCGGCTCACGGCGGTCTTGTCGAGGTCGACACCGGAGTCCGGCAGCACCGCCCGGAAGCCGCCGTTGGTGAAGTCCTCGACGCTGGACGCCGCGGCCTTCAGGCGCAGCATCGACTTCGGCGTGAAGACGATCAGCGGCCGGCGCGGACGGGCGTACGCCTGCTTGCGCAGCAGGTGGAAGTAGGACGCGGGGGTGGAGGGGTAGGCGACGGTCATGTTGTCCTCGGCGCACATCTGCAGGTAGCGCTCGATGCGCGCGGACGAATGGTCCGGACCCTGGCCCTCGTAGCCGTGGGGAAGCAGAAGCACGACCGACGAGCGTTGGCCCCACTTCTGCTCGGAGGTGGAGATGAACTCGTCGACGATCGACTGGGCGCCGTTGGCGAAGTCGCCGAACTGGGCCTCCCACAGCACCAGCGCATCGGGGTTCTCGACGGAGTAGCCGTACTCGAAACCCATTGCCGCGAACTCGCTGAGCAACGAGTCGACGACCCAGAACCGGCCCTGTCCCTCACCGAGGTAGAGCAGCGGCGTCCACTCGGACGCGTTGTTCTTGTCGATCAGGACGGCGTGCCGCTGCACGAACGTGCCGCGGCGGCTGTCCTGTCCGGCGAGCCGGATCGAGGTGCCCTCGCCCAGGATCGTCCCGAACGCGAGCAGCTCGCCCATCGACCAGTCGACGCCGCCGTCACGCGTCATCTGCATGCGGCGCTCGAGTAGCTGGCGCAGCTTGGGGTGCACCGTGAAGCCGTCGGGGACGTTGGTGAACGCGTCGCCGACAGCTTGCAGGGCCTCGAGGGAGACGGCGGTGTTGTTCTTCCACCTCGGAGCAGCAGCGTCGTCGGCCGCCTGGGAGGCCGGCTTCTCCAGGCCGCTATGACCGGCGACGTCGGAGCTGGGGTCGCGCTCGGGCTTGGCCGGCGTCTTGATGGCTTCCTTGGTCTCGAGGAAGACCCGCTCCAGCTGCTGCTGGTAGTCGCGCAGCGCCGCTTCGGCGTCCTCCGGAGAGATGTCGCCACGACCGATCAGCGCCTCGGTGTAGAGCTTGCGGACCGAGCGCTTGGCCTCGATCAGGTTGTACATCAGCGGCTGGGTCATCGAGGGGTCGTCACCCTCGTTGTGACCGCGCCGCCGGTAGCAGATCAGGTCGATGACGACGTCCTTGTTGAACGCCTGCCGGAAGTCGTAGGCCAGCTCGGCCACCCGGACGCAGGCCTCGGGGTCGTCGCCGTTCACGTGGAAGATCGGCGCCTGGATCATCCGCGCTACGTCGGTGGAGTAGACCGAGGACCGCGACGCAGACGGCGACGTGGTGAACCCGACCTGGTTGTTGATGACCACGTGGATCGTGCCGCCGGTGCGGTAGCCGCGCAGCTGCGACAGGTTGAGCGTCTCGGCGACCACGCCCTGACCGGCGAACGCGGCGTCCCCGTGAAGCAGGACGGGCAGCACCGTGAACGCCTCGCCCGCGAGGTCGAGGCGGTCCTGCTTGGCGCGCACAATGCCTTCGAGCACGGGGTCGACCGCCTCGAGGTGCGAGGGGTTGGCCGCCAGGTAGACGTTGGTCTTGGAGCCGTCTTCAGAGCTGAACGTGCCCTCGGTGCCGAGGTGGTACTTCACGTCCCCGGAGCCCTGGACCGACTTCGGGTCCTGCTGCCCTTCGAACTCGCGGAAGATCTGGCCGTAGGACTTGCCGGCGATGTTGGCGAGCACGTTGAGCCGCCCGCGGTGAGGCATACCGATGCACACCTCGTCCATGCCCTCGCTCGCGGCGCGGCAGAGCACGCGGTCGAGCAGCGCGATCACGGACTCGCCGCCCTCGAGGGAGAACCGCTTCTGCCCGACGAACTTGGTCTGCAGGAACGTCTCGAACGCCTCGGCTGCGTTGAGGCGCCTCAGGATTCGCATCTGCTCGTCGCTGCCGGGGCGGGCGTAGGACACCTCGACCTTGGACTGGATCCAGGCCCGCTGCTCGGGGTCCTGGATGTGCATGTACTCGATGCCGACGGTGCGGCAGTAGGAGTCACGCAGGATGCCGAGGATGCGGCGCAGCTTGAGGA
This sequence comes from Lapillicoccus sp., assembly GCF_039935575.1. Taxonomy (GTDB): domain Bacteria; phylum Actinomycetota; class Actinomycetes; order Actinomycetales; family Dermatophilaceae; genus Lapillicoccus. Next base: position 22,405 of record NZ_JBDTKA010000129.1, read on the forward strand.
ACGGCTCGCCGCCGAACCCGCCGGTCGCGAACGACCGGTCCAGGTCCCACAGGCTGAGGCCGTGGGTCGTGACATCGAGGTCGGGGTGCCGGCGCTGGCGGTACTCCAGCGGGTCGGTGTCGGCCATGAGGTGGCCCCGGACCCGGTATGCGTGGATCAGCTCCTGGACCCGGGCCACCTTGTTGATGTCGTCGTCATGGGTGGCCGAGATGTCCTGCATCCAGCGGATGGGCTCGTAGGGGATCCGCAGCGACTCGAAGATCTCGTCGTAGAAGCCGTTCTCGCCGAGCAGCAGCTGGTGGACGACGCGCAGGAAGTCGCCGCTGACCGCGCCCTGGATGATTCGGTGGTCGTAGGTGCTGGTCAGCGTGAGGATCTTGGTGACCGCGTTGCGGTTGAGGGTCTCGCTGCTGGCGCCCTGCCACTCGGCGGGGTACTCGAGGGCGCCGACGCCGATGATGGCGCCCTGGCCTTCCATCAGCCGCGGCACGGAGTGAACCGTGCCGATGGTGCCGGGGTTGGTGAGCGAGATGGTCGTGCCCTGGAAGTCCTCGACGGTCAGCTTGTTGCTGCGCGCCTTGCGCACCACGTCCTCGTAGGCGGTCCAGAAATGGACGAAGTCCATCCGCTCGGCGCCCTTGATGCTCGGAACGAGCAGCGTGCGGGTGCCGTCGGGCTTGGCGAGGTCGATCGCCAGCCCCATGTTGACGTGCTGCGGCGTGACCAGGACGGGCTTGCCGTTCTCGTGGCCGAAGCCGTTGTTCATCTCGGGCATCGCCCGCAGCGCCTTGACGAGGGCGAACCCGATGAGGTGGGTGAAGGAGATCTTGCCGCCTCGTGAGCGGGCCAGGTGGTTGTTGATGACCACGCGGTTGTCGATGAGCAGCTTGGCCGGGACGGCTCGCACACTGGTGGCGGTCGGGACGGAGAGCGAGCTCTCCATGTTGGTGACGACCCGGGCGGCGGGACCGCGCAACGGGGTCGTGTGAGGTGAGGTGTCGACCTCGACGCCCTTGACGACGGGCCCGTCCCGGGGCGTGGGGCTCTTGGCCTGGGCGGCCTCGACCGTTGTCGCGGGCGTCGTCGCGGGCGCAGGGAGTGGCGCGGTCGTGGTCACCGCCGGGGCCGGTGCGGGCGACGGTGTTGCCTTCGGTGCCGCCTTCGGTGCCGCCTTCGGTGCCGCGGGAGCCTTGGCCGGTACAGCAGTGTCGGCGGCGCCCGTCGCACCATTCGAGCCGTTCGCACCGTTGGAGATGCCGTTAGCGCCGTCGGGCGTGTAGTCGGCGAAGAACTCGCGCCAGGTGTGGTCCACCGAGTTCTTGTCCTGGAGGTACTGCTGGTAGAGCTCGTCGACCAGCCACTCGTTGGGTCCGAGTGCGGTCAGGGGGTTGTCAGTCCGGGTCGTCCGGCTCTGGTCGGGCACGGCGGATTCGCCTCTTTCGTCACGTCTTCAGCGACGTTGCAACGGGAAGGTGACACGCAAACATTCCGACACTTTTCAGGGACATCGAGAAGCGATCTGCCTGTGCGCTCCCCACGCAACACAGGCATTCAGTCTAGACCCGCGCTCTACCGCCCGTGACCCGACCCGCGCACACCCACCGGGGCACCGGAACGTCGGCGAGAACGACTTCGGGAGTGCCGCGCCCGGGTTTCAGAGCGCGGCACTCCCACACCCGAGAGCGGTCAGCTGATGTCGCGCCGCACCGTCAGCCACGACCCGATCCCGGACATGATGGCCGCGTACGCCGCGAGCACCAGGGCGCCGGCCCACCACACCAGGTCCTTGCTGTCCCCTTGCGTCACCCCTGCCGTGATGGCCGAGCTGGCCCGGCTGGGGAAGTACGGTGCGATGCCTTCTCCCCACGACTGGAACGAGAAGATCACCGCGACGATGGGCTCGACAATGAATGCCGCCCCGATGGTGATCAGCAGGGCTGCCACCTGGTTGGGGATGAGGATGCCGGCACCCAGCCCGATGAGCGCCCATAGGCCCAACACGAGGAGGCTGAGCGCGAGGGTCCGCCAGATCGAGGAGTCGGGGAAGGGCGAGTAGCCCTTGATGGCGATGATGGTGGCTCCGACGCTCACTGACCCGAGGAGCGAGATGGCGCCGTACAGGGCGCCGATGCCCAGCAGCGAGATGATCTTGGCGCCCATCACCTTGACCCGCTTGGGCTCGGTGAGGAACGTCGAGGTCACCGTCTTGTGCCGGTACTCCGCCCCGATGGTCATCACGCCGATGGCGAGCGTCAGCAGATAGCCGACGCTGAGGCCGGCCGTGTAGACCGACCTGACAAGAGCGGGGTCGGCCAACGTCGGGGCCTGCTGGCCGGGGGTGGGCGGGCCGTTGGCGCCCAAGAAGGCCGTCAGCGCCGCGAACCCTGCTCCGAGGATGAAGACGCCGATGGCCATGCCCCACCACATCCGGGTCGTGAAGAACTTGAGCAGCTCGGCCTTGATCGCGCGGGTCATCGGGCGCTCCTTTCGACGGGCTCCCCTTGGAGTGCCGAACCACTACCCGCCGCACCGTCCTGCGGGTCGGCGAGGTTGCGGTTGCGGTTCTCCGGGGTCGAGGTCAGCTGGAAGTAGAGCGACTCGAGGTCGGTGGAGACGCTTCGCAGCTCGTGGATCGGGACGCCCGAGTGCAGTGCGACGTCGCCGATCCGCGCCATGTCCTCGGTCCGCACGGTCAGGCCGTCGGACCCGTCGCGCTCGGACGTGAGCCCGGCCGCGAGTAGGGCACTCCCCAGCTCGTCGCGTCCGGGTGAGCGGACCAGCACGGTCGGCTCCCCTCGCAGGTCGTCGATCGACCCCTGGGCCACACTGAGCCCGTTGGCGATGATGACGACGTCGTCGACCGTCTGGGCGACCTCCTGGAGCAGGTGGCTGGAGATGAGCACCGTCTTGCCCTCGCTCGACAGGTGTCGCAGGAACCCGCGCAGCCACCGGATGCCTTCGGGGTCGAGCCCGTTAGAGGGCTCGTCGAGGATGACCGCCTTCGGGTCCCCCAGCAGCGCAGCCGCGAGGCCGAGCCGCTGCCGCATACCCATCGAGTAGCCGCCGGCCCGCTTGCGAGCGGCGGCCGGTATGCCGACCAGCTCGAGCATCTCGTCGACCCGGGCGTCCGAGATTCCGGAGGCCGCGGCAAGGACGCGAAGGTGGTCGCGGCCCGACCGACCAGGATGGAAGTTCGTCGACTCCAGCGCCGAACCGACCTCCCGAAGCGGGTTCGTGATGTCGTGGTAGCTCCTGCCGCCGATGGTCGCCGACCCGGACGTGGGTCGGATGAGGCCGAGCAGCATGCGCAGCGTGGTCGTCTTGCCGGCCCCGTTGGGACCGAGGAAGCCGGTGATGCGGCCGGGTTCGACGACGAAGTCGAGCTCGTGGACCGCGGTGAAGTCGCCGAACCGCTTCGTCAGGCCGCGCACCTCGATCCGGGCGCCGGTGTCGGCGGCGGGCCGTCGGGACTGCGTCGCCACGCTCATAACGCACCCTTCTGTCGCATGCGGATGAATGTCGCCGGTGGTGTCATGCCTCGATCCAACCAGCGTCCGGCGTGCCACGGATCCATCCCAGGGCGGAACACGAGCAGGTTCAGGGTCAGGTCAGGGTCATACCCCAGGGGGAGCGGGCGGATACCCCGAGGCATAGGGCCTCCTAGGATGAAAGGACTATGACCGCCTGGCTGCTGGCGCTCGCCGCCGTGGCGCTCACGGCGGGGACCGCGTTGTTCGTCACTGCCGAGTTCTCGCTCGTCGCACTCGACCGGCCCAGCGTGCAGCGGGCCGCCGAGGGCGGGGATACCCGCGCTGCGACGGTGCTGCGCTCGCTACGGCAGCTGTCCACCCAGCTGTCAGCGGCCCAGGTCGGCATCACCTTGACCACCTTGGTCGTCGGCTATCTCGCCGAGCCCTCCATCGGGTCGCTCCTGCACGGCCCGCTCAGGTCCGTCGGACTGTCCGACGGGACGGCGACGTCGGTCGCGACGGCGCTCGCGCTGATCCTGGTGACACTGTTCTCGATGGTCTTCGGCGAGCTGCTCCCACAGTTTCTCGGCATCAGCGCTCCGCTCGCCGCGGCCAAGGTCGTCGCGGGTCCGGTTCGCGCCTTCGCGGTCCTCATCCGGCCGCTCATCGCGATCCTCAACGGGTCCGCCAACGCGTTCCTGCGGGCGCTCGGGGTCACCCCGCAGGAAGAGCTGTCCAGCGCACGCACCCCGCAGGAGCTCGCCAGCCTGGTCCGGCGCTCCGCACAGCAAGGCACCCTCGAAGCGGACACGGCGCAGATGCTCACCCGGTCGCTGAGCTTTGGCGGTCAGACCGCAGCCGACGTCATGACCCCCCGGCTGCGCTGCTCCGGCCTCCACCGGACGGCAAGCGCGGCCGACGTCGTGCGGTTGGCGAGAAAGACCGGGCATTCCCGCTTCCCGGTGATCGGCGACGACTGGGACTATGTCGACGGGTTCGTCCACGTCAAGAAGGCGATCGCCGTGCCGCAGGAGCGCCGCTCGGATGTGCCGGTGAGTGCGCTGATGACGCCTGCGGTCCTGGTCCCCGAGACGATCCGGCTAGACCCGCTGCTGCTGCAGCTGCGCGCCGCCGGGCTACAGATGGCGGTCGTCGTCGACGAGTACGGCGGGACCTCGGGTGTGGTCACGCTCGAAGACGTCATCGAGGAGATCGTCGGCGAGGTGAGCGACGAGCACGACCGCTCCCAGAGCGACGGCCAACGGCTGCGTGACGGTTCCTGGGTCGTCCCCGGCCTGTGGCGTCCCGACCAGGTGCGTGACCAGCTCGGTGCGCTGGTCCCCGACGGACCGGCGTACGAGACCGTCGGCGGGTTCCTCATGGCCGCCCTTGGCCGGGTCCCGGAGGTCGACGACGAGGTGGCGGTGCCCGGCTGGCTGCTGCGCGTGGCGCGGATGGACGGCCGCCGGGTCGACCGGGTCAGGATGGTGCCCCAACCCGAGGGCGGTTCAGGGGGCGCGACCGGGACGGACGACGACAGGACAGGCGACACGGCCGGGAATCCATCGTGAGCCACGCCCTCGCCCTGTGGATCTCGGTGCTCCTGCTGCTCGGCAACGCGTTCTTCGTCGGCGCGGAGTTCGCGGCGATGGCGGGGCGGCGCTCGACCCTCGAACCGATGGCCGAGGCCGGCAGCGCCCGAGCCCGTCTCGCTCTCGACGCGCTGGAGCACATGGGGTCGATGCTCGCCACGGCCCAGCTCGGGATCACGGTGTGCTCCGTCGGCCTGGGCGCGCTCGCGGAGGCGGCGCTGCACGAGATGCTCGATGACGCCTTCCATGCGCTGCACCTCGACCAGTGGGTCGGGGAGGGGTGGCTGGGTCCGATCTCGCTGGTCCTCGCGTTGCTCGTCGTCGTCTACTGCCACGTCGTGATCGGCGAGATGATCCCCAAGAACCTGGCCATCGCCGGACCCGACCGCGCTGCGCTCCTGCTGGTGCCGCCGCTGCTGGTCATCGCCCGGAGCCTGCGCTACCTCGTGCGGGTCATGGAGTTCATCGCCAAGGGCCTGGTCCGGTTGATCTTCCGGATCGAGCCCAAGGACGAGATCACCAGCGCATTCACCGCCGAGGAGGTCGCGCACATCGTCGCGGAGAGCCACGAGCAGGGGCTGCTCGAGCAGGAGCGCGAAGGGCTGGTCCGCAGCGCCCTGGACTTCAGCGACAAGGTGGCCTCGCAGGTCGCCGTGCCGGCCGAGGACCTGGTCACCGTGTCCTTCGGGGCGACCCCCCTCGACATCGAACGGCTCGTCGCGCGGCGGGGGTTCTCCCGGTTCCCGGTGCGGGACGCCGACGGGGAGATCGCCGGGTACCTCCACCTCAAGGACATCCTGTATGCCGACGACGCACGGCTCACGCAGCCGGTCCCCCTCAAGCGGGTGCGCCGGCTCGCGACGGTCAGCCCGGACGACGACGTCGACGACGTGCTCCGCACGATGCAGCGCACCGGCGCCCACCTGGCGCGGGTGGTCGACGCCGACGGTGCGGTCAGTGGGGTCGTGTTCCTCGAGGACGTCCTCGAGGAGCTCGTCGGCGAGGTGTCCGACGCGACCCAGCGCCGAGGCTGAGGTTCAGGGCGAGGCCTTCACGACCAGCCAGCCGCCGTCGACGGGGATCTCGGCACCGGTGACGTAGGACGCGTCCGCCGAGGCCAGGAAGGCGATGACGGCGGCCACCTCCTCGGGCGAGCCGAGGCGCCCGGCAGCCGTGGCGGCGGCGCCGACCGCTCGGTCCTCGGGGGTCACGCCGGCCCAGGCGGGGGTCAGGATCGGTCCGGGCAGCACGACGTTGACCCGCACCTGCGGGCCGTACTCGACGGCCAGCTGGTGCGTCAGAGCGATGAGCGCGCCCTTGCCGGCGGCATACCCCGGCTTGCCCGGCATCCCGACCCTGGCGTGCACCGAGGACACGAACACGATGCTGCCGTCGGCACGTCCGTCGCCGGTGAGCAGGTCGGGCAGCAGGGCGCGCGTCCCCAGGAACGCCCCGCCGACGTTGACCGCCAGCTGGCGTTCCCAGGACGCGAGCGACATCGAGGCGAGCGGGCGGATCTCGGTGGTGTAGGCGTTGCTGACGAACACCCCGACCTGGCCCAGGTCGTCGTGCACCCGCTGGGGCAGCGCGTCCCAGAACGTCTCGTCGGAGACGTCGCCCCGGTATGCCGCAGCCGCACCTCCGTCGGCCCGGATCTGCTGCGCCACGACCTCGCCCGCTGGGTCCAGGTCCACAACGGCCACCGGCCGGCCCCGAGCCGCGAGCAGTCGCGCCGTGGCCGCGCCGATGCCGGCGGCTGCCCCGGTGACGACGGCCACTCGGCTGGGCGTCGTCGATGGCTGCGCAGTCGAGCGAACAGGCGGAGGGGGCACGGGCCTATTGTCGCGGGTGCCGCCTCGGGGTCAGGTCGTCCGGCCCGCGCCACGTGCCGGGGGCGCCGGTCTCTCGCTGTGGTCGGTGTGAGTGTCTGGCGGCGCTGCGGACGCCGCGCCCGTTCTCACAAGTGTCGCCTCGACGTGGTCGAGCCAGCGGGCCTCGGCCTCCGCGCCGAACAGCAGGTTCTCCAGGACGAGCGACCAGGCCAGGTCACGCTCCGGCGAGGTTGGCGGTAGTCGCACCCCTCGAGGATGCGACCCGGGCGTCGCCTTGAGGCGCGTGAGGTCCCGCAGGTGGCGCATCGTGGCGGTCCGCTGAGTCTGCACGACCGCGGTGACGTCGACCCCCGGGGACGTCACCGCTAGCGCGAGCTTGATCACGAGCTCGTTGCGGGGCGTCTCCACCCGGCCGACGGGAGACGCCCACCAGGCGGCCGTCACGGCACGGCCCTCGTCGGTGAGCTCATACGCGATGTGGCTGTCGTCGTCACCGCCGAGGTTGCGCACGAGCCCGTCGCGCTCCAGCCGGCCAAGCGTCGTATAGACCTGCCCGACATTGAGCGGCCACGCCCCACCAGTGCGCGACTCGAACTCCGTGCGCAGCTGGGCGCCGTACTTCGGACGTTCGGCGAGCAGCGCAAGCAGCCCTAGCCTGATGGACATCGACGTCTCCCATACCCGGTATGCGTGCAGTCGACCGCGAACCTATACCGAGTAGCCTGCCGGGCGGCTGAGAGGGTGGCCGGATGCGCATCCTCGCCCCCGACGACGCACTGCTGGCCATCGACGGCACCTCCGGGTATGTCCGTCTCGGTCTGCTGGTGGTCCTCCTCACAGGGTTGGCGGCCCTGGTCAACCATCTGGGCGGTTTGCAGTTCGCCCGCGCCGACCTGCTGGCGGCGACCCGGGCCACCGTGCAGCTCCTGGTCGTCGGCGCCCTCATCGCCGTCGTCCTGCGGTCCTGGTGGTTGACGGCCGCCTTCGTGCTGGTCATGCTGACGGTCGCGTCGCTCACCTCGGGCCGCCGGCTGGTGCCCCAGGGTCACTGGTGGTGGGCGGCAGCGCCGGTCTGCATCGGTGCCGTTCCGGTGGCCTGTTTGCTGCTCGTCAGCGGTCTGATCCCGCTGAGGGAGATCGCGGTCGTGCCGGTGATCGGCATTCTCATCGGTGGCGCCATGACGGCGACCACCCTGTCCGGGCGCCGCACGCTGGATGCGTTGCGGCAGAGACACGGCGAGATGGAGGCTGCCTTGTCGATCGGGTTCCTCACCCGGGACGCCCGGATCCTCGTGGCCCGTGATGACGCCGGTCTGGCCCTCGTTCCGGGGTTGGACCAGACCAGGTCCGTCGGACTCGTGACGCTCCCGGGTGCGTTCGTCGGCATGCTTCTCGGAGGCGCCACCCCGTTGCAGGCCGCCGCGGTGCAGCTGCTCGTACTGGTGGGCCTGCTTCTCGTGCAGGCTCTCAGCGTGGTCTCCACCGTCGAGCTGGTCGCCCGCGGCGTCATCCGCTGAGGCCGCACCGGAGGCATACGCGGTCAGAGCCGCCCCGTAGACGAGGCGGCCCCAGACTGGGCTGTAGCTGGATGCCAGCTGGGTACCCAACGCACGAATGCCATCGTGAGCAGACTCACCCAGGCCGCACCCAGCGCGAAACCCGCGAGGACGTCGGACGGGTAGTGAACCCCCAGGGCGACGCGGGAGAACCCGATTGCGAGGACGGCGGTGACGGCTAGCGCCCAGGCGACCCTCCGGAGCCAGAGCCGCAGCAAAGACAGCGTGAGGACCAGGAGCGCACCGAAGCCGGCCGCTGCCGCCTGGGAGTGACCGCTGGGGAAGCTTGCTCCTGGCTCGAGGACAAACGGGTGGGCCACGACCGGTCGTTCACGGCCCACCCACACTTTGACGGCACTGTTCAACAGCGACGACGAGGCCACGGTCACGACGAGGAAGAGCGCGCTCGTCCATCGACGACGAAGCAGCAGCAGCACGACGACGGCGACAGTCACGATCTCCCAGGACAGCCCGGAGCCAAGGTTGCTCACCGCCGTCATCGCGGACGGGAAGGGTGGGTGATCGAGCGCGAAACGGTGAACGCTTGCGACCACGCTGCGGTCGGCCGTCAACAGGGGTGCCCACGACAGCTCGACGAGCAGGAGGGCCAGGGCGAAAAGACTGACGCCGGCTGCTGCGATGACCAGTGTGACGTCCCGGGGGCGTCCCGGCAGCGCGACTCCGGAACCCAGCACACCCCCATGATCGGTCACAGGCCTGAGGGGGTACTGAGAACCTGACGTTGATTCCCGGGTCGACTCCTTCGCGCGATTGCGGCGTCAACGCATGTTGCCGGTGTGTCCCAAGGAGAACCGGCCCGGTTGCGGCCAGACCAGCAGTCCGTGGGGCCCGGGGTTGACGGGGATCGAGTGCAGCAGTGCCCCGGTGCTGGTGTCGATGACATAGACGCGCGCGTTGTACCGCCCCGACAGCCACAGCTGGCTGCCGTCGGCGGTGACACCGCCCATGTCGGGCGATCCGCCGCCCGGAAGCGCCCACTTCTGGACAGGCTGCAGGGTCGCCGCGTCGAACACGCTGATGCTGCCTTCGTCACGGTTGCTGACGTAGACCCTGTCGGCATCCCGTGACGGGTAGATCCCGTGCGCGCCTTTGCCGGTGGGGACGAACCTGGCGACCTCGAGGGTGTGGGCGTCGATGACCCACACCCCGTTGCGCATCATGTCGGCGACGATGAAGTGGGCCCCGTCCGGGGCCAGGCGCACGTCCTGGGGCATCGACGAGGCTCCTGGTTCCAGCCACGCCATCGGGCCACCCATTTTCCGCGCCATCGATGGGGGTGTCGCGCCGGGCGTGGTGATGGGGTTGAGGTCGATGACCTTCTGCACCGTCGTGGCGTTGGCGTCGAGCACCAGGAGCTGGCCGGTGAACTCGCAGCTGACCAGCATGGTCGTCAGGTCGGCGCTGAAGTCGGCGTGGTTGATGCCGCGGCACGGCACCGGCACGGAACGTCTGAGCGCCATCGTCGTCGGGTCGCGGACGTCGATGCGTTTGAGACGTTCCGCCATGACGAGGGCTTCGCTGCCATCGGGGGAGAAGTAGAGGTTGTACGGATCGTCGACCGGCACACTGCCCCTGACCCGTCCGGTGCCTGGGTCGATCGCGGTCAGCGTGTTCCCCGCATCGCTGTTGACCCACAAGGTGCTCAGGTCGTGGCTCGGCACGACGTGCTCGGGCGATCGCGCGACCGGGTAGGTCGCGACCACCGTGTATGAGCTCGGGTCGATCACCTGGACGGTCCCAGCTAGCTGGTTCGGCACGTAGACCAGCGGCTTTGCGTGAACTGCTGCGCCCTGCAACGCGTTTCGACCATCGTGAGCGTACGGGAGCGCCGGGGGCTGGCCAGACCCGCCCACCCCGATCGTGCTGTCGCCTGATGGTGCCGCCGGTAGCGCCTGCGGCTGAGCTCCTGCCGTCGCTGTGCCGGCAGCGACACTGGAGGCACCGTCGGCGTCGGCGCATCCACTCAGCATCAGCGTCACGGCGAAGGCCACCGCGGCCGCGGGGAGGTGGCGTCGCTGTCTCATGATGTCGTCGCCAGGAGCTGGGTCATGGTCACCGCGGCGAGTCCACGGGCGCGCAAGCCCGCCAGAATGCCCGGGAGTGCGGTGATGGTTCCTTGATGACCGAGGTGAAGGCTGACGATCGAGCCGGACCGGACGGCAGACAGAGTTCTGGTGCGCACCAGCTCGGCGCCGGGGTCGGCGTAGTCGACGGGATCAACGTCATAGGACACGCACCGCTGGTACCCGACCGTTCGCGCGGCCGCGGTGATGCTCGGCGTGCTGTGCGGCGTTCCGGACGGTCGGAACAGCAGTCCTGCAGACCCCACCGCCTTGGTCACGGCGTCGGCGCCGCGGCGTATCTCATCGGTTGCCTGAACCAGCGTCAACGAGGTCATGGGCTGGTGGCTCCAGGTGTGGTTGCCGAGGTCATGGCCGGCGGCGACGATGTCGCGACCTAGGGACGGGTTCGCGGCAAGCCACTGGCCGACCGCGAACACCGTCACCTTGGCTCCCGAAGCGGCGGTGATCGACAGTGCTTGCGCCGTGAGGTTCGGGTCGCCGGCGCCATGGAACGTCAATGCCACCGCCGAGACGACGGTGGGGCCGGTGACGATGTCGGGCCCGCTGACGCTCAGCACGTGAACGGCCGAACCGGACCCGCCGGCGGTTGATGTCGCGGCTGGGGGTGGTGACGGCGGGGCTGTCGATTTTCCGGCGACGTCCGTGGTCGTGGGGGATGTCGACGCGGATGACGCCGAGTGCTCCGGGCCGGTCGCGGTGCAGGACGAGGCTGCGGCTCCTGCGAGGGCCGCGAGGAGAACCACCCGTCGGGCGGGGTGACGAGATGCGCCGTACACGTCGACAGGTTCCCAGGTGCCGCTGGACGGCCCCTGAACTTCACCGTGGAGATCGTCGGTGTCGCGGTCTTCCGGGCGGCCAGGGCTCTTGGAGCTGGTCGACACTAGGCGACGGGTACGGCGGGGCCGTGGTCGCGGGCGGCTGACCGGCGTCGGTCGACGAACGAGCAGACAAGCGCGGTGAGCGCCACGGCCGCCACGGCAACGAGGAGCCCAGCCACGATGTCTTGCTGGTGAACGGTCGCGGCAACCCGGGCAGATCCCCCGATCACGCTGCAGGCGAACAGGACGAGGCCGATACGTCGGCGCACCGTGAGGACGAGCTGGGACACCGCCGCAGCATATGCGGTGTGGTCTGACGGAAACCCATTGTCGGCGGCGTGCCGGAAAAGTGCTGGGCTCAGGGGGTCGACGGCGAAGGGGCGAGGGTCGTCGTGCAGAAGGCCGGCGGTCAGCGCGAGCGCGAGCACCGCTCGGACGGCCAGGCCCCTTTTGTGAGGCCGCGGCAGCAGGAACCAGACGACCGCCGCCACAGTCGGCGCAGCGAACCTGACCCAGCGCGTACCCGTCCCCCCAGCCGGGACGAGATCGCCCATCTCGCGACCACGATGAACCCGGCTTCGCGCACGGCGCGCAACCCGCGTCGCGACCCGAGGGTGGCCCTGTCCATGACGCCCCGCGGCCGGGACCAAGAGCGCGTAATCAGACGTTGCAACATACAACTGATTAGTTGTATGGTGGGCCATGTGACCGAACGCGACGAGGACCGGGCCGACGCCCTGTTCCACGCCCTCGCCGACCGGACGCGGCGTGACATCGTGCGGCGGGTCCTGGCGGGGGAGCACTCGGTGAGCGCGCTCGCGGCGGCATACGACATGAGTTTTGCCGCCGTGCAGAAGCACGTGGCGGTCCTCGAGCGCGCCGGGCTGCTGACCAAGCGCCGCCATGGGCGCGAGCAGCTCGCCAGTGGTGACGTCGAGGCGCTGCGGTCGGTGGGCGCGATGCTCACCGAGCTGGAAGCCGTCTGGCGCGGCCGCGTCGCCCGGATCGACGACCTCCTCGCCCACACGGCATCCGAACCCGAATCAGCGACAACGAAACCGACCACCGAAACAGGAGCCTGACATGCCCGTCCGCGACGTCCTCCACGACCTCGACACCCTCACCATCACGTTCACGGCGGAGTTCGCCGCGACCGCCAACCGGGTCTGGGAGGTCTACACCAACCCGCGCCAGCTCGAGAGGTGGTTCGGGCCGCCGACCTACCCCGCGACCTTCGTCGACCATGACCTGCGTCCCGGTGGGCGGGCGACCTACTTCATGACCAGCCCCGAGGGCGAGAAGTTCGGCGGCTGGTGGGAGTTCACGACCGTCGAGGCGCCCTCGCACCTCGCCTTCGACGACGGCTTCGCCGACGCCGACCTCCACCCCGTCGACACCATGCCCGTGTCGCACAACGACTACCGGTTCAGCGAGGACTCCGGGACGACGACCGTCGTCACCGTGAGCACCTACGACTCCGCCGAGGCTCTGCAGAAGGTGCTCGACATGGGTGTCCTCGACGGCGCGACCATGTCGATCAACCAGATCGACGCGTTGCTCAGGGCCTGACGCAGGTGCACCCGCCTGACACCCTTCAGCCGTATGCGGTTCCGCCTCGAGCTGCCGAGGAGTCCAGTTGCCAGCGGGACGATGGCGACACGCCATACTCGACAGGTGAGCGTCCCTACGACAGTCGACGGCGTGATTGTCCGGCTACGGGAGATCGATGCCGAGCTCTCGCCCGACGACGGGGTTGCGGTGTTCAACCGGATGTATCTCACTGTCACCGAGCGCATCGCCGCTGTCATTGCCGATCCGACGATGTTCCGGGACTCGGAGATGATGGCCGAGCTCGATGTCGGCTTCGCCAACCTGTGGTTGGCGGCGTACGACGCGGACGCGGCACGACAGGCCGTCACCCCGGCGTGGCAGCCGCTGTTTCAGACACGTGGCGCCGGGCGCTTGCCTGTTCAGTACGCCGTCGCCGGGATGAACACTCACATCGAGCACGACCTCCCGATCGCCGTGGTCGGCATTTGTCGAGCTCGTGGCCTTGAGCCTGATGACATCCACGATGACTACGAGACGGTCAACAATGTCCTCGCCCAGGTCGAGTCTTCGATCCGGCGGTCTTTTCTTGACGCGCTGGAACGGGAGGTAGACGACCGAGTCGGTGCGCTCGTCCATCTGCTCAGTGGCTGGGATATCGACAGGGCCCGTGACCTCTCCTGGGTCACGGCAGAGACGATCTGGGCTTTGCGCCGAACGGGCCCCCTAGGTGACCGCTTCCTCGACGGTTTGAGTCACACCGTCGCCATGACATCCCGGGCCCTACTCATCCCCACCTGAGGACCGCGTCAAGGCCAGGTTGCCTGCGTCGAACAGCAACTCAGCAGCCAGGGCGCACCGATTGGTCGGGCGGCCGATCCACCGGAAGCACCAAGGACGATCGGGGTGTTCACAGGCTGTTGGTGACGCCGAACAGGGTGGCTCGGGCCAATCGGGTGACGAGCACCGGGTCGACGCCCTGTCGCCCGCCTGACGCCACCCCGCCCGTTCTCGGGTCAAGGAGCCAGCGGTGTTCGTAGTCCGAGTGATCCGCAAGCGCCGCCGGCCAGCTCGCGGCGCAATGACACAGCTTGCCTGCGCCCGTACGCGTGCTGTGTCGTGTCCTTCGCGGCTATCAGTGCTGCGGGTCAGCTCCGGATGAAGTCTGCGACGACCCGGCCCAGCTCCTGTCCGGCGTCCTCTTGCAGGAAGTGGCCGGCGTTGTGGATGGTTGGATGGCGGAGGCCTCGGGTGCCGGGGATGAGCTTTCGCAGGATTGGTGCCATCGCGCCGGTGATGGGGTCGCCGTCGCTGAACGGCAGCAGGCAGGGCAGCTCGCAGGCCGAAAGCACCTGCCATGCGGCGCGGTTCGCCTCGCTGGCGGGATCGTCAGGGCGGGTGGGTACCAGCCCGGGCATGGCTCGGGCACCGGCCTTGGCGCGCTCCTCGGGGAAGGGCGCGTCGTAGGCCGCGCGGACCTCGTCGGCCATCGGGCGCACGCAGCCAGCGGCGACCAGGCGACCGATGTCGAGCACCTCCGTCTTCTCGACCGCGCGACGGAACTTCCACCAGACCGCGGGCATGTCGAAGTCGCCGGTCGGCAGCCCGGTGTTGGTCGCTACCACCCGGCTGAAGCGATCCGGGTGCTCGGCGACCAGGCGCAGCCCGATCAGTCCGCCCCAGTCCTGGCCGACCAGGGTGACCTCGCGCAGGTCGAGGTGGTCGAACACCAGTTCCCGGGTCCACTCGACCAGCCGGGCGTAGGAGTAGTCGACCTGATGGACCGGTTTGTCGGAGCGGCCGAAGCCGACCAGGTCGGGCACTACGCACCGAATCCCACTTTCGGTGAGCACCCGGACCACGTGCCGGTAGAGGAACGACCACGAGGGCTCACCGTGCAGCAGTAGCGCCACGGGTCCGCCGGCCGGTCCCGCCTCGACATAGGCCACCCGTAGGGTGCCACCGTCGGGGTCGCCGACCTGGGCGTATGCCGGCTCCCAGGGGAAGTCAGGCAGTTGCTCGAAGGCGGCGTCCGGGGTTCGATAGACCTCCATGCCGGTCATTCTGGCCGTCATCACTGTGGAGGAAGATCTCGATGCGCCGCAGTTGGCCGGACCGCCGGCCCCTCGTCGTCCGATCAATGACCTGGCTCCGGCGCAACGAGGGCCCGGCTGACTTCACTCAAAGGACTCCCGTGGTCCAAGGGCGATCCTCTCGACTGAACCGTCCCCGGACGCCCTACGCCGGGGCCGCGGCTGGGCAGCCATATAGAGCTGTGCAGCCATATAGACAGGTCCGCGGTTCGCGTTAACCCTTTACGGATCCGGTCACCCGGCCGTGGTCCAGAGCGAGGAAGTGACGCATCACACGTGTGGGGGTGGGGCGTGCGACACGTTGACCGTCGGGATGCCGACACCGGACCGTGCGATCACGGCCAACGACGGTTCACGCCCCGGGTTCGACTCTCGGTGCACGGTGAACGTCGGCACTCGGACGTAGTCGCCAGCGACGGCGTCGACCCAACCCTCGACGCCCTCGCATTCGAGGCGGAGCACCCCGCGAACGACGTAGAGCATGGAGATGTTGGAGTCGTGGTGGTGCCACCCCGAGAAGGCGCCGGGCTCGGTCACCACCTGGCCCGCCCATAGGCCCGAGGCCTCGAAGGCACGCCGACGCAGCATCCCCGATGTCGGGTCGGCCGCGAGTAGTTCGGCATCACGGACGACGCGTACAGGCTCGCGATGCTCCACCAGGCCACGTTAGCCCCACGACCCAGTCGGGAGAACGGATCTCGTGCTGTGTCTCGTCAGTGACTGACTGTTTGGGCGAGGGCGACTCGGCCGCGGCGGACTTTGGTCAGGATGGGTTCTGCGGTGGCGGTCCACACGAGAGGTTTGGGCTCGTTGTTGTGGGCCTTCATGTACTCCTCGATCGAAACGATCAAATCGGGCACGGAGTGGAATGCGCCTCGGCGTAGGGCTGTGCCGGCCAGGCCACTAGGTCCTTGTGTTTGTGGGTGGCGTAGTTGTCTAGGTTCATATGAACCGTAAGGCCTTTGGGCGCTTCGCGGTCGATGGTGCGGAGGAACTTCAGGAACTCCTCGTGGCGGTGCTTGTCCATGGACGAACCGATCATCGTGCCGTCGATGGCGTTCAGGGCGGCGAACAGTGTCGTGGTGCCGTCGCGGAGCCTTATTGCACGCATATTGCACGCCACCGGGCCCCGTCGACGTTTGCGCAGGTCAGACGCCTGTCCCTTGGTGCCCCCGGCAGGATTCGAACCTGCGCTTCCGCCTCCGGAGGGCGGCGCTCTATCCCCTGAGCTACGGGGGCCAGCCGGCACGAGACCGGTCGAGCCGGGCGACGCATGGCCGCACTTGTTGATCCGTGCTGTCCGTTCGTACCGTCGTGCCCGGCGAGGTTAGCAGCCTAGGGTGGCATTCATGGAACCGGCGGGTCAGCCCCCACGACCCGGCACCGGACCAAGCTCCAACCCGCCGGTACCCGCGGGTTCGGGCGCCGAGTGGGTGCTGGTGTGCGACGACACCGCCTCGATCAGGCTGCTGATCCGGATCAACCTCGAGCTCGCGGGTTTCGAGGTGATCGAGGCCACGGACGGGGCGGCCGCGCTCGCCCTGCTGCGCCGCAACCCCGACCGACCTCCGTCGGTGATCGTCCTGGATGCCCAGATGCGACCCTTGGACGGATGGGGCGCTATCGCCGCGATCCGTGCAGATCCCGCACTCACCGATCTGCCGGTGATCATGGTCACGGCTGCGCTGCAGCAACGCGAGGAAGAGCGGTCCGCCGCCGTCGGCGTCGACGTCTTCCTCCCCAAGCCCTTCGACCCGGACGACCTCGTCGACCTCGTGCAGGACCTCGCCCGAAACGGGCGTCCGCGCGACCGGCCACCGGTCCGGCCCCCCTCCCGGCCTCGGGGCCGTCCCCCGGGCCACCCCTGACCCCGCCTTAGGCTGAGGCCATGCGCGCACACGAGGCCGGCGCCCTTCACGCCGAGGGATACGGCAACCCCTCGTGGCTCGCCGTTCCTCGCGACGTCAACGCCCTCGTGCCCTCGCTGTGGTCCTCCTCGGTGAGCCGTGGCGCCGACGGCGCAGTGACCGTCGCCGGGCTCAGCGTCGCCGAGCTGGCGCGAGAGTTCGGCACTCCGGCATACGTGCTCGACGAGGCCGACTTCCGGACGAGGGCGGCAGAGTTCCGCGACACCTACGCCGAGGTGTTCGCGGACGTCGGCGGAGGCGCCGACGTCTACTACGCGGGCAAGGCGTTCCTCTGCACCGAGGTCGCGCGCTGGGTCTGCGAAGACGGGCTGCGGCTCGACGTCTGCACCGGTGGCGAGCTCGCGGTGGCGGTTCGAGCCGGTATGCCTGGTGACCGGATCGGCTTCCACGGCAACAACAAGTCGGTCACCGAGCTCGAGGCGGCGGTGGGTTACGGCGTCGGCCGCGTCATCGTCGACAGCTTCGAGGAGATCGACCGGCTCGCCGACGTGGCGCGGCGGCTCGGGACGACAGCGCGGGTGATGGTGCGCGTCACCGTCGGGGTCGAGGCGCACACGCACGAGTTCATCGCGACAGCCCACGAGGACCAGAAGTTCGGGTTCTCGCTCAGTGGAGGCGCGGCCGCCGAGGCGGTCCGCAGGATCCTCGCCCACGCCCCACAGCTCGAGCTCATCGGCCTGCACAGCCACATCGGGTCCCAGATCTTCGACACCTCGGGGTTCGAGGTGTCCGCTCGTCGGGTGCTGGGACTGCACGCCCAGGTGGCCGCCGAGCACGGGGTCGAGCTGCCGGAGCTCGACCTCGGGGGCGGGTTCGGCATCGCCTACACGACCGAGCACGACCCGCTGTCCCCTAAGGGTCTGGCGTCCGGCATGGCCGAGATCGTCGACCGGGAGTGCCGGGCCAACGGCCTGTCGGTGCCGCACATCTCGATCGAGCCGGGCCGAGCCATCGCCGGTCCGAGCACGTTCACGCTCTACGAGGTGGGCACGGTGAAGACGGTCGACCTCGACGGCGGCGCCTCGCGGGCCTACGTCTCGGTAGACGGGGGGATGAGCGACAACGTCCGCACCGCCCTCTACGAGGCCAACTTCTCGTGCACATTGGCGAACCGGGCGAGCGACGCCCCGCCGCGGCTGTCCCGGGTCGTCGGGCGACATTGCGAGGCCGGCGACATCGTCGTGATGGACGAGTTCCTTCCCGCCGACGTGGCTCCGGGAGACCTCGTCGCCGTACCCGGCACCGGCGCATACTGCCGATCCATGTCCAGCCAGTACAACCACACGCCTCGCCCGCCGGTGGTCGCCGTGCACGACGGCGAAGCGCGGGTCATCGTGCGGCGGGAGACCGTCGACGACCTCCTCGCCCTGGACGTCACGTGACCCCGGCACCGCCGGGCTCTGCCACCTGGCGGTCCGGATCGCGGAATACGCCGGTATCAACAGGTGGGCACAGGGCAGGATGCACGGCGTGGTGCAGCCGATGACGAAGGTGCGGGCGGCGGCCTCCCCGCAAAGGGCGGCTGGCCCCGACCCGACGACCGGTGTGCTCCGGGTCGCCCTCCTCGGCTGCGGTGTCGTCGGATCGGCCGTCGCCCGGCTGCTGACCGAGCACGGTGACGACTTCACGGCCCGCGTGGGACGCCGACTCGAGATGGTGGGGATCGCGGTCCGTCGTCCGGGGCGCGACCGCAGCGCGCTCGGGCTCGACCCTGAGCTGTTCACCACCGATGCTCAGGACCTGGTCACCCGGGCCGATGTCGTCGTCGAGGTGATCGGCGGGATCGAACCGGCGCGCTCACTCATCCTGCGGGCGATGGCGCACGGCGCCTCCGTCGTCACCGCCAACAAGGCCCTGCTGGCCGAGGACGGCCCCACCCTGTATGCCGCAGCCCAGGAGCACGGTGTCGACCTCTACTACGAGGCCGCCGTCGCCGGGGCCATCCCGCTGCTGCGGCCGCTGCGCGAGTCGCTCGCGGGTGATGACGTCCGCAAGGTTCTCGGCATCGTCAACGGCACCACCAACTATGTCCTCGACAAGATGGACACCACGGGCGCCGGCTTTCACGACGCCGTCGAGCAGGCGCAGTCGCTCGGCTATGCGGAGGCCGACCCGACCGCCGACGTCGAAGGTTTCGACGCGGCCGCCAAGGCGGCGATCCTCGCCTCACTCGCCTTCCACACTCGCATCTCCATCGCCGACGTCCACCGCGAGGGAATCACCGAGGTCACCGCCTCCGACATTCAGGCAGCGCGCGAGATGGACTGTGTCGTCAAGTTTCTCGCGATCTGTGAGCGCACCGACGAGGGAGTCTCCGTCCGCGTGCACCCGGCGATGATCCCCCGGTCGCACCCGCTCGCCGGAGTCCGTGAGGCCTTCAACGCCGTGTTCGTCGAGGCCGACGCCGCCGGCCAGCTGATGTTCTACGGCCGCGGCGCCGGCGGCGACCCGACCGCGTCGGCCGTCCTCGGAGATGTGGTCGCCGTAGCGCGGCACCGGGTCGGCGGCGGCCGCGGGCCGGGGGAGAGCACGTATGCCGACCTGCCGGTCCTCGACATGGGCCGGGCCCTGACGAGGTACCACATCAGCCTCGACGTAGCCGACCGACCGGGAGTCTTGGCGCAGGTGGCGTCCGCCTTCGCGGAGCACGACGTGTCGATCGAGACGGTGCGTCAGCACATCGTCGCGGATCGGTCGGGCTCCGGTTCCGTCCCGGACGCGGACTCGGGTCCAGACTCGGGACTGGACCCGGCGGAAGCCCGTTCCGAGGGTCGCGCCAGCCTCGTGGTCGTCACCCACACCGCTTCCGACGCGGCGCTGTCCGCCACCGTCGAGGCGCTCGCGGCGATGCCGATCGTGCGCGCCGTCGACTCGGTGATGCGCGTCGAAGGCGGCTGAGGTGGCGCACCAGTGGCGCGGGGTGATCCGCGAGTATGCCGACCGCCTGCCGTTGCTCGCCGGCTCGCCGATCGTCACCCTGCTAGAGGGTGGCACCCCGCTCATCCCCGCAGAGCACCTCTCCGCGCTCGTCGATGCGCAGGTGTGGCTGAAGTTCGAGGGGCTGAACCCGACCTGCTCCTTCAAGGACCGCGGGATGACCACGGCGATCTCGCTGGCCGCCGGCCGCGGCGCGAAGGCGGTGATCTGCGCGTCGACGGGCAACACCAGCGCGTCGGCGGCGGCCTACGCCACCAAGGCCGGGATGACCTGCGGGGTGCTCGTGCCGGAAGGAAAGATCGCCATGGGCAAGCTGAGCCAGGCGATCGCCCACGGCGCCACCCTGCTGCAGGTCGACGGCAACTTCGATGACTGCCTCACGCTGGCCCGCAAGCTTGCCGAGGCATACCCGGTCGAGCTGGTGAACTCGGTCAACCCGGCCCGCATCGAAGGCCAGAAAACCGCCGCGTTCGAGGTCGTCGACGCGCTCGGTGATGCTCCCGACATCCACTGCCTCCCGGTCGGGAACGCCGGCAACATCACGGCATACTGGCTGGGTTATCAGCAATACCAACAGGATTCGGACCAGCCTGGTCCCGCTACCCAGCTGCCGCGGATCTGGGGGTTCCAGGCAGCCGGGGCCGCCCCGATCGTCAAGGGGCATCCGGTCGACGAGCCCGAGACCATCGCTACGGCGATCCGGATCGGCAATCCCGCCTCCTGGCGCCAGGCCGAGGCTGCCCGCGACGAGTCGGGTGGGCTGATCCACGCGGTGACCGACGACCAGATCTTGGCCGCGCACCGGCTCGTCTCGTCCCGGGAGGGGGTCTTCGTCGAGCCCGGCTCCGCCGCCTCGGTGGCCGGCCTGCTCGCCTCGCACGAGGCCGGTCTCGTCCCCTCCGGGTCCCGGATCGTGTGCACCGTCACCGGCCACGGGCTCAAGGACCCCCAGTGGGCGCTGCGGAACGCCGACGGCAGTGAGGTCGTGCCCGTGCGAGTGCCGGTGGACGCCGTGACGGCGGCCACCGCGCTCGGCCTCGACGGGTGAGCGGACGGGTGTCGGGAGGTATGCCTCAACCGCTGGCACTGCACGTCCGCGTGCCGGCCAGCAGCGCGAACCTCGGTCCCGGGTTCGACTCGGTCGGGCTCGCCCTTGGCCTCTGGGACGACTACGACGTCGTCGTCGGGGACGGCGCGGGGCTGCGCATCGAGGTCTCGGGGGAGAGCGCCGACGAGGTGCCCCTCGACGAGACGCACCTCGTGGTGCGCTCCATGGCGCACGCGGCTGCTCGGCTGGGCGTCGCGCTGCCGACCGACCTGCACCTCGTGGCGCGCAACGCGATCCCGCACGGTCGCGGACTCGGCTCATCCGCGGCGGCTATCACGGCGGGAGTCGTTGTCGCGCAGGCGATCTGCGCGTTCGAGGCGTGGGAGCACCTGCCCCTCGCCGAGAGGGTTCCGGTCGACCTCGACGTGGCAACCGACCTGGTCACCGAGCTCGAAGGGCATCCCGATAACGCGTCGGCAAGTGTGCGCGGAGGGATGACCCTCTCCTGGACACGCGACGTCGAGGAACGCGGGACCGGGCTTGCCGAGAGGGCCGAAGTGATCGGCACCATCACGGGCACGGTGTCGGTGCCGGTCCACGACGACCTGCGTGTCGTAGCGCTGGTCCCACAGACGCAGCTCGCGACGCATACCGCTCGGGCCGTCCTGCCCCCTCAGGTCGACCACCGGGCAGCCGCCCTCAACGCGGGGCGTTCCGCGCTGCTCGTCGAGGCGATGTCGCGCCGTCCCGACCTGCTGCTGCCGGCGACCCGTGACTGGCTGCACCAGGAGTTCCGTCGGCCGGCTTTCGCTGCCTCGATGAGGCTTGTCGACGCGCTGCGGGCGGAGGGTCATGCCGCGCTCATCTCAGGCGCCGGTCCCAGCGTGCTGGTGCTCACCACGCGGGACCGCGCTGATCGAGTCGTGGTGCCGGTTGGAACGGGAGGCGACGCCGCGTTCCGGGCGTGGCGCCGGCTTCCGCTCGCGATCCCGACCACCGGTGTGAATGTGACTCGGGCCTAGGAGAGCGCTGACGGGTCCTCGGTCACAGTCCGGCGTCGTCGGCGGTTCGTGAAGTCCCGATCGGCTGACGGTGTTACATTGTCACCGCACCGAACGGACGACCGCACTCTGCGACTCCGCATCGGAGCACCACCCCCGAACAGCGGCGACATGCTCGCCCCGGGAAGCGCGCCTGCACTGGTGCTTCCCTGTGTCGGGGGAACGCACAGCGAGCGAATCCGCTCGGCCCTGACCGGTTCCGGGGCGATGTCCCAGCCGAACCGATGACGAGGGGAAGGACCTTCGTGACAGACACCACACAGCTCGTGACCGAGCCGAGCACGCGCTCGCGCGGCGGTCGCAGCGGACTCGCCGCGATGAACGTCGCCGAGCTCAAAGGACTCGCGTCGCGCCTCGGCGTGACGGGGACCACCAAGATGCGAAAAGACGACCTGGTCGCGGCGATCTCCGCCCGGCAAGGGTCTGACACGCCGGTTCCCAGAACGACGGGAGCCCCGGCACGCACAGAGGCGACGGGAGCCCCGGCAAGCACAGAGGCGACGGCCGCCCCGGCACGCACAGAGGCGACGGCCGCCCGTACGCCGCGTGCTGCGTCCCGGGGCTCCGAGGACCGGCGCGAGCGCGCCGAGTCGGTCACCCTGCCCGGACCGGTGGCCCCGGTGGGACCGGTGGAGACCGAGCGACCCCATGGGTCCGCGAACCGGAACGGCGCCGCAGACCGAGACGACGCCGTCGAGCGGCAGCCGACGGACGACCGCACCTCCGACCATGCGGACCGTGGCGACTCACAGACCACCACCCAGCCGCAGAACTACCCCGACGCTCGCACCTCTACGACGTCCACGACGTCGACGGCCCCCACGACGGACGGTGCGGTCCGCTCCGGTCAGCAGCCGACCCGGACGGAGGGCGCCGGTCAGAACAACGGCGCGTCCGCCCGCACCGAGGGCACGCAGCAGAGCCGATACCAGCGCGAGCGCCAGCAGGGTACCGCGGCCTCGGGCCAGCAGGCACGCACTCAACCGACGCAGACCGTCCCGAGCCAGACCGTCCCGAGCCAGACCGCACCGAACCAGACTGCACCGAGCCAGACCGCACCGAACCAGACCGCACCGAACCAGACCACGTCGCATACCGGCCAGCAGGGCAGCTCGAACGCCCAGGGCAGCCAGAACGCCCAGGGCAGCCAGAACGCCGACGACGAGGCGGCAGGGGGCCGACGCCGTAGCCGGCAGCGCAGCCGGGACCGCAAGCGCGGGCGCCCGACGACCGGGACCGACTACGAGCCGGAGCTGCAGATCAACGACGACGACGTCCTCGTCGCTGTGGCGGGCATCCTCGATGTCCTCGACAACTATGCGTTCGTGCGCACGTCGGGATATCTGCCCGGACCCAACGACGTCTACGTTCCCTTGGGCTTGGTCAAGAAGTACGCGCTGCGAAAGGGCGACGCCGTCACCGGCGCCGTCAAGGCTCCCCGCGACGGTGAGCAGCCGTCGGCCGGCCCCGGTACTCGGCAGAAGTTCAACGCACTGGTACGCCTGGACTCGATCAACGGGGCAGCAGCCGACGGTGCCAAGCCCCGGCCGGAGTTCGGCAAGCTCACGCCGCTCTACCCGCAGGAGCGTCTACGCCTCGAGACCGAGACGAGCCTGCTGACCACCCGGGTCATCGACCTGGTCGCCCCGATCGGCAAGGGCCAGCGGGGTCTGGTCGTGGCGCCGGCCACAGCGGGTTCGACCGTCGTGCTCCAGTCCATCGCCAACGCGATCACGACGAACAACCCCGAGTGCCACCTGATGGTCGTTCTCGTCGACGAGCGTCCCGAAGAGGTCACCGAGATGCAGCGGGCGGTCAAGG
Source organism: Lapillicoccus sp. (assembly GCF_039935575.1). GTDB lineage: Bacteria > Actinomycetota > Actinomycetes > Actinomycetales > Dermatophilaceae > Lapillicoccus. The sequence goes on from NZ_JBDTKA010000129.1 coordinate 46,214, forward strand.
GTGAGGTGATCGCCTCGACCTTCGACCGACCGGCCGAGGACCACACCACCGTCGCCGAGCTGTCCATCGAACGGGCCAAGCGTCTCGTCGAGCTCGGCCACGACGTGGTCGTCCTGCTGGACTCACTGACGAAGCTGGGCCGGGCCTACAACCTGTCCGCCCCCGCGTCCGGTCGGGTTCTCTCCGGGGTCGTCGACAGCGCCGCTCTGTTCCCGACGAAGAAGTTCTTCGGGGCCGCCCGCAATATCGAGAACGGCGGGTCGCTGACGATCATCGCCACCGCGCTCGTCGAGACCGGTTCGCGGACCGACGAGGTGATCTTCGAGGAGTTCAAGGGCACCGGCAACATGGAGCTCACGCTCTCCCGCGACCTCGCGAACCGGCGGGTCTTCCCAGCCGTCGACGTGAACGCGTCCGGGACCCGCCGCGAAGAGATCCTGCTCGGCCCCGAGGAGCTCAACATCGTGTGGAAGCTCCGTCGCGTGCTGAGCGGGCTCGAGCCGGAGAAGGCCCTCGAGCTGCTTGTGGACCGGATCAAGCGGACCCGGACCAACATCGAGTTCCTGCGCCAGGTGCAGTCCAGCAGCTCGACGCGGCTGGACGACGGCGCCTGATCGCACGGGCCGGCTGCGCCTGATCGCACGGCCGACGGCGCCTACGGGCGCCAGGGGCTTCGTCGCAGCACAGTCCGGAATGCGCCTGCCCCCCATCGGCGTTTAGCGGATGTGTGCCCATCTCTGGCACACTGATTCGTTGGACCGGTTCACGGCTGGCGCCCTCTGAGACGTCGCACACCATCGCCGACCCGGCCCGCCTGAGATCCAAGGAGAGCACGTTGAAGAAGGACCTTCACCCCACCTACGTGGACACCACGGTCACCTGCACCTGTGGCAACACGTTCACCACGCGCAGCACCGCGACGACCGGCGCGATCAGCGCCGATGTCTGCTCGCAGTGCCACCCGTTCTACACCGGCAAGCAGAAGATCCTCGACACCGGTGGCCGCATTGCCCGGTTCGAGGCCCGCTACGGCAAGAAGACCGCCGCAGCCGGCAAGTAGCTCTCCCGGTCGCCGGTCCCCTCCGGCAGGTTCGCCTGCCGGGGAGGACCGGCGTCTCGCGTCTGCCCCCAACCAGCAAGGAGTGTGAGGTGACCGAAGGCACCTCCTCTGTGCTGGAGTCCGGACGGCCCGTCCTCGACGAGTACGCCGACCTCGAGCGGCAGCTCGCCGACCCCGACGTCTTCGGCGACCAGACGCGGGTGCGAACCCTGAACAAGAGGTATGCCTCCCTCGCTCCTACCGTCGCTGCATACCGGGGGCTCGAGTCCGCCGAGGGTGACCTCGCGGCCGCGCGCGAGCTGGGCGCAGAGGACGCGTCCTTCGCCGCGGAGGTCCCCGCCCTCGAGGCGGCCGTCGACCAGGCCCGCGACCACCTGCGGCGGCTGCTCGTCCCGCGCGACCCCGACGACGACCGCGACGTCCTGCTCGAGGTCAAGGCGGGGGAGGGCGGCGAGGAGTCGGCCCTGTTCGCCGGCGACCTGTTGCGGATGTACACCCGGTACGCCGAGAAGCGCGGCTGGCGGGCTGAGGTCATCGACGCGACCGAGTCCGACCTCGGGGGCTACAAGGAGGCGCGACTGTCCATCAAGGCCAAGGGGACACCGCAGCCGGGCGAGGCCCCTTGGGCGCTGCTGAAGTTCGAGGGCGGTGTGCACCGGGTCCAGCGCGTCCCCGTGACCGAGAGCCAGGGACGCATCCACACGTCCGCGGCGGGTGTCCTGGTCATGCCGGAGGTCGAGGAGACCGACGAGGTCGAGATCCACGCGAACGACATCCGCGTCGACGTCTACCGCTCCTCGGGTCCGGGTGGGCAGAGTGTCAACACCACCGACTCCGCGGTGCGGATCACCCACCTGCCCACTGGGCTCGTCGTCTCCTGCCAGAACGAGAAGTCGCAGCTGCAGAACAAGGAGTCGGCGATGCGGGTGCTGCGCTCCCGGCTGCACCAGATGGCCCGGGAGCAGGCCGAGGCCGAGGCGTCGGCCGCCCGACGCAGCCAGGTGCGGACCGTCGACCGTAGCGAGCGGATCCGCACCTACAACTTCCCCGAGAACCGCCTGAGCGACCATCGGACCGGGTTCAAGGCATACCACCTCGACACGGTTCTCGACGGCGATCTCGACGGTGTCATCGCGTCCTGCGTCTCGGCCGACGAGCAGGCCCGACTCGCGGCGCTCTCCCGCCCCGAAGCCTGAGCAGCGCTCGTGACCGAGCTGCGGGACGCGGTACGCCGCGCCACGATGACCCTCGCCGAGGCCGGCATCGCGTCGGCGCCGGTCGACGCCCTGCACCTCGCGGCGCACCTGCTCGGTCAGCCGGTCGGTGAGGTACGCCGGCGGATGGTCCTCGGCGGCATCGAGGCGCCCGACGGGTATGCCGAGCTCGTCGCCGAACGGGCGACCCGCGTTCCGTTGCAGCACCTGACCGGGCGCGCCGGGTTCCGACACCTCGAGCTGTCCGTGGGGCCGGGGGTTTTCGTGCCGAGGCCCGAGACCGAGTTGCTCGTGGAGCTCGCGCTGCGGGCGGTGCAGGACGTGGGGCGCCCGCTGGTCGTGGACCTCGCGACCGGGTCCGGCGCCGTGGCTCTCGCCGTCAAGGACGAGTGCCCGCCCGCTCAGGTGTTCGCGGTCGAGCTGAGCGATCTCGCGCACGCGTGGGCCGTCGCGAACCGGGACCGTCTCGGACTGGACGTCGCCATCGTCCTCGGAGACGCGCGGACGTCGTTTCCCGAGCTGGTCGGGCAGGCTGACCTGGTCACCTGCAACCCGCCATACATCCCGCTCGACCAGGTCCCGGTCGACCCCGAGGTGCGTGACCACGACCCCAAGCTCGCCCTCTACGGCGGAAGTGCCGACGGGCTGGCCCTGCCGCTGGAGATGGCTGCCCGGGCCGCCGAGCTACTACGACCCGACGGGGTCCTCGTCATGGAGCACGCCGAGACCCAAGGCGCTTCTCTGCCGAGGGCCCTCGCCATGGCGGGACCGTGGGGGGCGGTCACCGACCACGTCGACCTGGTGGGTCGACCTCGGTGCGTGGTGGCCGTCCGCGTCTGAGAACGGCCGTCGAACGGGAGTTGGTGGCATCCGGAGAGCCTTTTCACTCCCAATCTCGACCAACTCCGGTTTGACGGACTCACCAAGGGAGCCGACAGGACGCTGGGGGTTCCCGGGGACAGGGCGGTTGGCACCCGGTGCGGGCGTTAAGGTTCGGCCCATGAGCGAGGTGTACGACTGCACGAACCCCGAGGGCCTCGCCGCCGGCATCGAGGCAGCGGCTGCCGCCGTTCGCGCGGGCGGGGTGGTGGTACTTCCCACGGACACCGTCTACGGCATCGGCTGCGACGCGTTCGACGCCACCGCCGTGGCCTCGGTGCTCGCCGCGAAAGGGCGAGGACGCGAGATGCCCCCGCCCGTCCTCGTCCCCAACCAGCGTACCGTCGACGGTCTGGCGCGAGCCATACCGGACTACGCCCGGCACCTCATCGACGCCTACTGGCCGGGCGCGCTCACCCTGGTCCTGGAGTGTCAGCCGTCCCTGACCTGGGATCTCGGCGAGACCAACGGAACCGTCGCGCTCCGCATGCCAGCGCACCAGATCGCTCTCGCCCTGCTCGGTGACGCGGGCCCGATGGCGGTGACCAGCGCCAACATCACCGGTTCGCCGGCCGCCACCACCGTGGCGGAGGCGCAGGCCATGCTCGGAGCGTCAGTCGCGGTCTACCTCGACGGGGGACCGGCGACCTCGTCGGTCTCCTCGACCATCCTCGACTGCACCGGACCGACCCCGGTGACCCTGCGCGAGGGCGCCCTCAGCCGCCGGGAGATCGACGAGGCCATCGACGCAGCAGAGCGCGAAGAGCGCGAGCGGCGCGCCGCTGCCGACGCCCCGGCACCGTCCGCCACTGCTGAACCGCCGCGCCCACGTTCGGGCCCGCGGATCGCCGGCGCTCGCCGACGTCGCTAGCCGCAGTCGGTCGTCGGTCGGTTCCAGTCGGTCACGGCCGGTCTCAGTCGGTCTCAGTCGGTCTCAGTCGGTCACGGCGAAGCCGTGCGCCGCACCCAGCCGCACGAGCGAGTCGCGCCCCGGGATGCCGTCGGCGTCGGCACCGGTGAAGCCCAGCTGACGCTGCCAGGCGGCATACGCGGCAACGGTCGACGTCCCGAAGGCGCCGTCGACGAGGGAGGGGTCGAGGAGGTGCTCGCCGACCAGAGCCTGCTCGACGACACGCACATCGACTTCGGAACCGGGCGTGCCGACGCCCTGCGGGCGCGGCCCGTCGAGCTTCGCCGCGGTCATCACGCGGGCGAGCGAGACGGTAGCGGCCGATATGACCGCAGCGCCGACACCGTAGGCGGGGTAGCCGTACCCGAGCACGAACCTCGGGTTCCGCACCCGCCGGTAGACACCGTCGCCGTTGCCCTGTGACCCGCCTTCACCCGAGGAGGTGTTGGCCTCCACGGTGTGCGGCCAGCCGCCCTGACCGACGCTTTCGACCAGCCCGACGTGGTCGGCGCTCGGGCCCCCGTCCCAGGTGAAGAAGACGACCGCGCCGCGCTGTGGCGAGCTGCCCCACTGACCGCGCTGCTTGAACCACTGCACGTGGGAGGGGCAGAACGCGAAGTGCCCGCCGATTTCCTCGCCACCCTCCTGGTGGAAGACGTAGGAGACGAACATGTCGCAGTAGGGCTGGTGGTTGAGCCCGTACCACGCGCCGAACGGGGTGTCGTTGTTCGAACCTTCCTTGAACCCGAGGAACTGGGTCGCCCGGTTCAGAACCTGGCCGGCCGACGGGGGTAGGCCCCGGTCACCCGTCTGGGGCGGACGCTTCCGCGTCGGCTGCTGGTCGAGGCTGCCCGGGTCGGGCTCACCCTCGCGACGGCCGGCGTGCGGGTCCGGGATCGAGGGCTCGACCTCCCCGAGGCTGTTTGTCGGGCGAAGGTCCTGAGGCTGCGCCGCGGGACGGGCTGTAGTGGTCTGGTTCTTGGTGGTCATACCCACACAGGAGAGGTGTGTCGCCGAGGCTGATACCCGAGTGGGCCTACAGTTGTCGTCGCTGCCCGACGACCCCGGAGACTGCCTTGACCCACCCTCGTGACCTGCCAGACGACACCTTCTACGGCTCCGACTTCGGGGCGCTGAACGCGTTCGACCCCGACATTGCCGGAGTGCTCGTCTCCGAGCTGGACCGCATCCGCGGTGGGCTGCAGCTGATCGCCAGCGAGAACATGTCCTCGCCGCAGGTGCTGACCGCGCTCGGCTCGACGCTGTCGAACAAGTACGCCGAGGGCTACCCCGGGCGCCGCTACTACGGCGGCTGCTCCGAGGTCGACAAGGCCGAGAACATCGCGATCGAGCGGTGCGCAGCCCTCTTCGACGCCGAGCACGCCAACGTTCAGCCGCACTCCGGCGCGAGCGCGAACCAGGCGGTCTACGGCGCGTTCATGGTGCCGGGCGACACAATCCTGGCGATGGCGCTGCCCATGGGGGGTCACCTCACCCACGGCAGCAAGGTCTCGTTCTCGGGCAAGTGGTTCAACGCCGTGCACTACGGCGTCGACCCGACGTCCGAGGACATCGACTACGACCAGGTCGCCTCCCTCGCCCGCGAGCACCGCCCCAAGGTGATCCTCGCCGGTGGGAGTGCGATCCCGCGGCTCATCGACTTCGAGTTCTTCCGCAACCTCGCCGACGAGATCGGTGCGGTCTTCTGGGTCGACGCCGCGCACTTCATCGGCCTCGTGGCCGGCAAGGCCATCCCCAGCCCCGTCCCGTATGCCGACGTGGTCACCTTCACGACGCACAAGGTGCTCCGTGGCCCGCGCTCGGGGGCCTTGGTCTGCAGGCAGGAGCACGCCGCCAAGCTCGACAAAGCGGTCTTTCCGATGATGCAAGGTGGTCCGCAGATGCACACGATCGCCGCCAAGGCGGTCAACTTCAAGGAGTGCGCGACCCCGGAGTACGCCGCATACGCCAAGCAGGTCATCGTCAACGCCCGGCAGCTCGCGACCTCGCTCGGGGAGTACGGCATCCGCCCCACGACCGGCGGCACCGACACCCACCTGTCGCTGCACGACCTGCAGGGCGTGGGCGTGACCGGTGTCGACGCGGAGGCTCGGGCCGACGCGGCGGGGATCGTGCTCAACAAGAACGCCATCCCGTTCGACCCGCAGAAGCCCAACATCGCCTCCGGCATCCGGGTGGGCACGGCCTGCACGACCACCCAGGGCATGGGTGTCGAGGAGATGGTGACGATCGCCGAGCTCATCAACACCGCGGTGACCAAGGGAGACGCCGACCCCGATCACCCGGTCTCCCAGCAGGTGCGCTCCGAGGTCACCGACCTCGTGACCCGGTTCCCGGCATACCCTCGTCCCTGAGCCCGCCGACCTGTGCGGGAGTACCTCCTCATCGTCGTGATCGCGGGAGCGATCACCTACCTCACGACTCCGCTCGTCCGGGCCGTCGCGATCGCGACCAACGCCTTCACGTCGGTGCGCGAGCGCGACGTGCACACCACGCCCACTCCGCGACTCGGTGGGGTGGCGATCTTCCTCGGGTTCGCCACGGCCGCGCTGGTGGCCCGCGAGCTGCCGTTCCTGCGGGGCGTCTACAGCGGTGGCCAGATCAGTGGCGTGCTCATGGGAGCGAGCATCATCTGCCTGGTCGGGGCGATCGACGACATCCGCGAGCTCGACTGGGTCACCAAGCTGGCCGGCCAGATGCTCGCCGCGGGAGTGATGGCATACAAGGGGGTCCAGCTCCTCGCGATCCCGTTCTTCGGCACGAGCACCGTCCTGCCGGGCCCGGTACTGGTCGCCGTCACGGTGATCGTGGTCCTGGCCACCGTCAACGCGGTGAACTTCATCGACGGCCTCGACGGCCTGGCGGTGGGGCTGGTCGGCATCGCCGCGCTCGCGTTCTTCGTCTACTCCTACTCGGTGTCGCGCACCTTCAACCCGCCCAACGTCTTCTCGAACGCGACGTTCATCAGTGCCGCCGTGCTGGGCTGCTGCGCGGGCTTCCTGCCGCACAACTTTTACCCGGCCCGGCTGTTCATGGGCGACTCGGGTGCGTTGCTGCTCGGGTTGCTGCTGGCCGCGGCGACCATCTCGCTCACCGGCAACGTCGACCCGGGGGAGTTCACGACCGGCACCGTGAGCGCGGCGCTCCTGCCGCTCGCCGTGCCACTCGCGATCCTGCTGCTGCCGTTCCTCGACGTCGTGCTCGCCGTCGTCCGGCGCACGCTCGCCGGACAGAAGCCGTGGGCACCAGACCGCAAGCACCTGCACCACCGGATGCTCGAGATCGGCCACGGCCACCGCACCGCGGTGCTGATCCTCTACATGTGGGGCGCGTTGCTGGCCCTCGGCACCGTGTCCTTCGCGTTCGTGGAAGGCTGGCGTGCCGCCCTCGTCATCGGGGTATGCCTCGCGCTCGCCGTCGTGCTCACCGCGTTCCTGCCTCGGTGGACCCGCGCCCGGCGCTTGTGATAGTTTTCACAAGCACCTGGAGAACTCCTGAGAATGACCCCGACCGAGCCGGACCCGAGCACGTCATCGACCAGAGCAGGCCGACATGAGCAGTCCTGAGCAGTCATGAGCAGTCTTGAGCAGTCATGAGTACTGACGCCCCGACCCCGCGGCAGAGCGACGCCTTCGCCGAGCTGTTGCGCGGGTCTCTCCTCCCGACGCTCGCCGCCGCGGTCGTCTGCGTCGTCGTCGGATCGGTCTCGAGCCCCGAGGCGGGCTGGTCAGCCGCGCTGGGCGCCGCCCTAGTCATCGGCTTCTTCAGCCTCACGCTCCTCGCCATGAAACGCACCGCCGAGCTGCCCCCGACCACCGTGATGATCGTCGTCCTCGCGACGTACACCGCCAAGGTGCTGGTTCTCGGGGTGGTGATGTTCGCCCTGCGAGACGCCACCTTCGTCTCCGGGTACGCGGTCGGCGTCAGCATCACCGTCTGCGCGCTCGTGTGGCTGTTCTTCGAGATGCGCGCCTACCGCCACCTGAGGATCTTTACCTACGACCCGCAGGGTGCCGCGGCGCTTCCCGGTGCGGCGCTCGACGAGGAGACGAAGCGAGAGCGCTCATGAGCACGATGAGAGAGAATCGGTTCTGCCATGTCGAAGCCGCCCGCCCCGCATGGGGACTCCAACGCCGAGCCCGTTCGCGAGCCCACGGCCGAGCAGAAGGCCGAGACCGAGCGCGAGGCCATGCGGCGCGACTCGGAGATGTGGACGAAAGTCGGCGGCTACATGCTTGCCGGACCGCTGTTGTACGGCGGTATCGGCTGGGCAGCGGACCACTGGCTGGGCACGTCGTTCATCTTGCCGGTGGGGATCATCGGTGGCTTGGCCCTGTCGCTCTACCTGATCTGGTTCAGGTACGGTTCTCACTGAACTCGGCGGTTCCTCGCGGGGCAACGGTCGACGATCGTAGGTTCCGCCCCGACCAGGACCGGCGCCCGACCCACCAGCACTGCTGTGTCCCGCGCACCATGAGGAGCCTCACGTGAGCATCGCCGCCACCGTCGTCCCCATGGACTACGAGGCCCCGGGCGTCGGCGACTTCTGGCAGCCCTTGATCGGCGATGGGGCATTCGCGATCACCCGCCCGATTTTCCTGATGATCGTTTCTGCGGGCCTGCTCATGTGGTTCTTGCACGCCACGACCAAGGAGAAGGCTCTGGTGCCGGGCAAGGGCCAGCTGGCGACCGAGTCCGTCTATGGACTTGTACGCAACGGGATTGCCCGAGACCTCATCGGCAGCAAAGAGTTCCTCCGGTTCGTGCCGCTCCTCTTCGCCCTGTTCATAACGATCCTGGTGAACAACGTCTTCGGCGTCCTGCCGCCGCTCTCGTTCCCGACGATGAGCCGGATCGGGTTCCCCATCGCGTTGACCCTGGTCGTCTGGGTCACCTTCCACGCGGTGGGCATGAAGAAGCACGGTTTCGTGGGCTACTGGAAGTCTCTGGTTCCGTCCGGCCTTCCCAGCTGGATCGTCCCGGTGATCTTCTTCTTGGAGCTCATCACCGACCTGTTCACCCGGCCGGTCACCCTCGCGCTGCGGTTGTTCGGCAACATGTTCGCTGGCCACCTCCTGCTCGTCCTGTTCATCACCGGAGGCTGGTACCTCCTGACCTCTGGGGGGATCCTGAGCGTCGCCGGGGGCGTGACGTGGATCTTCGCGTTCGTCATGTTCCTCTTCGAGCTGCTCGTCGAGTTTCTCCAGGCCTATGTCTTTACCCTGCTCGCCGCCCTCTACATCGCCGGCGCCGTTGCCGACGAGCACTGAGCTCCACCACACCGTGAAGCAGTCACGAACGCACGCCCCGAGCGGCACCCGCCGCCGGGACATCACACAAGAAACGGAAATGACATGACCGGCAACATCGCCATCCTCGGTTACGGCCTCTCCGCCATCGGACCCGGTATCGGTGTCGGCCTGATCTTCGCCGCCTACATCAACGGGGTCGCCCGTCAGCCCGAGGCTCGCGGGATGCTCCAGCCGATCGCCTTCCTCGGCATGGCCATCACCGAGGCGCTTGCCATCTTCGGTATCGCGCTCGCCTTCGTCTTCAAGGCTGGCTGACCCACCCTCTGTTCGTTCCCCCTATTCGCGAGGAGAGTCTCATGTCCGCACCGATGATCCCCACCGCCGAGGGCGACGGAGGATTCTGGGCGACGGCTGCGCCGATCATCCCGCACCCGATGGAGTTCTTCTTCGGGCTGGTGATCTTCGCGATCATCTACGTGTTCGTCGCGAAGAAGATCGTGCCGCGTCTCGAGCAGATCTACAGCGAGCGCACGGCGGCGATCGAGGGTGGGATCAACAAGGCCGAGGAGGCCCAGGCCCAGGCCCAGGCCGCGCTCAAGCAGTACAACGCACAGCTCCTCGAAGCCCGTGAAGAGGCGGGGCGAATCCGCGAGGACGCCAAGCAGCAGGGCGCCCAGATCATCGCGGAGCTGCGGGAGAAGGCGCAGGCCGAGGCGTCGCGCATCACCGAGAGCGCGTCGAAGCAGATCGAGGCGGAGCGCCAACAGGCGATCGTCCAGCTGCGCGGCGAGGTAGGCCGGCTGTCGACCGACCTAGCCAGCCGGATCGTCGGTGAGTCACTCGAGGACGAAGCTCGTCAGAGCGGCGTCGTCGAGCGGTTCCTCGCCGAGCTCGAGGCCGGCGACATCGCCCCGGAGAAGGTCGGCGCCGGGGTCGGGGAGTCCGTCGGTGACGCGGGCGCGTCTGCTCCCGACGCCGCGCCGGGCGGACAGGACGGCTGATGCACGGTTCCTCGCGCGTCGCGGCCAAGGCCGCACAGGACGCCTTCCAGCGCACCCTCGACGGGGACGTCGACTGCGCGCGCCTGGGTGAGGACCTGTTCGCCGTGACGTCGGCCCTCGACGCCAACATCCCGCTGCGCCGGGCCGTCGGGGACCCCTCTCGGGACGCCGCGCCCAAGGCCGCGCTGGTCGAGCAGCTGTTCGGCGGCAGAATCAGCGCCGAGGCGGTCGAGGTCGTCAAATCCGTTGTGTCGCAGCGCTGGGCGGAGGAACGCGACCTCCCGGATATCCTCGAGGAGCTCGCGGTGTCCTCGGTCGTCGCCGGCGCCGAGAAGCAGGGCCGCGCCGACCAGGTCGAGGATGACCTGTTCCGGTTCGAGCGGATCGTGGCGGGCAACACGGGTCTGCGCGACGCCCTCACCGACCGCCGGTCGGACGTCCAGGGCAAAGACGAGCTCATCTCGACGCTGCTCGGGGGCAAGGCCTCCGACGAGACGGTCCGGCTGGTACGCCAGGCCGTCCGATCGCCGCGCGGGCGCCGGTTCGACCAAGTGATCGAGCGCTACCTCGGCATTGCCTCGGTCCGGCGGGAGCAGCTCGTCGCCGTTGTCACGAGCGCGATCCACCTCGACGCCTCTCAGCGCGACCGGCTCGTCGCCGCACTGGCCAACTACTACGACAAGGCCGTGCACCTCAACGTCGTCGTCGACCCGGCGGTCCTCGGCGGCATCCGGGTGCAGGTCGGCGACGACGTCGTCGACGGCACGATCTTGCGCCGCCTCGACACCGCGAAGCGGCTGCTCGGCGGCTGACCCGCATACCAGCACCATCTTCCTGAGACCGATCACACATAGACCCGAACCGGCCCTGCCGGAACCAAGGAGACGAGACACCATGACGGAGCTTTCGATCCGTCCGGAAGAGATCCGCGACGCGCTGGACAAGTTCGTCCAGTCCTACGAGCCCGGCGCGGCGTCCCGCGAAGAGGTCGGCCGGGTCCTCGACGCCGGTGACGGCATCGCGCACGTCGAAGGTCTGCCTTCGGCGATGACCAACGAGCTACTGCGGTTTGCCGACGGCACGCTCGGCATCGCGCTCAACCTCGACGTGGCCGACATCGGTGTCGTGGTGCTCGGCGACTTCAGCCACATCGACGAGGGCCAGGAGGTCACCCGCACCGGAGAGGTCCTCTCGGTGCCGGTCGGCGACAAGTTCCTCGGTCGGGTCGTCGACCCGCTCGGCAACCCCATCGACGGGCTCGGCGAGATCGAGGCGGAGAGCCGTCGCGCGCTCGAGATCCAGGCCCCCACGGTGATGCAGCGCAAGTCGGTGCACGAGCCGCTGCAGACCGGTCTCAAGGCCGTCGACGCGATGACCCCGATCGGCCGCGGCCAGCGCCAGCTGATCATCGGCGACCGCCAGACCGGCAAGACGACCGTCGCGGTCGACACGATCATCAACCAGAAGCGCAACTGGGAGTCCGGCGATCCGCAGCAGCAGGTCCGCTGCATCTACGTCGCGATCGGTCAGAAGGGCTCGACCATCGCGAGCGTCCGCGGGACGCTCGAGGAGGCCGGCGCCCTGGAGTACACGACCATCGTGGCCGCCCCGGCGTCCGACGCGGCCGGCTTCAAGTACCTCGCCCCCTACACCGGCTCGGCCATCGGCCAGCACTGGATGTATGCGGGTAAGCACGTCCTCATCGTGTTCGACGACCTCAGCAAGCAGGCCGAGGCATACCGCGCGGTGTCGCTGCTGCTGCGTCGCCCGCCGGGCCGCGAGGCCTACCCGGGCGACGTCTTCTACCTGCACAGCCGGCTGCTGGAGCGCTGCGCGAAGCTGTCCGACGAGCTGGGTGCGGGTTCGATGACCGGGCTGCCGATCGTCGAGACGAAGGCCGGTGACGTCTCGGCCTATATCCCGACCAACGTCATCTCGATCACGGACGGCCAGATCTACCTGCAGTCGGACCTGTTCAACGCCAACGTGCGGCCCGCGATCGATGTGGGCGTCTCGGTGTCCCGGGTCGGTGGCAACGCCCAGATCAAGGCGATGAAAGACGTCGCGGGCCGGCTCAAGCTCGACCTCGCGCAGTTCCGGGCCATGGAGGCGTTCGCGATGTTTGCGTCCGACCTCGACCCGGCGTCGCGTGCGCAGCTCGCCCGTGGGGCCCGGCTCGTGGAGCTGCTCAAGCAGCGTCAGAGCAACCCCTACCCCGTCGAGGAGCAGGTCGTCAGCATCTGGGCGGGCACCACCGGTCAGCTGGACAGCGTCAAGGTCGAGGACGTGCGGGAGTTCGAGACGGACTTCCTCTCCTACCTCCATCACAAGCACCAGGGCCTGCTCGACGGCATCCGTGAGTCCGGCAAGTTCGGCGACGACACCAAGGCCGAGCTCGAGAAGGCGATCGGCGAGTTCCACAAGGAGTTCGGCGGCGAGGCGCCTCAGGACGACCGGCGCACCGACGTCGGCCACGAGGCCGACGCCGAGGAGCTGCAGGACGAGAGCGTCGACCAGGAGCAGATCAAGCGCCAGAGGCGTTGACCTGAGCAGCAGCTCACCAACGGGTTTCAGGACTACAGAGAGGCGGCGGCATGGGAGCGCAGATGCGGGTCTACCGCCAGCGCGTCAAGTCGGTTCAGGCCACGAAGAAGATCACTCGCGCCATGGAGCTCATCGCGGCGTCCCGGGTGGTCAAGGCCCGACAGCGGGTGCTGGCCTCGGCCCCCTACACGCACGCGTTGACCCAGGCGCTGTCCGCGCTCGCGACCTACTCCAACGAGGAACACCCGCTAACGACTGAGCCCGAAGAGGTGCGTCGCGCCGGCTTGGTCATCATCGCGGGTGACCGCGGGTTGTCCGGCGCCTACAACTCGTCGGTCCTGCGCGAGGCCGAGTCGTTGTCGCGCAAGCTGCGCGAAGAAGGCAAGGACATCGTTCCTTACCTCGTCGGCAACCGAGCCGTGAACTTCTACAAGTTCCGCCGGCGGGACTCTGCAGCCCGGTGGGGCGGCTTCTCCGACCAGCCCACCCACGAGGCGGCCAAGGAGATCGGCGACCGCATCGTCGCTGACTTCAGCCGCGGGTACGACGACGGCGGGCTCGACGAGGTGCACGTCGTCTACACCCGGTTCAGCTCGATGGTCGTCCAGGAGCCCCGTGCGTTGCGGCTGCTACCGATCCAGGTCGTCGAGGACGACGCCGAGGACACGCCCGGAGACAAGGACGTGCTCCCGCTCTACGAGTTCGAGCCAAGTGTCGGACAGGTGCTCGACCAGCTGCTGCCTCAGTATGTTGTCGCGCGGATCTGGACCTGCCTGCTGTCGGCGGCCGCGTCGCAGATGGCGGCCCAGCAACGGGCGATGAAGTCGGCGACCGACAACGCGGACGCCCTCATCAAGACCTACACCCGACTGGCCAACCAGGCCCGCCAGGCGGAGATCACCCAGGAGATCAGCGAGATCGTCGGCGGCGCGAACGCGCTCGCCAAGGCGAAGTAAAGGACACATGATGACTTCCACAGCCACCGAAGAGCGCCAGGACACCTCCCCCGGTGCCATCGGCCGGGTCGCCCGGATCACCGGCCCGGTCGTCGACATCGAGTTCCCCGCCGACGGGATACCCGAGCAGTACAACCTGCTCACCACCCAGGTCGAGCTCGGCGGCGAGACCAACAATGTCAACCTCGAGGTCGCCCAGCACATCGGCGACAACATGGTGCGGGCGATCTCGCTGCAGCCCACGGACGGTCTGGTGCGCGGGGCCGCGGTGCAGGACAGCGGCGGCCCCATCACCGTTCCCGTGGGCGACGTCACGCTCGGCCGGGTGTTCAACACCACCGGTGTCTGCCTGAACCTTCAGGAGGGCGAGACGCTCGACATCAAGGAGCGCTGGGGTATCCACCGCTCCGCGCCTCCGTTCGACCAGCTCGAGCCCAAGACGCAGATGTTCGAGACCGGCATCAAGGTCATCGACCTCCTCACCCCTTATGTCCAGGGCGGCAAGATCGGCCTGTTCGGCGGGGCCGGCGTCGGCAAGACCGTGCTGATCCAGGAGATGATCGCCCGCGTCGCGCGCGACCACGGTGGCGTGTCGGTGTTCGCCGGGGTGGGGGAGCGCACCCGCGAGGGCAACGACCTCATCGCGGAGATGGAGGAGGCCGGCGTCCTCGGACAGACGGCGCTCGTGTTCGGCCAGATGGACGAGCCGCCCGGCACCCGGCTGCGGGTGGCCCTGTCGGCGTTGACGATGGCGGAGTACTTCCGCGATGTCCAGGGGCAGGACGTGTTGCTGTTCATCGACAACATCTTCCGGTTCACCCAAGCGGGTTCCGAGGTGTCGACGCTGCTCGGTCGGATGCCGTCTGCCGTGGGATACCAGCCGACGCTCGCCGACGAGATGGGCGTGCTCCAGGAGCGCATCACCTCCACGCGTGGTCACTCGATCACCTCGATGCAGGCGATCTACGTCCCGGCCGACGACTACACCGACCCCGCGCCGGCGACCACGTTCGCCCACCTGGACGCGACCACCGAGCTGTCCCGTGAGATCGCCTCGCTCGGCATCTACCCCGCGGTGGACCCGCTGTCCTCGACGTCGCGGATCCTCGACCCGCGCTACATCGCCGAGGACCACTACAACCCGGCGGTCCGGATCAAGCAGATCCTCCAACGCAACAAGGAGCTGCAGGACATCATCGCGATCCTGGGCATCGACGAGCTGTCCGAGGAGGACAAGATCCTCGTCAACCGGGCCCGCCGCATCCAGCGGTTCCTCTCACAGAACACCTACGTCGCCAAGCAGTTCACCGGCCTCGAAGGATCGACCGTCTCGTTGCCGGACTGCGTCGAGGCGTTCACGAAGATCGCCGACGGCGACTACGACCATGTCGCCGAGCAGGCGTTCTTCATGTGTGGTGGCCTCGACGACGTCGAGCGTCAGTGGGACGAAATCCAGAAGAGCCTCTGACAGAACAGGTACGCAGGCCGGCCGCCCAGATCGGGTGGCCGGCCTGCGGCGCCCCAGCCTTCGAGCCGCCGGTTAGACTCACCCGAACACCGACGCACCTGCCTGACGAACCGAGGACATCGTGAGCTCACTCAAGGTCGAGCTGGTTGCCGCCGACCGCAAGGTCTGGTCCGGCGAGGCGCGGATGGTTCGCGCACGGTCCGTCGACGGTGAGCTCGGCATCATGCCGGGGCACACGCCGTTGCTGGGCGTTCTCGTCGCCGGAGAGGTCACCATCCACGGCACGGACGGTGACCAGATCGCCGCGATCGACAGCGGGTTCATCTCGGTGGAGCACGACCGCGTGACGATCGTCGCCGACTCCGTGGACACGTCCGGGCACACGTCCGGCGATACTGCCGCACGTCGATCCTGACGGACGGCTTACGGGCTCCTTCGTATGCCGGCCGCGCTCGTCTCCGCTGAGGTCGTGGTCGGTGCCTTCGTGGTTCTGCTGGCCGTCGGGCTGGGGCTGACCTTCGCGAGGCGTCTGGTGGTCCGTCGTGGACGCACGCTGACCCTGTGTGCGTGGCGAGCGCGTCCGGCCGATCGGTGGCGCGTCGGGTTGATGCGCCAGGGGTCGGCTGAGCTGGCGTGGTTCACCCTCCTGGGGGTCTCTACCCGACCGCGGCACTTGTGGGACCGGGCCGTCATCGACCTCTCGGCCCCGACGATCCTGCAACGCGTCGACCACATCGAGCTCATCCCCGACGCGGTGCTCGTCCGCTGCTCGCACGGCACCGAGCAGTTCGAGCTCGCGCTCGCGACGCCGGCCTACACTGCGCTGCGGTCCTGGGCGGAGGCCGCACCGCCCGGATCTGCCGCCAACGTGGCCTGACCCAGCCGACCCCAGCCGACCCCAGCGGACCCCAGCGGACCCACCCGTGGGCGCGGTCATCAGCCCTGGTCGCGAGGTCGGTCAGCTGCGGCTGCGCGACGGTTAGGCTGCTCGGCTCTGCCACCGCCCGGCTGCCACAGCACGTCGCCGCCGTGCTCGAGGTTGGCGAGCCGGGCGAGGATGAACAGCAGATCGGAGAGCCGGTTGAGGTAGGTCGCGGTCAGCGTGTTGATGCCCCCTTCGCCGCGCGTCATGCCCGGCTCGGTGCCGTGCGCAGTGACGGCGGCCCAGGTGCTGCGCTCGGCCCGGCGGACGACGGTCGTTGCCACGTGCAGCTGAGCTGCTCCGACGCAGCCGCCCGGCAGGATGAAGGAGCGCAGCGGCTCGAGCCGCTCGAGGTAGCGGTCGCAGTCGGCCTCGAGGTCGTCGACCCACGGCTGCTCGACGCGCAACGGGGGGTATTTATAGGACTCTTGCAGCGGCGTACACAGGTCGGCTCCCACGTCGAAGAGCTCGTTCTGGACCCGGGTCAAGGTCGCTTCGACCTCCTCGCCCAACGTCCTCGCCGCGACGGCCACACCGATGACGGCGTTCGCCTCGTTGGTGTCCGCATAGGCCGCAAGGCGCGGGTCCGTCTTCGTGGTCCGGCTGAAGTCGCCCAGCGAGGTCGTCCCGTCGTCGCCGGTCCGCGTGTAGATCCTGGTGAGGTTGACCATGTGCCTAAGGGTGCCACCTACCCGCCGCCGCTCCCGGCCGGGACCCACCTGTCCCCGACCCTTACCTCGAACCTGCCTCTACCTGCACCGCACAGCCGCACAGCCGCACAGCCGCACAGCCGGCCGCCCGGCCAGCCGGCCAGCCGATACGGTGATCGGATGAGCGAGCGGTTCCGGGTCGTGGGCGGGGCGCGCCTGCACGGAAGCGTGACCGTCGTGGGGGCAAAGAACAGCGCCCTCAAGCTCATGGCCGGCGCCCTGCTCGCCGTCGGTCGCACCCGGCTCACCAACGTGCCCGGGATCGTCGACGTCACGATCATGGCCGAGCTGTTGCGCCGCCTCGGCGCAGCGGTCGACTGGGACCCGGCGACCGGGGTGGTCGAGATCGACGTGCCCGAGCGGATTGGCCACCGCGCCGACTACCAGCTCGTACGCGCCTTGCGCGCCTCGATCTGCGTGCTCGGCCCGCTGGTGGCCCGGGTGGGTGAGGCCGACGTGGCCGTTCCCGGCGGGGACGCAATCGGGTCGCGAGGTCTCGACCTGCACGCCGAGGGCCTGGAAGCCCTGGGTGCGAAGGTCCACGTCGCGCACGGGTACCTCATCGCTGCGGCGCCGCAAGGACTGCACGGCGCCGATATCCGGCTCGAGTTCCCCAGCGTGGGCGCGACCGAAAACGTGCTCATGGCCGCGGTGCTTGCCCCGGGCCATACCCGCATCGACAACGCCGCGAGGGAGCCGGAGATCGTCGACATCGCCGCGTTCCTCGTCGCGATGGGCGCCCAGGTCACCGGCGCGGGGACCTCGACGATCGAGATCGAAGGCGTCGAGGCGCTCCGGCCGACAGAGCACACGGTCGTTCCCGATCGGGTGGCGGCGGGTAGCTGGGCCTTCGCCGCGGCCACGACCGGTGGGGACGTCGAGGTCGTCGGCGGCATCGCGGCACACCTCCAGCTCGCGCTGGACCTCCTCTCAGGCGCCGGTGCGAGCGTGACCACCACCGAGAGCGGGTTCCGGGTCGTCGGCGCGCCGTACCGGCCCCGCTCGATCGACGTCGCAACGTTGCCGTACCCGGGGTTCCCGACCGACCTACAGCCCTTCGCGATCACCTACGACGCGGTCGCCGACGGCAGTGCCATGGTGACCGAGAACCTCTTCGAAGCCAGGTTCCGCACCGTCCAGGAGCTCGCCAGGCTCGGCGCTGACGCCCGGATCGACGGTCACCACGTCATGGTCCACGGCGTTCCTCAGCTGTCCGGTGCGCCTGTGGAGGCGAGCGACATCCGGGCCGGTGCCGCCCTCGTCCTTGCTGGACTGGTCGCGGATGGGGTGACGACGGTGAGCGGCGCCCACCATGTGGATCGCGGGTACGACCAGTTCGAGCTGCAGATGCAGGCCCTCGGAGCCGAGGTCACCCGCGAACCCGACGACGAGCTCTACGGCTGAGCCGACTACCGCCAGGCCACACCGCCGCACGCCGACCTCCTCGTGGTGACCCAGGTCAGGCTGTTTTGTGACCGTTTCGTCACCTTCGCGAGTGTGTCGGTCCGGGCACCAGCGAACGAGCGGCATACCGTCGGGTCACTCGCCACATCCGTCACATCCGGTATCACCCGTGACGACCGGCGCTCCTCACAAGGGACACCGGATTGTTATCTCCGCGTCCCGCCTCTGGGCCGCCTGCTCGTGAGTCAATAGCACCGATTAGCGGATCGACCCGGCCGACAGCATGACGACCGGAACGATCGAACGGGCCGGGGGGCCCAGTTGGGGGAGCACGATGGCACTGCAGCCGACCAGGACATCGACACGGCGCCCACTTCTCCGCGTGGCCAGCTCCGCGCGTGGCCAGGAGGTCACCATCGAGGGCCCCGTCGATGTACGCACCGCACCCGACCTCCGGCTCGCACTGCACGAGGTCATCAGCGACGGCGCGGGCGACCTCTACGTGCACCTCGGTGACGTCGAGATCGGTGACTCGACCGGCCTCGGGGTCCTCGTCGAGGCACACCGGCGAGCCCGCCGGGAAGGTCGACGGCTGGTCCTGGCGAGCATCACAGCCCGGACCGACCGGTTGCTGCGCGTCTCGCGTCTCAACCGGGTCCTGCACCTCGACCCCACGTGCGTAGACAGTACGGTCGGGGCCCGGGGAAACTCCGACACCGCCGGGACCCTCGAAACGGCCACCCTCTCGGCCTGACCTTCCCAGCGCGGGCCTGGCCCACGTGTACCGGGCACGAATGCGCGGACCGTGGGCGGGCGGCGCTCACCGCGCCTGGTGTGTTCGCGACTCAACCGGAGTGCGTGCAGCCAGTGCACGGTGAGTGCCGCGAGCTGTCAGCCAACGCCGGTCGCGGACTCGCGGCGGCTGTCGGCTGCCGCCCCGAGGGTGCCGTCGTCGCGTCGGAAGGCAGCGCCGACCCCGCCGAAGAACATCGAGTCGCGGGGGTGCACGACGACCTCGAGACCCGCCTCCTCGACCGCGTCGACGAGCAGCTCGTCGTCCTCGGCGTGCACGAACGGCACGATCTCCGCACTGCGCTCGACGCCGACCCCCGCCGGGTGACCGGACGCGGACCTGGATGCCGAACCGTCCGGCGGGGCGACGTCCTCAGAGCGGTCGGCGGGGTTGTCAAAGGTCCCGCGGTAGGTCACGTGCAGCCGAGGGAACTCGATCGCGGCGGCGAGATCCATGCCCTGCAGGCAGAACCGCCCGAGGACCTGCATCAGTGCCGTCGTGATCCGGTCAGCACCCGGTGACCCGACGGCCAGCACCAACCCCGCACCCGACCGCATACCGGCTGCCCGGCCGACAGTCGGTGCCATGTTCGACGCGAGGCGGGTGCCCGGCGCCAAGGCGTGCAGGCCCAGCCGGTTGAGCTCGGGCTCCCCGAGACAGTTGTTGAGCATCAGGCCGGTCCCCGGCACGGTCGCGCCCGAGCCGTATCCAGCAGATGCCGTGATCGCGCATGCCGTCCCCGCCGCGTCGACGACCGAGACGTGCGCCGTCGAGCCCGAGGTGGGGAGGCCGGCCAGACCGTGCCGCTCGACCCGTTCCAGTAGGGCGTACCCGTCGGCCTCGAGGTCGCTCGCGAAGTCGTGCTCGCTCAGCCGGTGGCCGAGAACATGGCGCTGGACGTCGATCAGATCCGCCAACCCCCACTCACCGCGCCGGACCAGCTCGCCCAGCAGCACTGCGAGCACCGGCCCACCGATCGACGGTGGTGCGTTGGTGGCGAGGTCCCAGTCTCCGGCTCGCACCCGCAGGGCGGGTCGCACGACGGGCCGGTATGCGTGCAGGTCCTCGCGCGTGACCAGTCCCCCGCGGCGGTCCTGGTCGGTCGCCAGAGCCACCGCGAGGTCCCCGCGGTAGAGGTCGCCGACGCCGGCGTCCGCGATCCGGTCGAGCGCGTCGGCCAGGTGCGGGTCGACGATGCGCTCGCCGGTCAACCGCGGTTCCCCGGTCGGGTGCAGGAGCAGAGCGGCCGTCTCTGGGTCCCAGGCAAAGAGGGTGTCGCCGGTGATCGCCAGATAGCTGGCGGCCGCGGCACCGAGCGGGAACCCGTCACGTGCGGCCGACGCGGCGGGGGCGACGACGTCACGCCAGGGCGCGCGGCCATGCCGCTGGTGGGCCAGACCCAGACCGGCCAGGGCGCCCGGGGTCGCGGCGCTGCCAGGACCGGCATGCAGGGTCAGGCCGCCACCGTAGGTGGTCGTGACCTCCATCAGACCCTGCCCGAACCGTTCGGGCGGCAGGCCACGTCCCGGCATCTCGACGTTGGCGTCCACCACCTCCGGCTCGCCGTCGGGTGGCCAGACGGTGACGAACGCACCCCCGAGCGGGCTGACGACACCGGGCTCGGTGCACATGGCGACGAGCATCGCCGCGATGGCGGCGTCGACAGCAGTACCCCCGCCCGCACACACCTCGAGGCCGGCGTCGACGGCGAGCTGGTTGGGTGCGGCAACGGCTGCGGTCACACGGTTGATTCTGCCGTGCTCAACCCCACCGGCGCGTGACCTGTCCGCCGGGAACCGTGCGGGGCGGCAACTGGGTGTGACGGCGTGCCTCGTCACCCCGGCAGAGGACCGCCGTCTGCTGTAGCGAACGCTTCGGGTCCCCACCGCGTCGGTCCCGGCCCAGTGAGCGAAGCCACGCCTCCAATGAGTGAGCACCTCGACGTCATCGTGCGGCTCGCCGAGGTGGCCTCGTAGTCGACGAGGACGTACCCCACGTCAGCCAATCACAGGCCACGGATGGCGGCCCCGTTGTGCACAGCCCGTCAGAACAGCCGCGACCCCACGTCGTCGATTCCCCGCAGCGCGTCGTAGTCGAGGACGACACACCGGATCCCTCTGTCCTCGGCGAGCACACGGGCCTGCGGCTTGATCTCCTGGGCGGCGAAGATGCCGGTCACCGGCGCCAGGTGCGGGTCCCGGTTCATCAGCTCCAGGTAGCGGGTGAGCTGCTCCACCCCGTCGATCTCGCCGCGTCGCTTGATCTCGACGGCAACGTGCCGTCGGACCGGGTCCCTGGCCAGGATGTCGACCGGGCCGATGGCCGTCATGTGCTCGCGCCGCACCAGGCTCCAGCCGTCGCCCAGAGTTTGGATGTGCTCGGCCAGCAGCCGCTGCAGATGGGCCTCGACTCCGTCCTTGACCAGCCCGGGGTCCACCCCCAGCTCATGCGTGGAGTCCAGCAGCACCTCGTGCAGACGTATGCGCAACCGGTCCTCGGTCTTGGCGTGCTGCACCACCCACACTCCGGTAACGCCATCGGCCGCCTCCACCTCGTCGGGCTCGACCTGAGCCATCGCGCACGGCGGCGACATCCAGTTGAGTGGCTTGTAGCTGCCCCCGTCGCTGTGGACCAGCACTGACCCGTCTGCCTTGACCACCAGCAGGCGCGTCGCGAGCGGCAGGTGAGCCGTGAGCCGACCCTCGTAGTCGACGCTGCACCGGGCTATCACAAGTCGCACCGGGGCAGCCTAGCGACGGCCCGAAGGGGGTGCACCGGGCGGCCGGCCCCCAACCTCACCGGAGCCGCGCTCGCAGAGGAACGGACCCCGACCGCCGCCCGAGTGGTATGCGTAACGGTGTCCGTTCGCCTCCAGGACGACCTTGGCTCCGTCGACCATGACCTGCGGGTAGACCATCCCGGGGTGCGGGCAGCCGAGGCTGCGGTCCGGCCACGTGATGCTCTCGGCCGAGACGACCCGGATCTCGTCGAAGGAGAGGCCCAGGCGCGCGCACAGGTCGTCGACGGACTGAAGCGAGACGTGTTCGAGTCCTGTCCTGGCTGGCCCGTCCGTCACGCGACCACTGTGCCACGAGTCAGGGAGGGGCCACGAGTCAGGGCGGGGCCACGAGTCAGGGCGGGGCCACGAGACAGGGCGGGGCCACGAGTCAGGGCGGGCCCTCTCCTTAGTGGGAGGGAGCCCGCCCCGTCGGCGTGCCGAGATACCCCTCGCGTCAGCTGCGGGTGACCGTCAGCGGGGTGATCACCCGAGTCGTGCCGAGGGTGACGTTGGAGCGCGAGATGGACGTCAGAGCCGCTCGTCCGGCGCTGTCTCCCTTCACCGTCAGCGTCATCGTCAGGGACCCGCCCGGCTGGCCGGGCACCGTCGTGATGACGTAGCTGCCTTGCGGCGGACCCGAGATCTGGGCACCGGCAGTCCCGGTGACGTTCTCGGCTCCCACGGTGAGACCCGTGCCGGTCGGAGCGTCCTTGCCGACCGTGCTGGCGTCGTAGGCATACGAGATGTCCTCACCGCCGCCGGTGCCGATCCACACCTGCATCGTTCGCAGCCCGGTGGCCGTCGCGTCGCCGTAGACGTGCACGTTCCACTGGGCAACGAGCCAGCTGTGGACACCGTCGGTGAGCGACCCCAACCGGATCCCTGCGGCCCCCGTGCCGTCCAGGTCGGTCCAGTAGGGCGCGAGTACCCCGTTGGGCCGGGCCGGGTCGGGGAGGGTCTGCGGCGTGAACGCCGTGTCGCCGGAGTCGCCACCCCCGACCACGATATAGCCGTTGGAGTCCATGCCGAGCGACGTGTAGCTCTTGCCGCCGTAGAGGAACGCCGGGACGGTGTAGTTGACGATGTCCTCGTCCCCGATAGCCCGTGGGGCGATCCCGAAGCCGGCCAGGTCGAGGAACCCGCCACCAGGGGTCGTCCCAGGTGCGATGGAGGGGATGGCGTCCTTGGGCGCTGCCAAGGTCCTCCATCCCGTGGTCGCCGACTGGTTCGAGGTGCGCTGACCGCCCGTTACCGAGGTGAGGCTGGTGCCTCCGGTCAGGGTGCTGTTGATGACGACCTTCGCGTCGCTCGCCGACTGGTTGTCTGCCGTGACCGTGCACACCGACGTCGCGCCGACCGCGAAGCTCGACGGGGTGCAGGACTGCGTGAGCGAGACCTGGCCCTGCTTGTTGTTGAACGCCACCGGCAGGTGGACGTCAGGCACACCGGCCGCCTTGAGGGTGATGGAGCCGAACTGCTGACCCTCTGGCGCGTTCGAATAGACCTGGATGGTGAAGGTCTGCGACTCACCGGGACGGATGCGACCCGAAGACGGGGTCACCTTGATGCTGGACTTATCGCCGGCCGACGTGCTGACCGTGAAGTCGTACGCCTTGCCCGACACGTTGAGTGCCGTGCGCTTGACGACGATCGAGCCAGGCATCGTGGGCAGGTTGATCGACGGCAGGTTGAGCTCGACAGCCGTGGCCGGGTCCTGACCCATCGTCGCCATGTTGAGCGCGGACTCGTCGAAGACGATCGGTGCTGTGCCCGCCTTGGTGAGGTCGACCCGACCGGCGCCCATGTCGAACGGGTCGGCGGGGGTCTTCTCGTCCTCCTTGACCACGGCTGTTGTGGCCGTTGTCATCAGGGAGGACTTGATCTGTCCAGGGCTGAGCCAGTTCCGCAGCGCCTTGACCAGGATCGCCGAGCCGGCGATGTGCGGAGACGACATCGAGGTGCCCGCGATTGCCTGGTAGTACTGGCCGGTGGGGCCGGCCGGGATGGCGTCGGGGGTCGGCGTGTTGCCCGCGAGGACCTGGGTGCCCGGCGCGGTGATGTCGGGCTTGAGGAACTGCCCGCCCGGACCACGCGAGGAGAAGGCGGCCATCACGTCAGGGGTGCCCACCGACTTCTCGCCCTGTGGCCACGAGCCGGTCGCAGCCGGGTGAGCGGCAAGGAACGCGAGGAACGCCGTCCCGTCGGCCAGGTGCACGGCCGGCAGGAAGTGGTTGTCCGACTCGGTGTCGGCCAGCGTGGGGTTGTAGAGGATCATCCCCGCCGCACCGCCGGCGGCGACGTTGTAGCCGTCGTCGACCCGACCGACCGGGTTGCCGCGCTGGCAGGCCACGATCTTGCCGGTGGCGGCACCCGCGGTGAGCGGCGTGGAGCAGAGCTTGTCGTAGCCCGGGATGTCCTGAGCCAGCACGATCGGGGTGGGGGTGGTGACGCCGGCCGTCAGCGTGGTCCCCTCGAAGGTCGCTGTCGCGCCACCGTCGGCGACCGTGAGCGTCGAGGTGAACGCGCGCAGCTGCGTGGAGGCGGCCACGGTGGTCACCCAGGGCGACCGGTGCGCGGTCGTCGCCGCACCGGGTCCGCTGTTGCCGGCCGAGGCGGCCACGAACACGCCGGCGTTGTATGCGTCCAGGAACGCCAGCTCGACCGGGTCGGAATAGGGGTCGTTCCCGCCCGAGATGGAGAAGTTGATGACGTCCGCGCCGTCCTTGATGGCCTGGGCCACCGCCGCGGCTGAGTCGGAACTGAAACAACCCTCGGCTCCGCAGACCTTGTACTCGAGGACCCAGGCCCCGGGAGCAACGCCACTGATGGGACCACGGTCCACCCCGAGGTCCAGCGCGTGCGCGACGCGCTCGCCGGCCGCCGTGGTCGTGGTGTGGGTGCCGTGCCCGTCACTGTCGCGCGCGGAGTCGGCGTAGACCTCTTTTCCGGGGTAGACCACGTTGTAGCTGTCGAGGAACGGCTTGCCCCCGATTACCTTGTGGTTGCACTGGAACACGTCGGTGGCGGGAGTGAGCGGGTTGTCCCCGAAGATGCAGGGCCGAGCCTGCCCGCTGGGGGCGCCGGGAGGCGTACCAAGAGCGGGGTTGTCGGCGAGCATCGGGTGCTCGGGCCAGATACCGCTGTCCAGGTCTGCGAAGATCACGCCCTTGCCCGACAGCGTCTGACCGCCGGTCTGGGACCAGATCGCGGGGGCTCCGATGAACTGCGGGCCCTCCTCGATGGCGTCCGGCTTCTGCAGGGAGTCGCTCTGCACGGCGGCGACGCCGGCCAGACCGACGAGGTTCTTGGCCTGGTTGGCGGGCAGCTTGACCGCGAGACCGCCGTAGACGGTGCTCAGGGTGGTGCCGGCCTTGGCGGCTGGGACCTTGGCCGCCAGCGCCGCGCGGAAGGAGGAGTCGATGGAGCCGGTGTAGGCGGCGTACGCCTTCTCGGCGGCCGATGACCCGGTGAGCTTCTTGCCGGTCACCCGGGGACTGGTTGCCGGCAGGCCCCGGAGCCCACCTCGGTAGCTGGCCGAGGCGTCGTAGTCCAGCTTGACGACGACGTTCACCGTCGCCGCGTCGGTGCGGGCCAGTAGCGCTTGGTCGCTCTTGGCCAGCTGCCCTGACTCGGACTTGAGGCTTGAGAAGCTCGACGCCGGGCTGATCGCCTTGGCTGTGAAGGTGTTCGGTCCGTTGGCCGCTGACGCCCCGGTCGGCATCAGACCCAGCGACCCGGCAAGTGTGAGCGTGCCCGCCCCTGCGAGAAGGCAACGTGCAGTGCGATTCATGCAGACTCCTAGATATGGGCCACGTCCGCCCGCGACCCCTACCGGGACCCTAGGTGAGACGGGCCCCTGAGGCGAGGGGACAAATCGGTCATTCTCCGGCGTTTGGTTTGCTGCAGGACAATGCTTGGTATGCCGCGCGCAAACCGAAGGCGTCGGGACGACCCGCCCGACGTATCCCGGCTGGGCGGGACGACAAGCACGACGAGCTACGCAGGTGGTCTGTGGACGGTGCGGCGGCTGTCCGGCGCGGGGTCGACGCACCCCTACCGCTGTCCCGGGTGTCAGCAGGAGATCGCGCCCGGCATTCCGCACGTCGTGGTCTGGCCCGCCGACGGCGTCGGTGGGGTAGGGGACCGGCGGCACTGGCATACCGGCTGCTGGCTGCGCCGTGACGCGCGGCCCGCCGGCAACGCCTACCGCTGAGCCCGGCCTTGCCGAGACCGGATGGGCTGACCACGAGTGGTTCGACGGTGGGTAGCCTGCGCGAGTGAGCCGCGACCCCGACGAGATCCGGGCCAGCTCGATCCTTCCCGCCCGTCGCGAGGACGTCGAGCTGCACACGGCGGACGGCCTGACCCTGGTCGGCGAGCTGGCGCTGCCGCTCGAGCGCGACCCCGTCGGGACGCTTGTGACATTGCATCCGTTGCCGACCCACGGCGGGTTCATGGACAGCCACATCTTCAAGAAGGCGTCCTATCGGCTGCCGGCGCTGGCGGACCTCGCCGTGCTGCGGTTCAACCTGCGCGGGGTGACGTCGCCGCGGGGGACGTCAGAGGGAACGTTCGGCAACGCCGAGGGCGAGCGGTTCGACGTCGCGGCAGCGATCGAGCTCGCTGATTTCCACGAGGAGCCGGAGCTGCCCAACCGCTGGCTCGTCGGCTGGTCGTTCGGCACCGACCTCGCGCTGATGTACGGCAATGACCCCTCGATCTCCGGCGCCATCCTGCTCAGCCCGCCACTGCGGTACAGCCGTCCTGAGCACCTCGAGGCTTGGGCCGCATCTGGAACGCCGCTCGTGGCCTTGGTTCCCGAGCTCGACGACTACCTGCGGCCGACGGAGGCACGGGCGAGGTTCGCGGCTGTCCCGCAGGCCGAGGTCGTCGCGGTCGCCGGGGCCAAGCACCTCTGGGTAGGCGAGCCCTACGTCCGGCGCGCGCACGAGGAGATCGTGGCCAGGGTCAACCCTGCCGCGCTGCCGCTGCCGACGACCTGGCCTGCCGCCCAGCAGAAGCACGAACCACACCCGGCCCGCGCTGTCTGAGGTCCTTCCGGACTCGACAGCAGCTCACCAGGAGGTATGCAGCGGCGCGCCTTCGGCGAAGCCGGCTGTGCTCTGCAGCCCCACGACCGCCTGCTCGTGGAACTCCTCGAGGGTCCGCGCGCCGGCATAGGTGAAGGCGGACCGCACCCCGGCCGTGATCGCGTCGATGAGGTCCTCGACGCCAGGCCGGGCCGGGTCGACGAACATCCGGGCGCTGGAGATGCCCTCCTCGAACAGCGCCTTGCGAGCGCGGTCGTAGGAGGACTCCGCCGCCGTGCGCGTCCGCACGGCGCGCGACGACGCCATCCCGAACGACTCCTTGTATGCCCGTCCGTCGGCACTCGTCTGCAGGTCGCCGGGTGACTCGAGGGTGCCCGCGAACCACGACCCGATCATCACGTTGGACGCCCCCGCCGCCAGGGCCAGGGCGACGTCGCGGGGGTGTCGGACTCCGCCGTCGGCCCAGACGTGCTTGCCGAGTGACCTTGCAGCAGCTGCACATTCGAGTACCGCTGAGAACTGCGGACGTCCGACTCCCGTCATCATCCGGGTCGTGCACATCGCCCCTGGCCCGACCCCGACCTTGACGATGTCGGCACCGGCCCGGACCAGGTCGCGGACGCCGTCCGCCGACACGACGTTGCCGGCGCAGATCGGCACGTCGACACCCATGTCGCGCAAACCGCGCAGCGTCTCGAGCATCTTGTCCTGGTGCCCGTGTGCAGTGTCGACGACCAGGAGGTCCACGCCGGCCGTCACCAGCTCCTTGGCCCGTCCGGTCACGTCGCCGTTGATGCCGACGGCCGCCGCGATGCGCAGCCGCCCCCGGTCGTCGGCGTTCGGGGTGTAGAGCGTGGCCCGCAAGGCCCCCTGCCGGGTGAGTATGCCGACCAGCCGACCTTCACCGTCGACGGTAGGAGCGAGCCGGTGACGGGCGTCCCCGAGCGCCGCGAAGGCGGCCTCGGGAGCGATTTCGGCAGGGAGCGTGACCAGCCCGCGGCTCATCACGTCCTGGACCTGCGTGAAGCGGTCGACGCCGCCGAGGTCCGCCTCGGTGACCATGCCCACGGGTCGTCCGTCTGGTGTGACCACAACGGCCGCGCCATGGGATCGCTTGTGCAGCAACGTCATCGTCGCACCCACCGTCTCGGTGGGGTCGACCGTGATGGGAGTGTCAGCCACGAGGTGGCGGGACTTGACGAAGTCGACGACGTCGGCGACCACCTGGGTGGGGATGTCCTGCGGGATCACGCTGACCGCACCGCGCCGCGCGACGGTCTCCGCCATCCGTCGACCCGAGACTGCGGTCATGTTCGCCACCACGAGCGGCAGCGTGTTGCCGGTCCCGTCCTGGCAGCTGAGGTCGACGTCCATCCGCGAGGTGACGGACGATCGGCCCGGGACCATGAAGACGTCGTCGTAGGTCAGGTCGAAGGACGGCTGCAAACCGTTGAGAAAATGCACCGCATGAGGCTACGCCGGATGCTGCGCAGCGAGTGCCTTGCGTGGGACCGTGAGCCATGACCGACGTCGCGGGGGACCGGCAGAAACAGGACGGGGACACCTCGTTCTTCGGACAGCCGAGGGTTCTCTCGAACCTGTTCGGCGTCGAGCTGTGGGAGCGGTTCAGCTTCTACGGCATGCAGGGCATCCTGCTGATCTATCTTTACTATTCCGCCGACAAGGGTGGGCTCGGGATCGACCAGGCCACGGCGACCGGCATCGTCGGCGCATACGGCGGGTTGGTCTATCTCTCGACGATCGCCGGCGCCTGGCTGGCCGACCGGCTGATCGGCGCCGAACGCACCCTCTTCTACGCAGCGGCCCTCGTCATGTCCGGTCACATCGCGCTCTCGATCCTGCCCGGACTCGTCGGCGTTGGCGTCGGGCTGGTGCTGATCGCCGTCGGAAGCGGGGGGGTCAAGGCCAACGCCACCTCGCTCGTCGGGACGCTTTACTCCGAGAAGGACTCCCGGCGGGACGCCGGGTTCTCGATCTTCTACATGGGCATCAACATCGGGGCGCTGATCGGGCCCCTGCTGACGGGGCTCCTGCAGTCCAACCTCGGCTTCCACTGGGGTTTTGCCCTCGCGGCGGTCGGTATGGCGGTCGGCCTCATCCAGTACTCGGTCGGACGCAAGCGGCTGGCCGAGGTCGCCAACGAGATCCCGCACCCGCTCCCGTCGTCGGAGCGGACCCGCTACATCGCCGGCGTCGTGGTCGCTGCCGTGGTCATCCTCGTGCTGGCCCTGACCGGCGTCCTGCGCGCCGACCGGCTTGCCACGATCGTCATCGGTGTCACCATCGTGGCGACGGTCATCTACTTCGCGATCATCCTCACGAGCAAGCTCGTGACCGAGGTCGAACGCAAACGGGTCATCGCGTTCATCCCGATGTTCCTCGTGAGCGCGGTGTTCTGGTCGCTCTACCAGCAGCAGTTCACAGTGCTGACGATCTACTCGGACAAGCAGCTCGACCGCAGCATCTTCGGGTGGGAGATGCCCGTGCCGTGGGTGCAGTCGATCAACCCCGTCTTCATCATCGTGCTGTCCGGGGTCTTCGCGGCCATCTGGACCAAGATGGGCGACCGGCAGCCGCCGACCCCCTACAAGTTCGCTGCCGGGACCGTCGTGATGGGCATCGCGTTCCTGCTCTTCATCCCGATGGCCAGCACCGAGGCCAACTCGGCTCCTCTGCTCGGGGTGATCGGGGTGATCTTCGTCTTCACCATCGCCGAGCTGCTGCTGTCGCCGGTGGGCCTCTCGCTCGCGACCAAGCTCGCGCCGCAGAAGTTCCACACGCAGATGGTCGCGTTGTTCTTTCTCTCGGTCGCGCTCGGGACGGCGATGGCCGGCCGGCTCGCCGAGGGATACACCGTCGAGAACCAGGTGCCCTACTTTGCGATCCTCGGCGGGATCGCCATCGTGGTGGGCGTCGTCCTGGCGCTGGTCACTCCCTGGCTCCGTCGCCTGATGGGCGGGGTGCGCTGACAGCGCTGCTACGAAGCGCAGCTAGACCCGTCTCATCCGCGGCACGAGCACCTCGTCGTAGAGCAGCAGCAAGCCGGCTGCTGCCGGGATGGCGAGCAGCGCACCGAGCGCACCCAGCAGGGTGCCGCCGATCAGGGCGGCCACGATGGTCACGGAGCCGGGCACGGAGACGGTGCGCTGCATGATCCGCGGCGCCACGAGGTAGTTCTCGGTCTGCTGGTAGATGATGAAGTAGACGAGCGCGATGACCGCCTTCGTCGGGTCGTCGAACAGGGCCACCACTGCCACGAGGACAGCGCCGAGGGTGGCGCCGACCATCGGCACCAGCCCGAGGAACCCGACCGCCACTGCCAGCACCGCGGCATACGGGATGCCGACGATCGTCATCATCACCCAGGAGAAGCAGGCGTTGACTCCCGCCACGACCACCTGCCCGATCGCGTACGACCCGACCCGGCGCATGATCTCCTCGGACAGCGAGATCACCCGCGGGCGGCGGCTGGCGGGGACGACCGCGTACGCCGCCTGCTTGAGGGTCGGGAGCGACGACAGGAAGTAGAGGGTCAGGACCAGCACCGTCAGGGTGGAGAAGATCCCCGACGCGATGATCCGGCCCGCGCCGAGCACGCCGCCGGCGACCTCAGACATGAACTGGCTGTCCGTGAGGCGTTTGTTGATCTCTTCCTGGACCTTGTCGATCACGTGGTAGTGCTGGTCGATGTCCTGGATGCGGGGGTTCTGCAGGAGGTTGTCGAGGTAGCCGGGAGCGTTGCGGGCCAGGTCAGCGGCCTGCTGGGTCACGGGTGGGACCACGACGATCCCGAGGAGAACGAACACCGCGACGGCCAGGGCGAACACCGCCGTGACCGCGCCGCCGCGGCGCAGGCCGCGTCTCACGAGGAACTCGACGAGCGGGTTGAGAGCCAGGGTGAGGAAGAAGGCCACCGTGAGCAGGGTGATGACGGTGCCCAGCGAGGCAACCGCCTGCCAGAGCGCGTATGCCGCGAGCACCCCGATCGCGCCCACGAACCCCACGTAGAAGGGCGACTGTCGATTGAGCGGGCGGCCCACCTGTCCGAAGGGACGCGAGGTACCTTCTCGGCCGGCGGATGCCGAGGCTGCTGACGGCGAGACGGCCGGGCGGCGGGTGGAGTCGACGAAGTCCGAAGAGTCCGCCGCCGGCGCTCCCAGGGGGAGGGTGTCGCTGAGCAGGTCGTGCGTCAGCTGGTCGTCCTCGGGGGGTTCGTCGGACCGAGTCTCCTCAGCCCAGGACGCCGCGCTGCGCCGTGTCGCCGCGACCCGCTCGCGCTGCCGCTCCCGGAACGCGCGCAGCCGGTCGAGCATGTGTCAAACCCTAACGGCGCGGCAGTCGATGCCCCTTGAGGCGCGTCGGACATGAGCGACGTGGACATCTTCGAGGTGCGTGGGTGCGCGCGGTAGTCAAGCAGGCATGCCTGTCGAGGGCATCACGGGAAATGGCGAGCTCACGTCATGACGGTTCCCCGCGCGGGCAGGGTATGCCCGGACCGGTGATCGAGTCATGGGACGGTGCTTATAGTCGAAAGATGCGGCGAGGAACAGCTGACGAGCCTCGACGGACGGTGCACTCGGCGCGGGTCCGGGCTGTCTCGCTGGCCCTGGCCGCTGCCGGCGGCATCGGTCTCGTGACCTCATGCGGAGGAGCCCTGTCGCCGCGCTCGGTGGCCGCATCCGGCACGAGGTCAGGAACCGTGATGGCTCCGGCTGCGAATAGCTCTGCGACGTCGTCGTTGCCAGGGCCTGGAGGTCAGATGAGCGCGAGCGTTCCGGATGACGTGGTCGTGGGGTACGCCGAGCGTGGCCAGGTGGTGACCCTGCACGTCGGTCAGCGCCTGGTCGTCACACTTGGCGACGGTTGGGTCGCTCCGTCGGCGCATTCGGTCGCCCGCGACCCGGAGCCGCCGTTGCAGTCCCTGTCGACCGTACGGGCCGTCGGGTACCCCACGGGGCCGGCCGTGTCGAGGTTCATCGCTGTGCGCCCTGGCGCTGCGCTGGTGTCCGCGCATACCGACGCGGCGTGCTTGCACGGGGCGCCGCCCTGCGCCATCGCCCAACAGGTCTTCGATCTCAGCGTGCAGGTCACGCCGGTGCCCGGTACTGGATCGGGCCCGCTGCCCAAGCCTGCAGCGACCTGACCCGACGACCCGACGCATACGTGCGTGCGGACGTCAGCCTGCTGCTCACGCAGTGGCGCCCCGGTCCGGACCAAACCCGGAACGGGGCGCCAGCGTGGGAGGTTCGGCTACGGGATGGGCACCGCTGCCGTGTAGATGTCCTGGTCGTTGGCGAAGGGCGCGTTCGGCGCCGAGCCGCTGCAGACCGTTGGTGCGACCGCAGGCGTGCCGGTCCCCGGGCAGAGGAACTCATCGACGGTGCGGGTGTCCGACCACACCGGGTATGCCGTGGTGTCGGTGACCGTGAGGCCGGCGTAGTCGCCGTAGAACAAGCCGGCGAACTGGGTGGGCGGCGGCATCGGCGCGGAGGTGGCCCGCTTGTGGGCGAAACCGACCCGGTCATGCGACGCCGACACCGTGATGTCCGAGTTGCCGGTGGTGTTGTCGTTGCCGTAGGAGCGGTCGTAGTAGCTGGCCACGAGCGTGCCTGACGGGGTGAAGGCAGCCCACTGCCAGAACTGGTCGGTGCTCGTCTGCTTCGGGCTGTCGGTGACTACCGGCAGCTGCCGCGGGTCGATGCTGGTGCCGGAGAAGGAACTTCCCTGGTCACCGGACACGCTGTAGACGATGTCGTTGTTGCAGCCGCCGTCCTTGACGCCTGCGTAGGTGTTGCCCCCGAAGGCGGAGAACCCGGTTGGGGTGCAGCCGCGCTGCTCGTTGGAGTTGCGGTTGATGTACGAACCGAAGGTCACCACAACCCGGTTCGGGTCGGTCGGGTCGGCAGCACCGACCGGGTAGTTGCTGGCCCGGAAGATCGAGTTCTGGCTCGCGCCTTTCTCTGGGACGCAGGCCCGTCCCGCGTCAGCCCCACCTTGGTAGGTGGCGCAGTCCGGGAGCTCGAAGTAGTCGCCGACCTTCACCGGCGCACTGAAGCTGGCGCCGCCGTTGGTGGACCGGGAGAGCAGCACCTGGCTGCGGTTGTCCGGCCCGGTCACGGCGTTGTTGAAGTTGTTGTAGACGACGTAGAGCGTGCCGTCCTTGCCGACGAAGGGCTGGGAGTCCTGGTTCTGGTTGCAGCCGCCCTGCGGTGTCGGCAGGCCGAAGCTGTTGCCGCACAGCCGGCTGTTCCTGCTGACCAGGACCGGTGCCGAGAACGTCTCGCCGTAGTCCTTGGAGTACGCCTCGTAGATGTAGCCGGTGCCGTCGGCGGCGAAGGTGGTCCACGTGACGTAGACCCGGTCGGCGTACTTGCTGCCCTTGTTGCTGTCCACAGTCAGCAACTGCTTGTCCAGCAGCACGTTGCCGGCGCCGGCGGTGTCGTTGTTCGTGGCCACGGGCCGCCCGGGGAAGTTGAACGAGGCGCCTTGGGTGTGGGTGGACCGGTAGACGTAGAAGGCGCTGGACTGGTCCGGGTTGGGGGTGACCGCGCTCCCGCGGTTGAACTGCTGGCAGGAGAGGTAGACGTTGCCCTTGGTGTCCCAGGCAACCGACGTGTCACCACCGGCCTGCCAGTACTCCCGGGCCTTGCCGACGAAGTCGCCGCGGGTGAAGCCGTTCGGAGTGGTCGTGTCGGCCCAGGTGCGACCGCCGTTGAGGGAGTACGAGACTCCGCAGGTGCCGTCGCCGCGCCGGTAGTCGTTGTAGCTGGCCACGACGTGGTCCGGATTGTTCGGGTCGACCGCAACCGACGTCTCGTTCTGCGACTGGCCACGTCCCTGCAGGTCGACGTCGCTGAGATTGAGGCAGTTGACGTTGACCTTCACGTTCGAGCCTCGGTCAGCGCGACACCCGTTCGGGCCGGGTGTCTGTGGAACCGTCAGGGCCGCTGCCCGAAGCGGTGCTGCGCTGCGCGCCTGTGGCTGCGCCGCGAGGTCGAGCTCGCTCGCGAGCAGGCCAGACACGTGCCGTTTTTGGATCTGGTTGAGGTTCTGGAAGCCAAACGTCTGCGCGGACGCCTGGGATGCGCCGAGGGTGAAGATCGATGCGGCGGCCAGGGCCCCGGCGGTGATGAGGACCGCAGACTGTTTCAAGGTGGGCATGCACGTACTCCTCGCATAAGGGTGATGGGGAGTCGACACAGGCGCCTCACGTGCGGGTGCTGCTCAGTCTCCATTCCGCCACCGGCTGCGGGCCGCACGTTCCGTCCCGGCCGCCGGGGCTGCTCGAAAGATACGAAAGGGGCGTCTGGACGTCCCGACCGTAGACCCGCATCGAAATGACAGCAACCCCACGCGGCAGGGCACAGCGGCGCGTGGACGATGTAGGACATCGTGGGTTCGTGAGCGCGGACACTCAGGGGGTTTTGGCACCTGGTCGCGCCGACCACGCCACCACGCCCGCCATGGCAAGCGCAAGCAGCAGCCCCACCAGGCCGGCGCCCGCGTTGAGGCCGCCTTCGGTGGTCGGTTTTCCGAGCCAGTCCGCGATCGAGGCGCCCAATGGGCGGGTCAGCACGTACGCCGACCAGAAGCAGGCGACAGCGTTCCATCTCAGGAACCGGTAGCCGATCACAGGAAGGAGGATAAGGACAGCGAACGCGACGGCGGTGGTCAGGTAACCCAGATGCAGGGTGACCGCAGCCATGTCACCCAGGGCGGTCCCCATCGCGAAGGTCAGCACCACCGCCGCCCAGTAGTAGACCTCCCGAGTCGACGTTGTCACCGCGTGGACGTCGACCGTCCCTTCGCGTTGTCGCCACAGCAGGAACACCCCAGCGAGCAGGACGGCGCACCCGAGGAACGACAGCACGTATGGCACCCGCAGCACCACGTGTGCGACGTCTGCGACCATCGTCCCGAAGACGCCGACCATCCCTACTGCCAGCCAGTAAGCCCACGGGACATATCGGCCCCGGGTGAGCTGGATCGCCAGTGCCGCCACGAAACCGACGAACCCGAGAACCACTGCCAGCTCAGGGACCATAGCCCGGATCGACCAGTCCGAGACCGACTCTCCCATCGCCGTCGACAGGCCCTTGGCGGCCCAGAACGCGACGCCAGGCAGCGCCACGCGGGACACCTGGCGCAGCCCAGCGCCCGGCTGCTTCGGTACCGCGACGAGACCTACGGACAGCGGATCCTTCACCAAGCTGCTTCTCCTTCGGGCCGGCAGGAACCCGGTCATCCTCGGGTCACCGCCTGTGAGCAACCTGGGGGCATGCCCGGCTGCGAGAACTGTTCGTCACCCCCGGCGGCGTGCTGGACGGCCCCCGCCACGCTCAGCTGGACAACAAGCCCTGGCGACGGGCGATGGCGGCGGCTTCGGTCCGTCCTGCCGCCCCGAGCTTGGCGAGGATGTTCGAGACGTGCACGCTGACCGTCTTGGTGCTGATGAACAGCTGGCGGGCGACCTCGCCGTTGCTGCGGCCCTGGGCAACGAGGGCGAGGATCTCGCGCTCCCGCGCGGTCAGGGTCACCGCAGCAAGAGCCGGTTCGTCGCGTCTGCGCGCACCTCGGCTCGACCCGCTCACCGTGCGCAGCTCGCGCACCAGCGGGTCCGCTCCGAGTCGTCGCGCCGTGGTCCTGGCCTGCGTGACGAGCTCGCGGGCACCGGCGACCTCGCCGGTGGTGTGCAGGACCGCAGCCAGCCGGGTCTGTGAACGCGCGACCTCGTAGACGTGGCCCAGCTCGTCGAACGCCGCCACGCTCGAGCGCCAGGCCTGACCCAGAGTCTCCGGATCGGGAGGCTCGACATCGGCGAGCCAGTGCAGCCGCAGGTGCTCCGCCTCTAGCCTGGCCCGCCATGCCCGTGCCTCGACCCGCGACGCCCCGTCGAACGAGCGGCCCTGCCAGAACTCGGCCGCGGCCGCGGCGTAGCCGTCGCCCAACCGGGCCAGCTTCACTCGTTCCGAGCGGGACCGGTCGGCCACGTGACCGGCGAGCTGCCCGATGAGCAGGGCGTGCAGCCGCAGCCGTACCCACAGCGGCGTGACCGGCCAGAGCCGCTCGAGAGTCGTCACGGCGTCGTCGTGGATCGCGATGGTGGACTCGAGGTCGAGGCGGTCCCCGTAGAGGTCGACGGCCGCGCAGGCGCTGCAGACGACGATCATCCCGTCGCGTTCCCAGAACGGCCGCACCATCGCGACGTGAGCGATCCCGTCCGCGGAGCCGCGACCGGCCTCGACGGCCAGCCGGACCGACGTCAAGAACGCCTCCACGGCCGGCGGCGGCAGCTCACCCCCGGACCCGAGGACAGCCACCGCGTCGTCCCAGTCGCCGAGCGCATACGAGCTCAGTGCGGCGAGCCCGCGGGCGTCGAGGCCGTAGGGCGCCCATGGCCGCCGGGCGTCGAGGGCCCGTTCGGTGGCCGCGAGGTACGCCTTGCGGGCCCGGACGAAGTCTCCGGTGCCGTAGTGAACACCTCCCAGCTGGTGCAGGCCGCGTAGCTCGACGTCGGCGTCGTCCAACGCCCGGGCCTGGTCGAGCACGTCGTCGAGCCGGGCGAGCGCGGCGCGGCGGTCGCCCGTGAGGTCGTCGATCTTGGCGAGCACCAGAGCCGTGGACTGGGCGAGGTTGCGCAGTCCGAGCGACGTGGCGAGCTCGATCGCCTCGGCGGCGTAGCGGGCCGAATCCTCGTTGCTGGAGCCTTGCAGCAGTGCCTTGGCGTGCACGGCGAGGGCTTCGGCGCGCAACGGTGACGGGGGTGACTCGGGAACCAGCTCCAGCGCCGCGGTCGTGAGCATGAGGGGGTTGAGGTCGATCTCGGTGAGGTATGCCGTCGCTGCCTGCGCGATGAGCAGCCGGGCGCGGGCCTCGGGTGCGGCGCTGGGCGGGAGGGCGGAGAGGTTGGCGGCCACGAGC